>JBCCLJ010000013.1:0-62027 GCA_039026915.1 Acidobacteriota bacterium
CCGCGCACCCCTCTTTTCCCCGCAACAACCCCTCCCCGCCTGGCTCTACAGCCCTATGCGTCCCCCCCCCGGGGGTGGGGGGTGCGGCTCCCCCCGCGCGCCCGCCCGCGACTCTTTGGCCGAGATGCTCACGGAGATGGAGATCGACGAGCAGCGCATCGCGATCGCCGGTCACAGCGCCGGCGGCGGCTACGCTTACCTTCTGGCCTATCTCGATCCCGACTCGAGCTACAGCGGCGTCTTCACGATGAATGCACCGTACCTGCCGGTCCGGGACGTCGTCGATCCGATCTACACGGCACCGATCCGCATGTACTACGGCCAGGAGGACCCCGACTTTCCCGAGGCCCACAACCAGCTCGCTGCGCAGTGGGGCGGTCTTGGCGTCGAGTGGGAGGAAGAGACCCTGCCGGGCTTCGCTCACAACAACTGGCCGCAGTCCGCCGTCTTCAACGGCTTTCAGTTCCTTCTTGCTCAGCAGCGCGTCGCGCAGTCCATGTCCACCTGTGCGACAACGGACACGGAGCTCTGTCTGCGCGAAGGGCGCTTCAAGGTCACCATCGACTGGCAAGACTTCGACGGCAACACCGGGCAGGCCCGGGTCAGCTCGCTGCGCACCGACGACTCCGGCGTCTTCTTCTTTTTCGACAAGGACAACTGGGAGGTCCTGGTGAAGGTCATCGACGGCTGCGCTGTCACCGGTCACCAGTGGGTCTTTTCAGCCGCGTCGACGAACATTCAGTACACCCTCACCGTCACCGATCTGGAGACCGATCGCGTGGCCACGTACACCAACCCTCTCGGCGAGGCTTCCGCTGCCGTAACGGATACGTCAGCCTTTCCTTGCGAGACGTCGGAACCCTGATCGCGACACGGCTCGAGCGCCCCTGACGACCGGCCTTCGGGCCGGTCGTTTCGTCTGCGACCCAGGGGCGGACTCTGATAGACATCCGCCATGCCGCAGAGCGATCAGTACCCGAGCGGGCTCGCCCTTCGGAGTCTCGAGAGCGAAGCTGACTACGAGCAGTGCCTCGACCTCCAGCGTCTCACCTGGGGCGAGGACTTCCGTGAGCTCGTTCCGCCGACGATCGTCCGCATTTCGCAGAAGGTCGGCGGTGTGGCGGCGGGCGCCTTCGACGACGACGACCGCATGCTGGGCTTTGTGTACGGCCTCACCGGCCTGCGTCACGGCCGGGCCGCCAACTGGTCGCACATGCTGGCTGTGCGGCCTGAAGCGCGCGGTCTGGGACTGGGCAGGGACCTGAAGTGGTTTCAACGAGAGCAGCTACTCGAGCTCGGCGTCGAGGTCGTCTACTGGACTTACGATCCGCTGATCGCGCGCAACGCGAACCTGAACCTGAACCGGCTGGGAGCTCTGCCGGTCGAGTACGTCATCGACATGTACGGCGCGGACACCGGGAGCGAATTGCACAGCGGTCTCGGTACGGATCGGTTCATCGTCGGCTGGGAGATCGCGAGTAACGACGTCGCCTCTCGCCGAGGGCGGGAAGCGACCCGCTTGACGCCCCCGCCCGAGAGCGAGGACGTGATCGTCGACGGCCGCAGCGCCCACGGGCTGGATCGTGCCCACGAGGGGCACCGGGCCTGGGTCGAGATTCCGCCCGACATCGACGCGCTCAAGGCCACGGCTGGAGACGAAGCGCAGTCCTGGCGCAATGGGACCCAGAAGGCGCTCACCGCGCTGATGGAGTCGGGCTTTCGGGTCGACGGTTTCTCCCGCTCGACCAACGGCTACGCCTATCGTCTGACCCGCGATTCATGATGCCTGGAGAGAGAGGACCATGACGATTTGCCTCAAGTCGATCGAGCTGCGCGAGATCCACCTGCCTTTGAAGGAGCCCTTCGCGATCTCTTCGGGTTTCACCACGATGCGTCGCATCCTGCTGCTCCACCTGGTCGACGCCGACGGTACCGAGGTCTGGTCCGAGTGCGTGGCCGGTGAGCTGCCGAACTACTCGCCGGAGACGATCGACACCAACTGGCAGGCGATCGAGCTTTGGCTCGCTCCACGTCTGCTCGGGCAGGAGCACGTTTCGCCTTCGGCAGTCGATGAAGCTCTCGGGCGTGATCTCCGCGGCCACCGCATGGCTCGCGCCGGTCTCGAGATGGGCTGTTGGGGACTCGAGGCGGTGCGCCAGGGCGTGTCGCTGAGCAAGCTGCTCGGCGGGTCGCGGGACCGCATCGAGACCGGCATTTCGCTCGGCATCCAGGAGTCTCCCGCGGCTCTGGTGGAGAAGGCACGGACGTCGCTCGAAGAGGGTTACCGGAAGATCAAGATCAAGATCAAACCGGGCAAGGATCTCGAGTATCTGCACGCGGTGCGCGAGGCGCTCGGTCCCGAAGCGCCGCTCATGGCCGACGCCAACAACGCTTACGGTCTAGAAGACCTCGATCACCTCTGCCGTCTCGACGATCTCGACCTGGTGATGATCGAGCAGCCCCTCGCTTGGGACGACGTCGTTCGTCACGCAGCGCTGCAGGAAAGACTGCGCACACCCGTCTGCCTCGACGAGTCGATCACCGACGTCGGCAAGGCCGAGGACATGATCCGTCTCGATGCGGGACGCATCGTCAACATCAAGCCGGGGCGCGTGGGCGGCTTCACCGAGTCGAAGGCGATCCACGATGTCAGCGAGGCTGCGGGACTACCGGTCTGGTGCGGCGGCATGCTGGAGAGCGGCGTCGGGCGCGCCTACAACGTGGCGTTGGCATCACTCCCAAACTTCAAGATCCCGGGTGACGTCAGTCCATCGAGGCGCTACTGGGCGCAGGACGTGGTTGCGCCCGAGTGGGACATGGACGAGAACGGCACCGTCGGCGTGCCGACGGAGCCGGGAATCGGCGTCGCGGTCGATGTCGACCGCATCGACGACCTGACCGAGCGCCGACTGCTGCTGACCGCTGACGTCTGAAGAGTCGGCTCAGCGTCCCTTCCAGTCGGGCTTGCGTTTCTCGGCGAAGGCCTTGGGACCCTCGACGAAGTCCTCTGACGCCTGCATGACGAGCTGGCCGGGGAAGGTCATGTCGACGGCCTGCTCGAGCGGCATGCCGAGACCGCGCAGCGCGGCTTCCTTGGTGGCGCGGATCGAAAGCGGGGAGCACTCGAGGATCTGAGCCGCCCACTCCCGCGCGGTCGACAGCAGCGCGTCGGGTGCAACGACCTGGTTGACCAGTCCCATGTCCAAGGCCTCTGCCGCGCTGACGCGGCGGCCCGTGAGCAGCATGCCCATCGCCTGATGGAAGGAGAGCTGGCGCGGCAGGCGGTGCACGCCTCCGGCCGCCGCGAGCAGGCCAACGCGCGGCTCAGGCAGACCGAAGCTCGCCGCCTCGGAGGCGATGACGATGTCGCAGGCCATGACGATCTCGAAGCCGCCGCCGAGGGCGAAGCCGTTGACGGCGGCGATCAGCGGCTTGAAGAGGTCGGTGCGGCGCGTAATGCCGCCGAAGCCGCCGGTAAGCCCCTTCATCTGCTCGCGCAGCACCTTGCTGCCGTTCTCCGCCTGAAACTTGAGATCGTTGCCCGCCGAGAACGCCTTCTCCCCGGCGCCGGTGACGATGCCGACCCACTGGTCGTCGTCCTCGGCGAAGTTGTTGAAGGCCCGATCGAGCTCGTGGTTGGCTGCTGGATGCAGCGAGTTCATCACCTCGGCGCGGTTGATGGTGATCACGGTGATGTGGTTCTCGGTGACCACTTCGATGAATTCGTAGGCCATGACGGCTCCTTCCGTTGAGTCTGAGCGTTTCGCGGAACTTTGGGAGCAGTCTAAGCCGGAGCCGCGGGGCCGACGGGCGAGGCGGAGGCCGAGGTTTCGGAGGCGAGTGCGTCGGAGAGCGTGACCGAGCGCAGTCCCCGAATCTCGAGCTCCTCGAGCAGCTCCGGAAGCACGGCGAGCGTCACCGGTCGCCCCTCCGCTGTCTGCGCGCTGCCGGCGTCGTGCAGGAGGAGCACCGAGCCGGGCTCGAGGTCGCGGCTCAGGTCGCCGAGTACTCGCTCCGCGTCACCGCGTGCCGTGTCGAAGCCGCGATGAGTCCAGGTCGCCAGGTGGAGGCCGCAGAGGGCGAGCGTGCGCTCCAAGAAGACGTTGCGCAGACCCGCCGGGGCGCGGAACCAGCGCACCGTTGCGAAGGTCGTAAGGAACTGCTGACAGCTCTCGACTTCGCGCCGGAGCATCCATGGAGGATAGATGCAGAACCAGTAGGGATGACTCTCTGTGTGGTTGGCGAGCTCGTGGCCTTCTTCGACGATGCGTCGCACCAGCTCGGGGTACCGCCGCGCTCGCTCGCCGATGAGGAAGAACGTCGCACGATGGTCCGTCGCTCGGAGGAGCTCCAGAACCTCCTGGGTCGGTCCGGGTTCGGGTCCGTCGTCGAAGGTCAGCGCGACGGTGGTCGTCGTCGCATCGAAACCGAGCCGATTCGGGCCGAGGGAACGACTCTTGGGCCAGAGCCCCTGGGACATCAGCAGAGCGTGGTTGCCGACCAGGAGGCCGAGCAGAAGAGCCCAGAGATCGGGGCGCACGAACACGATGAGCAGGGCCGCGAAATGGGCGAGCTGGCTCGCGCGCACCAGCGGCGTGGTCACCACGGGGCGCGAACGAGGACTCGGCGGCGGTGTCCTCGTCAAGAGTCCTCGCGACGCGCGAGTTGGACGAGGGCCTGGCGGTCGATTTTGCCGCGCTCGTTGCGCGGCAGGCGACGAACGACCAGAAGGCTTCGCGGCACCTTGTGCTCTGCCAGATGCTCGCGGCAGTAACGCAGCAGCGCGGCGCGATCGAACGTCTCCGGCCCACTCGATTCGACGACGGCGCGCAGGCTCGTTTCGGGGCCGTCCTCGTGGGCTACGACGACGACGTCGGCGACTTCCGGCGCTTCGCGCAGGATGGACTCGACGGTGGTTGGATGGACCTTCTTGCCCTTGACGTTGATGATGTCGTCGACGCGGCCGACGAGCCTCAGCTCGTCGCCGTCGAGAGCCCCGAGGTCCGCCGTCAGGAAGCGGCCGCTGGACAGGTCCTGCGATTCGTCGGGATGGTAGCCCGTCGCGACGGCGGGCGATCGGACGACGACGCGCGCTGCGTCGGGATCTCCCTCAAGAGTCAGTTCGACGCCGTCGACGCGGGTTCCGAGCGTTCCGTCGAGGCCGGACTGGCCGGTTCGGTCGTAGGTGATGCCGCCGCATTCGCTGGCGCCGTAGAAGACGTGCACGGGCTGACCGAAGCGCTCGAGAAAGGCGCGTGCGGTCGGCGGCGGCAAGGGCGCGCCCGCCGAAATCACGCGCCGCAGTGAAGGGGAGAGCTCGCCGCGGCGTTGGACGAGTCCCGAGAGCACGGCGGGCACGGTCGGAGCGACCGTGGCAGATCCATCGCGCAGTGCGCGCAGCGCGCCGAGTGGGTCCGAGGCGTCGGGAAGCAGCAGGCTGCCGTCTCGCAGAAGAGGTGGGAGAGCCACGGAAGCAAGACCATAGGAGTGGCTCAGCGGTACGGTTGCGAGAAAGACGTCTCCAGGCACGAGCTCCATCGTCGACGCGAGCTGTGCTTCGTCGGTGAGGAGCTGCTCTTCGCTGGTGAGCACGCCGCGGGGCTCGCCAGTGCTGCCCGAGGTCAGCTTGACGAAGTCGGCTCCTGCAGGCGCTGGACGAGCGCTGTCCGTGGTTCGCCAGGCGGGCCCCGGCAGCCAGCCGTCTTCGGCCTCGAGAAGCCAGCCGGCACCGAGCGCCGAAGCGATCCGGTGCCTCTCATTGTGTCGCGTTGCCGAGTCGGCGAGGATCGCCCCCAGGCCGAGCTGGCGACAGGCGAGCAGCATGGCGAGGAAGTTCGGTCCATTGGGGCTCGCGAGCACGGCGAGCGGCAAGGGGCCCTCGGCGGCGGGTCCGGGCCAGTCCGCGGCGATCTGCCGGCTCATCGAGTCGACGTCGACAACCGTTGCCGACAGCGTCGATCCACGCCGTCGCGAGACGACGAGGGGGGCGTCCGGAGACGTCCGGACGCGGTTGCGGAAGGCTCGGAGAAGCTGGCTTTCGATCAGAGGGAAACTCCGCTGACCCAGGGGAGCTCAGCCGGCTCGTGGGTCTGCAACTCCTTGAGTATACTGGCGCTCGCGCCTGCCGGGTGTGTACCCGAGGGCCAGTAGAAGAGGCGGTTCATGAACGCAGAAGTGTCGACCAAAGAGCGGATCAAGAAGGTGATCATCGACAGCCTGGGGCTGGAGGGAATGACGCCGGCCGACATCGGAGACGACGAGGCTCTGTTCGGCGATGGCCTTGGCCTGGACTCGGTCGATGCGCTCGAGTTGATGGTGGTCCTGGAGAAGGACTTCGGCATCGAAATCGACGACGAGGAGCTCGATCCCGAGGTCTTCGCTTCGGTGAACGCACTCGAGAGGTTCATCCACGAGCTTTCGGGGGCTGGCCAACGGGCCAGCTGACGGAGCTCCTGAAGATGAGCGGTGAGCACGGCCCCGAGAACGAGGGAGTCGTGAGCGAGGAAGCTGCGAACGGGCCGGTCGCGGTGACCGGTGTCGGCGCGGTCTCGCCTTTTGGTTGGACGTCCGAGGATCTTTGGCAGGGACTGCTGACCGGGCGCTCTTCCGTCCGTGTCCCCGAGCGCCTCGACACCGAGGGACATCGCACGCGCGAGGCGGGAGAGGTTCCTGCACCGGATCCGCGAATCGCAGAGCGCCACCCTGCTTGGGGCGAGTGGAGCTGGGCGGACCGGTTCGCGGTCATGGCCGCCGAAGAGGCGTTGAACCAGGCTTTCGGGGAGGCCCGCGCTCCGGTTCGCTGCGGGGTCTTCTTCGGGGGCAGCACCGCCGGCATGTACGAGGGGGAGCGCTACTACCGGCAGCTGCTCGACGGCACGTCTTCGCGCCTTCGGGACCTGCGATCGCACCAGCTCAACGGCCCGGGCGACGCGGTCGCCCGTCAGTTTGGATGTACCGGTCTGACCCTAAGCGTCTCTTCAGCGTGCGCGAGCGGTGCGCTGGCGCTCGGAGACGCGCTCGATGCCCTCCGGTCGGGCGAGGTGGACGTGGCTCTCGCCGGCGGTTCGGACGCCCTCTGTCAGCTGACGTACGCCGGTTTCAACGCTCTGCGGGCGATCGACGGGCAGCACTCTCGCCCCTTTCGCGCCGAGCGAGCGGGACTCAACCTGGGGGAGGGTGCCGGAGTCCTGGTGCTCGAGACGGTCGCCGGTGCCCGGCGTCGGGGTGCCGAGGTGCTGGCGCTGCTGAGCGGTGCTGGAGCCAGCTGTGACGCCCATCACATGACGGCCCCGCATCCCGAAGGCGAGGGCGCTGCCAGAGCGATTCGGGCTGCGCTGGAAGACGCCTCGGTGACGCCCGACTCGATCGGCTTCCTGAACGCGCACGGAACCGGCACGCCGCTGAACGACAGCTCCGAGTCGCTTGCCGCGGAATCCGTGTTCGGCGCGCGTGCGCTGCCTTTGACTTCGGCAAAGGGCGCGATCGGTCACTTTCTGGGCGCAGCTGGCGCCGTCGAAGCGGTCCTCTCGGTGCTCGTCGTCCAGCGGGCGCAGGTACCGCCGACCCACGGAGCCGGCACGGTCGACGAGAGCTGCCCCGTCGACCTGGTGCAGAAAGATCCTCGCGAGCTCGACCCGAGCCGCACCTCGAGCGTCTCGACGAACTTCGCCTTTGGCGGCGCCAACGCGGCCGTGGTCATCGGTCCGCCGGTCCGCTGACGCACTCGGGTCGGTCCGTGACTTCTGCCTTCATCACCGGATTCGGCAGCGTCCTGTCCTGCGGACTCGACGTGCCAGAAATCGCCGCGTCCTTCGCCTCGGGCCGCCACCGATGGGAGTCGATGCAACCAGGACCGGGCCGGGTTCGCCGGCGCCCTGCCGAGGCGGTCGGTCGCGTCTGCGACGAGGCGATTCGTGCCTGGCTCTCGCCGATCAAGGCACGGCGGATGGGGAGACCGTCGCGGCTCGCGGTCGCCGCCGCTTCGATGGCGCTCACTGACGCCGGACTCGACGAGGCAGAGCTGGACGGCACCGCGGTGGTGCTCGCCACGTCCTTCGGTCCTGCGATCTACACCGAGAAGCTCCTGCATCAGATCTTCGAGGAGGAGCCAACGGCCGCCTCACCGGCCCTCTTTACCGAGTCCGTGGCGAACGCGCCCGCGGCGCAGATCGCGCTCCAGAGGCGTGCTCGCGGGCCCAACATCACGATTACGCAGCGCGAGGCCGGGCCTTGGCTGGCTCTGCACCAGGCGAGGAAACTTCTGGCAACCGGCCGCGCCGACCGCGTCATCGTCGGCGCCGTCGACGAGGTGAGTCCGGTACTGCACGACGCGCTGGATCGATTCGGCGTCCTCGCCAAGGGAGACGATCCGATTCCGCGCCCCTACGACGCCCGCCGCAAGGGCTTCGTGCTGGCCGAAGGTGCCACGGTTCTGGTGCTCGAAGCCGGTTCGCACGAGACCAGCTACGGGCAGGTCGTCGGTGGAGGGGGAGCCTTCGATCCGCGCTGCTCGGCAACCGGCTTCCCACCCGACGGAGAGCTTCTGTCCCGGGAGCTGCGGGCGAGCCTCGCGTCGTGGGCTGGACGGGGGGTCGACGGTGTCGTGGGTGGTGCTTCGGGATCGGTGGAAGGTGACCGTGCGGAGGCCGCCTGGATCCGCCAGACCTTCGACTCCGTTCCAACAGTGATCGCGCCGGCAGGCATTGCGGGACACTGCGGAGCCGCGCTGCTCGCGGGGGCCACGGTCCTGCTTGGGGGAGGTAAGGTCTGCTGCCCAGAGGCTACCCAGATGGACCCGGAGCTCGGTTTGCTGCCGTACACTGGCGGGGATTGGACGATTCCGCAACGAATCCTGGGACTTGCGGTGGCCCCCGGCGGATCCGCCGGCTGGGTCGGACTCGAACGATCTTCTGGGGGGCGATCGCTCCCCGAAGCCTCTTGAATTCCCTCCTCAGCCCCGGCAATCCAGAGACCGCCCCGTGATCCGAGAGAAGTCTGCTCCCATCGATTCGACGCCCGACACCGACCGGCGCAGCGCCGTGCTGATTCCTGCGTATCAGGCGGCTCCATGGGTCGGTGACGTCGTCCGTGGTTGCCTCGAGCAGTGCTCCGATGTGCTCGTCGTCGACGATGGCTCGACCGATGCGACGGCCTCCGTCGCGCGCGACGCCGGTGCCGAGGTGCTCTCGCTCCCGACCAATCGGGGCAAGGGTTGCGCGTTGCAGGCCGGCTTCGAGTGGCTGCTGCAGCAGAAGATCGAGCAGGTCGTCACGGTGGATGCGGACGGTCAGCACCTGCCGGAAGAGATCCCGAAGCTTCTCGAGGCGACGCCGGATGCGGACCTCGTGCTTGGAACCCGGGACCACCTCTTTGCGGAGATGGGCGCCGTGCGCCGGATGAGCAACTCGCTGTCTTCGCGGGCCATCTCGTTTGCCGCGGGCCGCCGTCTCTCCGACGTGCAAACCGGCTTTCGTCTCTATCGCCACCGGCTGCTCGAATCGGGCCTGTTGCGTGAGAGTCGCTTCGAGGCCGAAAGCGCCGTGGTCGTGAGAGCCGCCCGGCGTGGTTTTCGTATTGCGACGGTGCCGATCCGGCTGGGATTCGTGGACGGTCGCCAGACGAGTCACTACCGCCCGCTGCTCGACAGCCTGCGCATCGCTCGGGCGGTGACGAGTGCGCGCCTCGAGCGCGCGCGCCCGGCGGGGCCGGCGACGTGAGTGCCGGCGAGACGAGCCCCGTCGCTCTCCTCACGGGAGCTACGGGCGGACTCGGCGTCGCCATCGCGGGACGACTTGCGAGCGACGGTTATCGCCTCGCT
This sequence comes from Acidobacteriota bacterium, assembly GCA_039026915.1. Classification (GTDB taxonomy): domain Bacteria; phylum Acidobacteriota; class Thermoanaerobaculia; order Multivoradales; family Multivoraceae; genus JBCCLJ01. Next base: position 9,818 of record JBCCLJ010000013.1, read on the forward strand.
CTGACCTACCGGTCCTCTCGCGCTGCGGCGGAGGAGCTCGCGGCGTCCCTCGACGCCGAGGCGTCCGTCTACGAGCTGGACGCGGCGGATCGCAAACGACCGAAGGCGCTCGTGCGCGAGATCGAAGAGGATCTGGGCCCCGTCGCGGCGCTCGTCAACAACCTCGGCGCCCAGGAGACCCGCCTGCTGGCCATGACCTCCGATGAGCTCTGGGATCGCATGCTGGAGGTCAACCTCAACAGTTCGTTCCGAATGTGCCGTGCAGTGCTGCCCGGGATGGCGCGCCAGCGCGCGGGCGCCATCGTCAATGTGGGCTCGCTCGGAGCGCTCAAGGGAGTTCCGGGCGAGAGCGCCTACGCCGCCGCCAAGGCGGCGCTGCTGGCGATGACCCGCTCGCTGGCCCGAGAGATGGGGAAGCGCGGCGTGCGGGCCAACGTCGTGGTGCCCGGCTTCGTCGAGACGGCGATGACCGGAGACCTCAGCGAGGAGCAGATTCAGGGCCTTCGCAGCGCCGAGTGTCTTCCGGCCGGCACGCGTCCCGAGCACGTCGCCGGTGCCGTCAGTTTTCTGCTCTCCGCGGATGCGGGCGCGATGACGGGGCAGGCTCTCATCGTCGATGCGGGCGTCAGCGCCTGAACCGTCGTCCCAGGGTGAGGCAGAGTTGCCCCGGGGCGTAGCGAGCGATCTCTGTGCCCGCGGCGCCGAGCTCGCCGCTCGCCGACCCGTCTGGACCCTGGCGATCGCGGTGGTCGTCGCGCTCGGCTCCTTCGTGGTCGCTTCACGCCTCGAGATCGACGCGGACGCCTCGTCGCTTCTGCCGGAGAGCGGTCCGGGGGCCGCCGCGTTCCGGGGCATGATCGAGCGCTTCGGGGGGATGGAGCAGGTCTACTTCCAGGTGGGCTACTTCGTCGACACGCCCGAAGCCCGTGAGGCGGCTGCACGGGGGCTGGTTCTCGAAGCGCTGCATCGTCTCGAAGAGGAGCTGAGTCGCTCGGGGACGTTCCGGGACGTTCGCATCGGCCCGCGCTCGGACGACGAGCAGTTTCTGAGGGAAGAGGTCTTACCCCAGGCTCCCTTCCTGCTGGCTGCCGAGGACTTCGAGGTCTTCCTCGGTCAGATCTCAGAACCGAGCGCCCTGGCCGAGCGAGCCGCCGTCCTCAAACGTCAGATCTCAGGGCCGAGCGCGGGGCTCCAGAGCTTTCTTCGTGCAGATCCGCTCGGACTCGCTCCGGAGCTTCTTGCACGCGCGGGCGAAGGCTTGCCGAGCGATCCCTGGACCGGCGCCTTCGTCGCGGACAGTGGACTCGTCGGCCTCGCGATCGCGACCCCGGACCTCACCGATCTCAGGCCTCCAGAGCTTCTGGCGGAGGTGGAGGAACTGGCGGAGCGGATCCGCTCGGAGGTGGACCCCGGGGGGCAGCTCGAGCTCCGGCCGATCGGTGGGGCGCTCTACGCCGCCTGGGACGAGACGGCGCTGCGCTCCGATCTCACGATCACGCTCACCGTTTCCCTGGCGCTCAGCCTGCTGGCCCTCGCTCTCGGACTGCGCAGCGCCTGGATTCCCGTCGTCGCCGGGCTGACGCTCGCTCTTGCGGCGCTGGTGACCCTGGCCTGGATGGTGGCCTTCCGCGGCTCGATCGTCGCGTTGGGCTTCGGCTTCAGTGCGGTCCTCGTCGGTCTGGGAGTCGACGCACTGATCCACGGAGCCGGGAGCTGGCGACGCGATGGAGCGGCCGATGTGGTGGCCGCAGCTCGCGATACCGGCCCGGGCATCGTGCTCGCCCTGGCGACCAGTGCCGTGGCCTTCTTCGGACTCTCGTTGGCTTCACTGAGGGTCGTCCGCGACGTCGGTGTGTTCGTCGGGCTGGGCCTCGTCGCGGTCCTCCTGGCGACGCTGCTGGTGGGCGTTCCGACGGCGCGCTGGGCGGAGACGCGGCGTGGCCAGAGTTCTGCTGCCCGGGACCGCACTCTGGCGCCGTGGCTCGTCGCGATCTCGGAGGGTGTGCGGCGCGGTGCACAGTCGCGCCCCCGGCTCGTGCTCGCCGCCTTTGGCGTCATCGCGGCGCTCTCCTGGGCGAGTGCGCGCAGCGCCGAGGTGCGTGCGGATGTGGCGAGTCTGCGGCCCGCGACACACCCTGCAACCCAGTCCGAGCGGTCGCTGGCGCAAGAGTTCGGCCTCGGCGCCGACACGCTGCAGTTCATCGTTCAGGGATCGTCGCTGGGTGAGGCCCTCGACCTCTCGGCACGACTGGCGGAGGGGCTGCGAGCGCAAGCGAGCTCGCCGTCCGTGCAGTCGCCGTCGGATCTGCTGGGAACTCCCGCTCGGGGAGACGAGCGTCGCGCGAGATTGGCGGCCCTGCCTCTGCGGGAGCTGCGCGAGACGTTCGAAGAGGCGCTGAGGAGCGAGGGGCTCTCGCCCGCGGCGTTCGAGGACGCTCTGGACGGCTTCGAAGCACTGGGCGCCTCCGGCCGGGACTGGGATCTGCGCTCACTGCCAAGCTGGCTGCAGCGCCAGATCTCGGTGCACGGGAGCGAAGTGGGTCTGCTCGTCCACGCCAGGGCCGAGTCGCCCGAAGAGAGTCTTCGTCTGGCGCGCCTCTTCCGCGGCCCTTCGGTGACGCCGGTCTCTTCGGCCGTCCTCGGCGCCGAGCTCGAGCGCTCCGTGCGAGCCGACCTGCGAACGCTGGGCGTCGTCTCTCTGGCGAGCGTGCTGGCTCTACTGCTCCTCGCCTTTCGAGGCCGCCTGTCGCTCGTCCTGCTGGCTCTGCTGCCGACGCTCTTCGGGACGGCTGCCGCCCTCGCGTCGCTCGGTCTGACCGGCCAGCCGCTGGATCTCCTCGGCGTGGCCATGCTGCCCGTGCTTCTCGGTCTGGGAATCGACGACGGGATTCACGCCGTCATGCACGCCGGCAGTCGTTTCGGACTCGGTGAGCGCATCCGTCGAGCGGGACCGGCGATGACGCTGACGACGCTGACGACCTGCGTCGGTTTCGGCAGCCTGATGCTGTCGGAGATACCGAGCCTCGCCCGCGCGGGGGCCTTCATCGCGCTCGGCGTCTCGTGTTGTTGGTTGACGACCATGGCACTGCTTCCGGCTCTCGGCGCTTTGGGCGGGAAACGGGTCGCCCGAGAGGGTCAGGTCTCATAGGATTTCGCTGTGTCTTTGACCTCGATCTCGCCGGAGGGTAGCGCGGAGCGCTCGGCCCAGGCTCCAACCGTCGGTGGCCGATCCAAACGCCTGCTCGGCGGCATGCACTGGACTGGCGCGTTCTGGTACCGCCTGCACAGTTTCGGCGTTCGCATCCTGCCCGAGGCGGTTCTGCCGCTGATGACCCGGCTCTTCGCTCTGATCTTCGTCGTCGTCCTCGGAGGAGTGCGCCGAGGGATTGCCAGCAATCTCGAGACGGTGCTCGGTCCCGCCGGACGCGTCGCCGGCTGGCGTCGGAGCTTCCGAACGCTCCTGCAGCACGCCTGGTGCATGAACGAGTCCTACGAAGGTTTACAGGGCGGCGGCCGAAGCGAGCCCGAAGTCGAGGGCGTCGAACACTGGAGAGCCGTGACCGACGCAGGCAGGGGGTTCGTTCTGGTGACCGCGCACGTCGGTCATTGGCAGGTCGGCTCCCATCTCACCGAGCAGGGCAAGGTGAGCAAGATCCACGTTGTGCGCGAGCAGGAGCTCGATCCGGAGGCGCAGAGGTTCATGGCCGAGATGCTGCGTCGCTCCGGCGGCGAGAGCTACGAAGTGCACTTCAGCGGCGGCGACGATCCGGCTCTCGGAACGCGTCTGCTCAAGGCACTCCGGGCTGGAGAAGTGGTCGCGCTTCAGGGCGATCGCGCCTCGGCTCAGGGGCGCCGTTTGAGCGTGGAGCTCTTCGGCCGCCCCTTTGAGGTCCCGGCTGGGCCCGCCGCACTGGCGCGTGCCGCGGAAGTGCCGATGCTGCCGGTCTTCGTTTTCCGCAGCGGCCGAGCCTCCTCGCGCTTGAGCTTCCGACCACCGATCGAGGTCGACCCGGAACGCCCCTCACGCGTCGCTACGCACGAGGCGATGCAGTCCTACGTGCAGGAGCTCGAATGGGCGGTGCGGCGCGAGCCCCACCAGTGGTTCTGTTTGCGGGCCCTGTGGCCGGCCAAGGGCACGGCGAAGGAGACGAAGTGAGCGGTGAACCGAGCTCGGCGGAGCTTCCTCTACCTCCTTTCTTCCGGGCGGAGAACTGCCGCTCCTGGCGTCACGAAGCTGATGCTTCGCGGCTGCTCGATCACTCGGGGACCTGGGCTGCGACGCACGGAGTCGAGCCGGCAACGTCGGATCGCTCGAAGAACCATCTCTTGATCATCGACGCCCAGCGCGACTTCTGCCTCGCTGAGGGAGGTCTCTTCGTCGGCGGTCGCTCCGGTACGGGCGCTCTGGAAGACACGGAACGCCTGGCTCGGTTCGTCTACCGCAACCTCGGTCGGTTGACGGAGATCACGTGCACGCTCGACACGCATCTGCCGTTTCAGATCTTCTTTCCGTCCTTCTGGCTCGATGTCGACGGCGAGCATCCCGCCGAGAACACCGTGGTGACCTCGGAGCAGATTCGGGGAGGCGAGTTTCGCCCGAACCCGGCTGTGGCGGGTTGGCTGTGCAACGACAACGTGCCCTGGTTGAAGCGTCAGGTGGAGGACTACTGCCGGCGCCTCGAAGAGGCCGGGCGCTACGAGCTGTACCTCTGGCCTCCTCACTGCCTGCTCGGGAGTTCGGGGCACTCTCTGGTCGGGGCGATTCAGGAAGCGCGTCTCTTTCACGCCTTCTGTCGCGGCGCCAAGAACTTCGTCGAAGTGAAGGGCGGCAACATCCTCACCGAGAACTACTCGGCGCTGGCCCCAGAGGTCCTGGAACGACACGACGGCAAGGTCTTGGGTTCTCGCAACGAGGCGCTCCTCGACAGTTTGCTCGCTGCGGACCGCATTCTCGTGGCGGGTCAGGCAGCGAGTCACTGCGTTCGTGCGACGGTCGAAGACCTGCTGCAGGGGATGGCGGAGCGAGGGGCTGACCCCGGAAAACTGTACCTGCTCGAAGACTGCATGTCGCCGGTCGCCGTGCCGGACGGCGCCGGCGGTTTCCTTGCCGACTTCACCGACGACAGCACGGCCGCACTGAAGCGCTTCGCGGCGACCGGAGCCCACGTCGTGCGGTCGACGCTACCGATGAGTCGATGGCCGGGCTGAGCCCGCGTCAACGATGAAACGGTCGGCCGCTGAGCGAACGCTCGGCGGTAGATCTCTCCACAGGAGAGGCTCTTCGAAGTCGTCTCCGTCCGCCATCTGGAGGGTGAAGAAGGCGACGTCGTGCCAGTCCTTCAGCTTGAAACCGGCTCTCGGAATGACGCCCGCGGGCTCGAAGCCCAGAGCGCGGTGGAAGGCCTCGCTGGCGTCGTTGGGACGCGCGACGGCGGCCACGGCGGTATGGATGCGGCAGAGGCGCAGTGCGTCGAAGAGCGCCTCGTAGAGCGTGCGGCCGAGGCCCAGGCGGTGACTCCCCGGATCCGTGTAGATCGTCACCTCGGCGGTCGCCCGATAAGCGTGTCGGGCGCGAAAGCTGCTGGCATACGCATAGCCGACGATGTCCACGCCGTGCTCCGCGACGAGCCAGGGATGGCGGTCGAGGCCGCGGTCGATCCTCTCCGCAAAGACCTCGGGACTCGGCGGCACGGCTTCGAACGAAATGGCCGTGTTCCGGACGATCGGAGCGTAGATCGAGAGCAGAGCCTCCGCGTCGCTGGGGTCCGCCTCGCGGATCCGAAGGTCCCGCGTCTGGATCAGGGTACGTTCTCCCGCAGCTCTCGGAGCCAGACCTCGGCCGTGCTGTCGGAAGGCGCACGCCAGTCACCTCGCGGCGAGAGAGAACCTCCGGACCCGACCTTGGGGCCGTTGGGGACCGCAGAGCGCTTGAACTGGCTGATGGCGAAGAAGCGGAAGAGGAAGACCTCGAGCCACTTCTTGATCTCCGGCAGGTCGTACTCGTTTCGTTTGGCCTGGCTCATTTGCGAGGGCCAGGCGCCCAGGGACTTGTCGGACCACGCTGCGCGCGCGAGAAAGGCGACCTTGCTCGGGCGGTAGCCGTAGCGCGTGAGGTAGAACAGGTTGAAGTCCTGAAGCTCGTAGGGGCCGATCTTGGCCTCGGTGCTCTGAAGGGCCGCCCCCTGGTCGTCTCCCGGGACGAGCTCGGGGGAGATCTCGGTGTCGAGGATGTCCCGCAGGACGTCGGCGGCCTCCGGGGTGCCTTCGCTGGAGTGAATCTGCCAGCGGATGAGATGCTGGATCAGCGTCTTGGGAACCGACCCGTTCACGTTGTAGTGCGACATGTGGTCGCCGACGCCGTAGGTTGCCCAGCCCAGCGCCAGCTCCGAGAGGTCGCCGGTGCCGAGCACCATGCCCGAGTGATGGTTGGCCAGGCGAAAGAGGTGCGACGTGCGCTCGCCCGCTTGAACGTTCTCGAAGGTGACGTCATAAACGTCCTCGCCGCGCGCGAAGGGATGGTCGAGATCGGCCAGCATCTGACGGCACGAAGGGCGGATGTCGATCTCTTCGGCGTTCACGCCCAGAGCGCCCATCAGCGCGTGGGCGTTCCTCAGGGTGCGATCGCTGGTGGCGAAGCCCGGCATCGTGTAGGCCAGGATGTCGGTGCGAGGCCGCTCGAGCAGATCGAAGGCGCGGGTCGCGACGAGCAGCGCCTGGGTCGAGTCGAGACCGCCCGAGATCCCGACGACCAGACGCTCGATGTTCGCGGCTTCGAGGCGTCGGACGAGGCCTTGGACCTGGATGTTGTAGGCCTCGTGACAGCGCTCGTCGAGCTCTTCGGCGCCGATCGGGACATAGGGAAAGCGAGAGATCTCGCGCTGCAGCGGAACCGCTTCGTCGATCTCGAGTTCGAACTCGACAGTGCGGAATCTCGAGACCGTCTCACGGTGCTCGCGTGCGCAGTCGGAAAAACTCGAGAGCCGCATGCGCTCGGCGGCGAGGCGGTCGAGGTCGACGTCGGTGACGAGCTGACAGCCGCGCAGGCCGAAGCGCTGGCTCTCCTCGACCATGTCGCCGTTCTCGGCAATCATCGCGTGGCCGTCCCAGGCGAGATCGGTCGTCGACTCGCCGTAGCCCGTGCCGGAGTAGGCGTAGGCGGCAACGGCCCGGCCGGACTGTGCCCGGCACAGGAGGTTTCGGTACTTCGCCTTGTCGATCGTGACGTTGCTCGCGGAGAGATTGCAGAGCACCGTCGCACCGGCCAGCGCCGCGAAGGTCGAGGGTGGAATGGGAGCCCAGAGGTCTTCGCAGATCTCGACGCCGACGACGAAGTCTCTGAGGTCGCTGGCGGAGAAGAGCAGGTGGCGATCGAGGGGAACCTTCTGTCCCGCCAGCTGGATCTCCCGGGAGACCAGGGCCTCGGCGGCACGGAACTGGCGTTTCTCGTAGTACTCGCGGTAGTTCGGGAGATAGGTCTTGGGCACGACACCGAGAATGCGACCGCGGTGGACGGCGACCGCGCAGTTGAAGAGCCCGTCTTCGATGCGCAGGGGCAGGCCGACAAGGAGCAGGGGGCAGAGCGTCTTCGACTCCTTGACGACGTGCTCGAGAGCGGATTCGGCCTCGTCGAGAAGCGCCTGCTGAAGGAAGAGATCCTCCAGGGAATAGCCCGTCAGATTGAGCTCTGGAAAGACGACCAGCGCTGCGCGCTGCTGGTCGGCTTTTCGCAGAAAATCGAGCGCGCGCTCGGCGTTCGTGGCAGGGTCGGCGAGGGCCACCTCCGGCACGGCGACGACGACGCGGGCGAAGCCGTGACGGTAGATCGAGTCGAAGGGCCTGGAACCCTGAGAGGTCGCTGTCATGCGGCAGAGCGTATCCAAAGATCCGTCGAAGAGAGAGTGGTGCGCGGCGGCTGTGCTGCCTGACGTAGAGTGCTCTGGCCAATCACTCTTGAGCGGGAGAAGCGATGAATCTGTTCGATCTGAAGGGTCAGGGTGCCGTCGTCACCGGCGGGAATTCGGGAATCGGCCTCGGCTACGCGCGCGGCCTGATTTCGGCGGGCGCCAAGGTCTGCATCTGGGGGACGAACGAGGAGAAGAACGAAGCGGCCCGGGAGGAGCTCGCGTCGCTGGGCGGCGAGGCCTTTGCTCTGCGCTGTGACGTCTCGGACGAAGAGGCCGTGAAGGGGGCGTTCGCCCGCTCGGTCGAGCTGCTCGGACGCGTCGACTCGTGCTTCGCCAACGCCGGCATCGGTTCCCGCGGAACGGCGTTTGCCGCGATGACCGCGGAGGAGTGGCGCCAGATCTTCGCCGTCAACATGGAGGGCGTCTTCTTCACCTTCCGCGAGAGCGTGCAGCAGATGATGCGCCAGGGCGATGGCGGTTCTCTCGTCGTCACGAGCAGCTTGTCCGCAGTCGAAGGGGCGCCCCGCGCAGAACACTATGCAGCGACCAAGGCGGGGGTCGTCGCGATGATTCGAGCGCTCGCAGTGGAGCATGCGCGGCACGGCATTCGGGCGAACGCCGTGTTGCCGGGATGGATCGAGACGGCGATGACCGAGCGCGTCATGTCGAACGACGTCTTCACCGACAAGGTCCAGAAGCGCATTCCGATGCGCCGCTGGGGCACCGGTGACGACTTTGCGGGCATCGCCGTCTATCTCGCGAGCGCCGCCAGCAGCTACCACACGGCCGACACCTTTCTGATCGACGGTGGCTACGCGGCCTTCTGACCGATCCTCAGTCTCTTTCGGCCGCGGCCATCTCGCGAAAGAGCGAGAGCAGTTCGGCCGGCGCTCGCGTCGTGGTCTTGGTCTCGGCGTCGACCCAGATGTGCTCGGTACGACCGCTGACGAGCAGCTGCTCCCCGCGCAGCACGCGGTAGTCGAAGTGCAGCGCTCTCGAGGCGGCTCTCGAGACGCGGCACTCGACCTGGACCCTGTCGCCGTAGCGAGCACCGTCGCGGTAGGAGAGGTGCGCGCCGCTGACCATGAGCCAGAGTCCCTGCTTCTCGATCTCGTCGTAGGGATGACCGGCTTCGCGGCACAGCTGAGTGCGGGCCAGCTCGAACCAGACGAGGTAGCGCGAGTGGTGCACCACGCCCATCTGATCGGTCTCCGCGTAGCGCACTTCGACGTCCGTCGTGCTGCGGGTGGGTACATCGGTCATCGCTTGCTTTCTCCTGCGGGGCGTTGCGGCAACAGACCATAACGGAGAATCGTGGTGATGATCTTGTAGCCGGCGAGGACCGTGCCCCTGACCGTACCTGTGATCTTCGACTGTCCGACGCGCTTGCGGTAGCTCACCGGCACGTCGACGACGCGGAGGCCGCTGCGCAGCGCCTTCACTTGCATCTCCGCCGTCCAACCGAAGTCTGGATCTTGCATCGCGAGCAATTCGAGGGCCGGCCAGCGAATCGCGCGAAAGGGGCCGAGGTCGGTGTAGCGGTGCCCGTACAGCACGCGGATCATCCAGACCGCGAGGAGGTTACCGGCGCGCGCCTGGGGAAGCAGCGCACCCTTCTCGCGCTGCCCGAGAACGCGCGAGCCGATGACGAGGTCTGCGGCGCCCGTCTCGAGCGGCTCGATGAGCCGCGGCAGTTCCTCGGGGTGGTCGGAGTAGTCGGCGTCGACGAAGACGACGAGATCCGGCGGCCCCGTTCGACGCAGGTGATCGAGACCTGCCAGGCACGCGCTGCCGTAGCCCTGGCGGGGAGCCGGCACGACCTCGGCCCCGCCTTCGCGGGCGACCCGGGCGGTGGCGTCGGTCGAGTTGTTGTCGGCCACGACGACCCGACGGACCCGTGCTGGCAGCGCTGCGAGCACGCGCGGCAGGGAGCGTTCCTCGTTGTAGGCGGGGATGACGACGTCGACAGTCGCGTGCGTCGTGGCGTTTTGCATCGGTGGTGTTACGGCGGCGATCGGCCGCAGGATTGTCGAAGGAGGCGCAGCAGATCGTAACGTCGACGCGCTTCGATCCGCCCGTTCACCGACGCGCAGAAGGCTGTCTGCGCCCGGCGGTTCCGCTGTTAGACTGCGCGGCTCATTGCCGTTGGTCTCAAGAAAACCATGCCGACCTACCCCTATCGTCAACTGTTGCCGAACCTCGGCTCCCGCGTCTTTCTCGCGCCGTCGGCCGAGATCGTCGGAGACGTGGAGATCGGCGACGACGTGTCATTCTGGTTTCACACCCTCGCCCGCGGCGACGTCCACTGGATCCGCATCGGCCAGGGCAGCAACGTACAAGACGGTTCCGTGCTCCACGTGAGCCACGAGACCCACCCTCTGGACATCGGTCGAGAGGTCACCGTGGGCCACGCCGCCGTCGTCCACGGGTGCACACTCGAGAATCGTTGCCTGGTCGGGATGGGAGCGCGTGTCCTCGACGGCGCGGTGATCGGTGAAGACGCGCAGGTGGGCGCTGGTGCGGTCGTTGCTCCGGGAACGGTGGTGCCGGCGAGGACGCTCGTACTGGGGGTGCCGGCGAAGCCCGTGCGTGAGCTGAGCGAGGAGGCCGTCGCGGCGAACCGGGAGGTCTCCGCTCGCTACCGGCGGCTCAAGGAAGAGTACGCGCAGACGCTCGGCTATGGCGTGCAGGTCGCGCAGGAGGCGTCGTGAGCTCCTCGCCTCGTTCCGTCAAGGGAACTCGAGATCTCCTGCCGGATCTTTCGGAGCGTTTTTCTCGTGTCGAGACGGTCGCCCGCGAGACCTTCCGGTGCTACGGCTACCGGGAGATTCGCACGCCGATCCTCGAGCCCACGGAACTGTTCGTCCGCGGAGTCGGTGAGTCGAGTGACATCGTCGGCAAGGAGATGTACACCTTCGACGACAAGCGAGGCCGCTCGGTGACGCTGCGTCCGGAGAACACTGCAGCCGTGGCCCGAGCTTTCATCGAGCACGGTATGGCGAAGCTGCCGCAGCCGGTGAAGCTCTTCTACATCGGTCCGCAGTTTCGCTACGAGCGCCCGCAGAAGGGCCGCTACCGCCAGTTCCATCAGATCGGTGCCGAGCTGCTCGGTGACGAGGGTCCGTGGACCGACGTCGAGCTCCTTCTGATGCTCGTCCGCTTTCTCGATCGCCTCGGCTTCGAGGATCTCGTCGTGCGCCTCAACACGGTCGGCAACCCGGAATCGCGAAGCCGCTACGCCGACGTCGTGCGGGCCCACCTGGAGCCGCACCGGCAGGCGCTGAGCGAGGACTCGCAGCGGCGACTCGAAACGAATCCGCTGCGCATCCTGGACACCAAGATTCCGGCAGAGAGGGAGCTGCTCGAAGGTCTCGCCGATCTCTCGGCGTCGCTCAGTCCAGAGTGTCGGAGCCACTTCGACGCCGTCTGCGCCTCACTCCACGAGTTCGACGTTCCCTACGCCGTCGACGCGCGTCTCGTGCGCGGACTCGACTACTACACGCGCACGGTGTTCGAGATCTCGTCCGATGCTCTCGGAGCTCAGGACGCGATTCTCGGTGGCGGCCGCTACGACCGCCTGGTGAGCGATCTAGGGGGGCCCGAGATTCCAGGAATCGGCTTTGCGATCGGCGAAGACCGCCTCGTCGAGCTGCTGGAGGCTCCGCCGGAGGGCAAGCGACCACATCTCCATATCGTCCCTGCCGGCACGGGCTCGGCCGCCGCGCTGCAGGTCTGCGAAGTGCTTCGCGCCCACGGTCTGTCGTGCGAGGCGGAGCTCGGCGGCCGTTCCGTCAACGCCGCTTTCCGGCGGGCTGGAAAAGCCGGGGCGAGTCACTTCGTCGTCGTCGGCGAGGAAGAGTGGGCGCGCGGCTGCGTGTCTTTCAAGAACCTGGACACCGGGGAGCAGCAGGAGCTGACTCCTCAACAGATCACCGAGCAGCTCGGGGCGTCGCCTCGAGTCCAAAGGTTATGAAGAGGACGGCATGAAGAGGACATCTGCAGGAACGCTCGGAACGGAGCAGATCGGTCAGCGAGTCAAGCTGCAGGGCTGGGTGCATCGTCGCCGCGATCATGGCGGTGTGATCTTTCTCGACGTGCGCGACCGGAGCGGGCTCGCTCAGGTCGTCGTTCGGCCCGAAGAGTACGAAGACGCCATGAAGGCGCTCGATCCGGCACGGATCGAATGGGTCGTCGAGGTCGTCGGCACGGTCTCGGCCCGCGCTCCGGAAGCTGTGAACGACAAGATCCCGACGGGTCAGATCGAAGTCGTGGCCGAAGAGGCCAAGGTGCTTGCGGCGAGCGATCCGGTGCCCTTCGGCGCTGGCTCGGATGTCGAGAGTGGAGAAGAGACGCGGCTGCGCTACCGCTACATCGACTTGCGCCGCGAAGAGCTGCAGCGCAACCTGATGCTGCGCCACCGCATCACGACCGAGACGATGAACTATCTCGATGAGCACGGCTTCCTGAACGTCGAGACGCCGATCCTGACGAGGTCGACGCCCGAGGGTGCCCGCGACTACCTGGTGCCCAGCCGCGTGCACAAGGGCGAGTTCTTCGCCCTCCCGCAGTCCCCCCAGATCTTCAAGCAGATCCTCATGGTCAGTGGCTTCGAGCGCTACGTCCAGATTGCTCGCTGCTTCCGCGACGAGGATCTGCGCCTCGATCGCCAGCCCGAGTTCACCCAGATCGATCTCGAGATGTCCTTCATCGACGAGGAAGAGATCTACGAGCTGATCGAAGGACTCTTCGTTCGACTCTTCGCTCACGCCAACATCGAGGTGAAGACGCCGTTCCGGCGCATTCCGTACGCCGAGGCGATGCTCCGCTACGGCTCCGACAGCCCTGATCTGCGCGTCGACTTGGAGATTCTGGATCTCTCTGCGACCCTCGAAGGCAGTTCGTTTCGCGCCTTCGAGCAGGTGCTTGCCACCGGCGGAACGATTCGCGGCTTCCGGATTCCCGGCGCGGCCGAGGCGAGCCGCAAGCAGGTCGACAAGTGGGCTGAGGTCGCCCAGCGCTATGGCGCTCAGGGCGTGCTTCCGGTGCGTCAGGTCGAAGGTGAGACGCGCTTCCAGGTCAAGAACGTGCTCAGCGACGACCAGCTGACGACGCTGCGCACCGATCTGGCTCTCGAGGACGGAGACCTCGGCTTGATCGTCGCCGGCTCGCCCAAGGTGGCAGCGGCATCGCTGGGAGCGCTGCGGGTACACATTGCCCGGGAGCGTGGCCTGATGAGGGAAGACGACCACGAGTTCCTCTGGGTCACCGACTTCCCGGCGGTCGAGTGGAACCCGGACGAGGACCGTTGGGACGCGCTGCATCATCCCTTCACGGCGCCGCGCGACGAAGACGTCGAACTGCTCGGGAGCGATCCGGGCAAGGTGAAGGCCCGTGCGTACGACGTCGTCCTGAACGGCTTCGAGATGGGCGGCGGCTCGATCCGAATTCACCGTCGAGAGGTGCAGAGCAAGATGTTCGAAGTGCTCGGCATCGACGCGGAGGAGGCTCAGGAGCGCTTCGGCTTCCTGCTCGAGGCGTTGAGCTACGGCGCGCCACCGCACGGCGGTATCGCACTCGGCCTCGATCGCCTGATCATGCTGATGACCGGAGCAGCTTCGCTCCGCGACGTCATCGCTTTCCCGAAGACCGCTTCGGCCACGTGTCTGATGACCGAGGCGCCCTCGACGGTCGCCCCGGATCAGATCCAGGAGCTCGGCATTCGGCTGTCGCGCCCGCCAGGCGCTGCGGAGTCGTGAGGCGGCTCGACTTTCGGCACCCTCGGGGCCTCTGTCCCATCTGGGTCGGTGACGGTCTCGAGGGCGAGGCGCTCGACGATCTCGCCGCCTGGGCGTCAGGTCGCACGGTCTTCGTCGTGAGCGCTGCGCCGGTCGCTGCGGCGGTCGGCGATCGTTTGCAGCGGACGCTCGACACGGCGCTGGCCTCTTCGAAGCGGAGGGTCGACCTCGAGGTGCCGGACGGCGAGGAGGCGAAGGACGTCGACGTCGCAACGCAGCTCTGGCGTCGCATGCTCACCGCGGGCGGCAAGCGCGACTCGGGCCTGGTGGCGATCGGCGGTGGGAGCGTCGGCGACCTCGGTGGCTTCGTGGCGGGGACCTTTCTGCGCGGTATCGAAGTCGTCCAGGTGCCGACGACCCTGCTCGCGCAGGTCGACGCGTCGGTCGGAGGCAAGACCGCGATCGATCTGCCCGAGGCCAAGAACTGCGTCGGCGTCTTTCACTACCCGCACTCCGTCCTGGTCGACACCGGGCTCTGCACCACGCTGCCGCCAGCAGAGCGACGGTCGGGACTGGTCGAGGCGATCAAGATGGCGGCGCTGCTCGATCCTGCGGCCCTGGCGAGGATCGAGGGGTCCCTCGACGCTCTCCTCGCAGGCGATGCGGCCGCGCTCGAGCCGGTCGTCGCCGAGGCGATCGCCTGCAAGCTGCGGGTCGTCGAAGAGGATCCGGAGGAGAGCGGCTTTCGGCGGGTCTTGAACTTCGGCCACACGCTGGCCCACGCCATCGAGAAGGCTCTCGACTTCGGGACGCTGAGACACGGTGAGGCGGTGGCCTACGGCATGCTCTTCGCGCTCCGCCTCTCGCGGGCCGTCGGTCAGGTCGAGGACTCCTTCGTAGGGCGTGTGGAAAAACTCCTCGGTCGCTTGGAGCTGCCGCCGCTGCCGGAGCTGCCGGTGAAGACGCTGCTCGAGGCGATGGCGAGAGACAAGAAGGCGACGGAAGACGGCATCCTGTGGGTGCTCGCGCAGGGCGGCGGGAAGCCGCGCCTCGACGTTCGCGTGCCGATCGAGGAGGTCGAACGCGAGCTGATCGAGTTCCTCGCCTCGACATCGCGGTCCTGACAATCGACGCCGGGGTCGGTCGACAGCCTGGGCTGGGGAAGTTAAGCTCTGTCGGCTGAACGGTTTACGGTGAGCGTGGACGAAGACTGATGAGCGAGAAGAACTCCGGATTCCTGGCGAAACTACGCCTGAGGCATCTGCTCTTCCTCTTCCTGATCGTCTTCGGAGTCTTTCCGCTGATTTTCACGACGGTGGCGGGTGTGCTCGAGAGCCGCCCGGTACTCGAGCGTGAGGAGCAGGTGAACCTGTCGAGACAGGCCGAGAGCCTCGCCACGCGAGTGGGCGACGATCTGGAACTGCTCGAAGCGCAGCTGCAGCATCTTGGTCAGGTGCTCACCTCGATCGAAGACGTCCTCGATCCCGAGTCCGAAGAGACGACGGAGCTGCTCAATCACTATCTTCGAGGTTTCGTCGGCCAGACCCGTGAGAGCTTCGCTTCACGCGTCGTCCTCGACGCGGAGCAGGGACTCTCTTTTGGGGCCACCTTCGCTCCCTACGTGCTCGCAGAGCTCGATCGAGCGGCGCAGCAATCGCTCGCCGACGGGCGATCTGTGTACTCGCTGACGTCGGTCGAGAGCGTCGCTCTGCCTCAGTTTTCTCTGACGATTCCGCTGACGCTCGGAGCGGGTGAGACCGAGCGTGGCGTGGCTCTTCAGGGCGTCGCGACGATGGAGGTCTCGGCTCGCGAAGGCGAAGACGTCTTCCTGTTGGACATCAGCGAGAGCGGACAAGTGCTCTGGGCGGCCAACACCCGCGCGGAGCTGATCAAGCGAGCGGTCGCTCAGTCGACGATCGTGCGGGACTTCCTGAGCTTCTCCGGAGGGGCCTTCCCGGTCTTCGAGTACGACATGCGCGTGGGCTCAGCGAATCGAAAGATGATCGGCCAGATCTCGCGGCTGGCGGACACGCGCTGGGCCATCCTCATCCAGAAGCCGAAATCCGCGGCGTACCGTGCGGTCACCGACCTGGTGCGCAGCGCCGCGCTCTCCGGGCTTTTGATGCTGCTCGTCGCCCTCGTCTTCGGCACCTTGGCAAGCCGCGTCATCAGCTCGCCCATTCAGCAGCTCGCGTCGACGAGTCAGGACATCGCCGCGGGCAACTTCGGCCAGCGCGTGCAGCCTGCGGGCTTCGGTACCGAGTTCGTCGAGCTCGCCGAGTCGTTCAATCAGATGAGCGGACACGTCGAAGACTACGTCGGCCGGTTGCAGAAGGCCGCGGCCGTCAATCGTGAGCTCTTCCTCGGCACCATCCGCGCCCTGCTGGCGGCGATCGAGGCGAAAGAGCCCTACACCCGCGGCCACTCGGAACGGGTCGCCAGCTACAGCCAGGCGATCGCCCGACATCTCAACCGCTCCTCGCGAGAGTTCCACGAGCAGCTCTGGGTCGCCGGACTCCTGCACGACGTCGGCAAGATCGGTATCGAGGATCGAGTGCTGAACAAAGGCGACGTGCTCACCGAGGAGGAGTTCTCGGAAATGAAGCAGCATCCGGTGATCGGCGCCGAGATCATGTCGGCGATCGAGCAGCTGAAGCCGCTGCTGCCCGCCATCCGCTGGCACCACGAGCGGTGGAACGGCCAGGGCTATCCGGACGGCCTGGCGGGAGAGAGCATCCCGCTGATGGCCCGGATCGTCGCGGTCGCCGATACGTTCGATGCAGTGACCACGCAGCGGGTCTATCAGGATCCTTGTACCGCGGAAGAGGCGCTCGAGATCATCGAACGGCTGAACGGCACCGGCTTCGACCCGAGGGTGGTCGAAGCGTTCATGTCGGCCTACGACTCCGGAGCGATTCAGGTGCTTCCGGTGAAGCACAAGGCGCGCCCGAGCCGCGACGCGACCGATGCGACGCCGGTGCACACCTGACGTCCCGCCTGTTCCAGGGTGGCCGGATGGGCCAGGCGCCCTCGCTGAAGCGAAGGTCCGCTGCTAGTCTCGTCGAGCCTGCCGCCCACGTTCCCTGGAGAGCCTGCCCAAGATGCCATTCCGCAAGATTCTCGACGAGCTCGTTCACGAACGAGACGACATGCTCGGTGCTCTCTTCATCGATGAGAGCGGGGAGATCGTGCACGAGGTCGACGGCGCCGGGGGAAGGTTGGACCTGCGCCTGGTCGGAGCCTGGGTGGGCATCTACCTGCGCCAGCTGGACCGCATCGTCGGTTCCGGCGGGCTCGGCGAACTGAAGGTCTTTCAGTCCGGCAACGGCAGTCACTGGCTGTCGGCTTGTCCGCTCGAGGACGGATATTCGCTGGTCGTTCTGCAGCAGTCGCCGTCGCTGGCGGCCGAGTCGCGACGCGCGTTGATCGAGGCCGGCGACAAAATCATCGAAGCCGTCCTGAGGTAGGCATGAGCGAACGCCTGGACATTACGAGGACGGAAGAGCCGACCGAGCGTCGCAAGGGCTTCTGGTCGAAGCTCAAGCGCGGCCTGACGATGACTCACACCGAGATCATCGAGCGCATCGGCGCCGCCGCCAGTGGGCGGGGAGTCATCGAGGAAGAGACGCTGGAGGAGCTGGAGGAAAGCCTCATTGCTGCAGATCTCGGAGTCGCGACGACGATGGAGCTGGTCGACGGAGTGCGCTCGCGCGTCCAGCGGGGACAGGGCGCGGACGTCGTACGCCTGCGCGACATGCTCGTCGACGAGGTGTCCATCCTTCTCATGGACGCCCCACGGCTTGCGCCTCAACCCCCTCCGCGCGTCACTCTCGTCGTCGGCATCAACGGCGCAGGCAAGACGACCTCGATCGCCAAGCTCGCGAAACGCTCGCAGGAGGACGGCGAGAGCGTTCTGCTGGCGGCGGGCGACACCTTCCGAGCCGCAGCCATCGACCAGCTCTGCATCTGGGGTGATCGCCTGGACGTCGACGTCGTGCGTCAGCAGCCCGGCTCCGATCCTGCGGCCGTGGTCTATGACGCCTTGCAGGCGGCCCTGGCCCGTGGAGTGGACCACGTGATCGTGGACACCGCCGGTCGCCTGCACACCAAATCGAACCTGATGAAGGAGCTCGAGAAGATCGGCCGCGTCGTCGAGCGCGAAGCTCCGAACTTCTCCGTTCGGATGCTGCTCGTGCTCGATGCCACGAACGGCCAGAACGCGCTGAGCCAGGCGAAAGAGTTTTCGAAGTCGGTCCCCGTCGACGGCCTCGTTCTGACCAAGCTGGACGGCACTGCGAAGGGCGGCGTCGTCGTTGCCATCGCCCGGGAGATGCGACTGCCGGTCGTGCACTTGGGAGTCGGTGAGCAGGCAGAAGATCTGGTGGACTTCTATCCGCGGGATTTCGCCGCGGCGCTCTTCGGCTGACCCTTCGGAGTACCGGTGACCGTTTCGCCCGCGACGCGCCGGGAGATCGATGAGCACTGGCTCCGTCGCTGTCTGGTGATCGCGGCCCAAGGCCGCTACACGGTCTCACCGAACCCGATGGTCGGCGCGGTCGTCGTCAAGGACGGGAAACGCATCTCCGAGGGCTATCACCGGCGTGTCGGTGGGCCCCACGCGGAGCGCGAGGCGTTCGCCGGTTTGACGGCGGAAGAGACGTCGGGCGCCACGCTCTACGTGAGTCTCGAGCCCTGCGCTCACCAGGGGCGCACGCCTCCCTGCATCGACGCCGTTCTGGAGGCTGGGATCGCACGAGTGGTCTCTTGCCAGGCCGATCCGAACGAGGCCGTCTCGGGACGCAGCTTCCAGCGCCTGCGCGAGGCCGGCGTGGAGGTCGACCTGGGCCTCCTCGCCGAGGACGCGGCGCGTTTGAACTTGGCCTTCCTGACCCGCCACGCGCTCGGGCGGCCTGCCGTCACGCTGAAGTGGGCGATGAGCCTGGACGGTCGCATCGCGACCTCTTCGGGCGAGAGTCAGTGGATTTCATCACCGGCGGGTCGAGACTGGGCGCTCGATCTTCGCGAGGAGCACGATGCCATCCTCGTCGGCAGCGGGACGGCTCTGGCCGACGACCCTCGCCTCGACCGTCGCCGAGGGCTCGCGGAGGGGCCCATCTGCCGCGTGGTGCTCGATCGGCGGCTGCGCATTGGGGGCGGCGCGGCGCTCTTCTCGGTCGGTGGCCCGGTGATCGTGTTCACCGGAGATCATGACCCCGAGGCCATGGAACCCCTGCGGAACGCGGGAGCGGAGGTGGTGCCGCTCGCCGAACCATCACCGAGCAACGTCCTGGAAGAACTGGCCGCCCGCGACGTACAGAGTGTGCTCGTCGAAGGCGGCGGGGAGATTCTGGCGGCCTTCGCCGACGAAGGCCTCTTCGATCGGGTCGAAGTCTGCTGCGCTCCGAAGCTGATCGGTGGAGAATCGGCGCCCGGCCCGCTGCGCGGTGCGGGAGTGCAGCGTCTGGCCGACAGTGAAGTGCTGGAGTCGCTGGTGTCCCGGGTCGCCGGGCCGGATCTGATCGTCTCGGCGATTCGACGCGGAGCCGTGAGCAGGCTCCTCTCCGCGGGGAGCCCGCCGACGTGAGGCTCAAGACTCGCCGCGTCGATCCGAGCTGCGGGTGGGCCCGGTTCAGTGTTTCGCCAGTTCGCCGTCGGGCCGGATTCTTCCTCGACCTCGGTCATCAGACACTGCGCTACGTGCCCGAGTCAGGTCCGGCACGGGTGCGCACGCCGTTACCGCCGCTGGCGCCGCTTCTGGAACGCGTCGACGACACCTTCTGGCTGCCTCGGGTCGACGATCTTGCCTGGCATGCAGAGGCCCTGTCCACGCTGCGCGCGCGGCAGGTTCCCCGCGTCGTCGAAGCGGGCCCCGGCGAGCCTGTTCAGATCGGGAAGCCTCGGTTCGAGGGGCAAGAGGTTGTTGTTTACCCTCTCACGCACGAGCTCTTGGAGGAGCGGTCGCTGCCGTCAGCGCCAGCCGGGGCGACGACCGTACTGCCATGGGTTCCCGGCTTTACCGCGCGGGAGGAGGTCTGGGGCCTCGCCCTCGATTGGGCCGTCGAGGCAGAGGTGGCCGCACTGGTGCCGTTGATTCCAGATCTCGACGACAGCGCCAAGCGCGAGCTTGCTCGTCGGAGCGTCGACGACCGGCAGTACTCCGAGCTCTTTCACGGCGCGCGCGAGGACGTCGAATCGGCCCTCAGAGAGGTTCGTGAAGAGATTCGAGCGAAGGGCCTGGCCACGGTGATCGAGCGTCCGCTGCCGCTGGGGCCCGAGCGCCTGCGCAGGAACCGGCGAGTGGCCGCAGCTTTGTTGACCGCGGCGGAAGGGGCTCGTCACCTGAGCGAGGCGCGCAGGGAGGAGCTGTCGCGCGCGGCGCGCTGGATCGAGAATGAGCAACGCGACCTGCTCGCGATTGCCGCGGATGGGAACCTCAAGGTTCTCGAATGGCTGCCGAGCGAGGCGCACGGCCTCGTACGGCAGGTCCTCGAGGGCGGAGATGAATTCCGCCTCGCAGCCTTCGAGAAGTCCTACTGCTCGAAGACGCCGATGTAGGGCAGGTTGCGGTACTTCTCGTCGTAGTCGAGGCCGTAGCCGACGACGAAGACGTCGTCGATTTCGAAGCCCGAGTAGTGGATCGGAACTTCGATCTCTCGTGCTTCCTGCTTGTCGAGCAGTGCGCAGAGCTTGACGGACCGGGCGCCGCGAAAGCGGAGCAGGGCGAGGATCGTCTGCAGGGTGTGGCCGGTGTCGACGATGTCCTCGATCAGCAGGACGTCGCGGTCGCGGACCGACATGTCGGCGTCCTTGCGGATCCGTACTTCCCCCGGGACGGTGCCACTTCCGTAACTCGACACCTGGAAGAAGTCGACGACGAAGGGCAGGTCGATCTGCTTCAAGAGGTCCACCATGAAGAAGACCGATCCCTTGAGCACTCCCAGGCAGATCACGTCCTTGCTGTGCTGGTAGTCGCGGGTGATCTCCTCGGCCAGCTCCGCGACACGTTTCTGAAGCCTCTCCTCGTCGATCAGGACCTTGGGACGGTTGGTCAGTGGGTCGGCCGGCGGTATACTGGGCGAGTTGTTTTGTTCTTTGCTTTCAGTCATTTGAGTCCGGTCAGGGAGTGTTAAGGCGATGTCGGTCGATCAATTGAGCGAGCTACACCAGAGATACGTTGATCTCTCGAATCGCTTCAAGGCGGCTTGGACCTTCCATCAGTTCCTCCAAGGGCTTTCGAAGGTCTTCAAGGAAGCCGGGATCGAGGCGGACAGCGTTTCCTTTCAGGAAATCTACGCCGAGCTCAAGGAGATCTCGAAAGACCTGAGCACGGCGACGATGGACAAGGCGTCGGAAGAGCTCGACTCGATCGATGACGAGTTGAGCGGGCATGTCGAGAAGCTGGCGGAGGAGAATACCAAAGTCACTCCGACGCTCGTTCGGCAGTTCTTCGGGCGCGTCAAGTCCTACGACGAGCGCATTCTGGCTCAGCTCCTCAAGTTTCTGATCCAGATCCGCGAGGGGAAGTGGAACGACGACGAGCTCGACAAGATCGACTTCCTGCTGACGCGTCTCGGCGAGGAACTCCAGGAGCTGGGAGTCGAGCCGCTGGAGCGAAATCCGCAGCGCACACGCGAGATCCTGGCCGGTCTGTGGCAAACGATGGGCGAAGAAGATCCCGGTGCCGAGTCGGTCTCGGACATCGTCAAAGAGATTCACACGCTCCGAGAAGCGTTCTCTCAAATCGAGACCCTCGATCAGTTCAACGAGCTCGGCGTCATTCGCGGCTACCGGCGACTCAAGCACGGCTTGGACCATCTGCTGTTTCATCCGGCCGTCGCAGTCGAGATCGTCGACGCAAACCTGTTCCTGCGTCGAACGATCGCTGAGTTCTACCGCCGAGAAGAACAGAGGATCGCTGCCGAGTACCAGGAGGTCTTCGAGCTGGAGCGCGGCGCGCCGACGGTCGACACCGAGCTCGACGGGGATCTGCAGTCGTTTCGCGGCGAGGTCGAAAACTTCGAGCGGAGCATCGAAGAGGACGACGTCAAGCTCGACACCGTTGCTCGGATTCGCGAGCGTGCCCGAGGCCTCGCGCCTCGACTCCGTGAAGCGGGGGCCGCTCAGATCGGTGCGGCCGACGCCGGAGCCTCCGAACTCCAGCTCTCGGCTCTCGACGCGGTGGAGGAAGGCTGGGAGCGCGGGCTGCCGGAACGTCGCCCTTCCGAGCCTCTTCGTATTCGCACGGCGCACGCAGCTCTGCTCGCCGATCCACTGCGCCAGATCCTCAAGGTGCTCGAGAACAGCGAATGGGGCGCGAGCCCGCGCTCGGTGGCGATCTCCCCGGATGCGCAGCCACTCCGCATCGAGGCTCGCGAGGTGCTGGCGTATCGTCGCCTCCACGTCGAACGAGGCTTCGAGCAGGACCTCGAGCAGTTCATCGTCGAGGCTGCGGCGGTTCGCGTGCTGATCACCTCTCACGCCGAGGAGATCATCGGTATGGTCGACCGCATCGAGGACATGAGCGCCAGCATTTTCGAACGGTCGCGAGCCACTTGCCGTCTCGCCGGGCAGTTCGAGCACCGCTTCGAGTACTTCATTCAGCAGCTCGTTGCCGACGGTGCTCTCGACGAAGCGCGCACGCTGCAGTTCCTGCGCATGCGACTGCTCCGCGACTACAGCGGCCTCTGGCTGCTGGTCTACGCCTGATCCGGATCGCGCCGATCAGATGAGCGACCAAGCACTGCTCGCCGCGGCCGCACGGTGGCGGTCGGAGCAGCTGCCGTCGGTGGACGTCGGCGTCTGCACCGGCTCGGGACTGACGCTCGATCTGGGCCGGATCGTCTACGGGCCGGCACCGCTGTCCGATTGGCTGCCGTTTCAGGTCGACGCACTCCCGGGTCATGCCCACGAGCTCGTCGTTTGTGAGATCGCGGACCCCTCTGGTGGGGGTGCGACAACGCGGGTACTGCACCTCAGAGGGCGCGTGCACGCTTACCAGGGTTACACGCCGCAGGAGATCGTCTTCGCCGTGCGCTGGGTGGGTCTCCTGGGCGCTCGAGTCATGGTGCACGCCAACGCCGCGGGCTCACTCGAGACGTCCATGCCGGTGGGCTCGCTCGTTCTGATCGAAGATCATCTGAACCTCACGGGGCTGAACCCGTTGACCGGGCGCTCGCACGTCGGAGGCGGTGAGACGGCGCTCGACGCGACGCCGTTCGTCGATCTCAGTGATCTCTACAGCGCGCGGCTGATCGAGCTTGCAACGGCCGCTGGAGAGGAGGTCGGAGTCACGCTGCCGCGCGCCGTCTACGCCGGACTCCTCGGTCCGAGCTTCGAGACGCCCGCCGAGATCCGCATGCTCCGAGGCTTGGGCGCCGGTCTGGTGGGGATGTCGACGGTGCTCGAGACGATCGCCTGCAAGCATCTCGGGCTGAGCAACCTGGGCGTCTCGCTGGTGACCAACCTTGCCGCAGGCATGACCGCCGAGATCGGTCACGAAGAGATCTACGAGGTGGGTGAGCGAGCGCGGCCCAGACTCGGTCGATGGCTGGAGCGGTTGCTGACGCGCCCCGACCTTCTCGCGACGAAAGGCGCGCTTTGAAGCATCAGGGTTCGCTCGTCGCCCGGATGGCGGCCGAGGGAAGGATTGCCGCGCGCTACCTGCGCTCTGGCCGTCGCGACGCGTCGATTCGCTTCCTGTCCCGGATGACGGCGGCAGGGATCGGTCTCGGCGTCGCCGCTCTGATTCTCGCGATGGCGGTCCTCGCCGGGATGCAGTCGCGGCTGCTCGACGACGCGCGACGTCGGACGCCCGACCTGCAGGTCCTCGTCGACCAGGCGAGCGCGGAGGAAGCCGCGGCTCTCGCCGAAAGGGTGCGAAGCTCCGGAACCGTGGCGGACGTCCGGCTCCTGCGTACGGGGCTCGGATGGCTCCGTGTCGGCGATTCTCTCGAGCCTCTCGAGATCGTCGGCTTCGAGGGGCCGATGCCTTCCTGGATGCCCGACGCGAACGTCGCCGTCGATCGTCTCGACGGCGTCGTCCTGCCGCGTCGTCTGGTGCGTCGGCTCGGTCTCTCGCCGGGATCTTCCGTCGAACTGGTCTCTCCCCGTCAGCGCTTGGGTCCGCTCGGTCCCCAACCGAGCACGTCGTATCAGAGCGTCCTCGGCTCCTATGACGGAGGCCAGGACGAGGCGCGTCGACAGCAGGCGGCCGTTTCGCTGAGCGTGGCGCTCCGTCTCTTTGGGAGCCGCGGCCGCATTCTCGACGTGACGCCGGCCACCGGCTTCTCGGAGTCCGAGGTGGTGGAGTCCGTGCGCGAGATCGTCGGGGAGACGGGACTCGTGCAGCGCTGGCAGGATCGCAACCGTGGCCTCCTCTTCGTGCTGCGTCTCGAGAAGGCACTGGTCTTCGTTGCAGTGGCCTTGATCGTCCTGGTCGCCAGCTTCGCACTGGTCTCTGCCGTATCGATGATCGTTGCCAACAAGCGCGCCGAGATCGGCATCCTGGGGACGATGGGCTTGTCGCCGCGCCGCGTCCGCCGTCTGTTCACCGCGCTCGGCGGTCTGCTGGCCGCTTCGGGAGCGGCCGGCGGCTGTCTGATTGCCGTTCCTCTGGCACTCGTACTCGATGCTTTCGAGGTGATTGGGCTGCCCGGCGGTATCTACATCGTCGACTACCTGCCGTTTCTCGTGCGTCCCGCCGAGGTGGGCTTCGTTTTGGCGTGCACCTTCGCCTTCACGTCGGTGGCTTCTTTTCTCGCCGCCCGCCGGGCGAGCGAACTCGACCCGATCGAGGCTCTCCGCAAGTGAGCGAAGTTCCGCAACAGGGGCGGCACGGAGCACGGGTCGAGGCCCGCGGGCTTTCCAAGACCTACCGCCTGGGAGATCGCGAGACACCGGTGCTCTCGGGAGTCGATCTCGTCCTCGCGCCCGGTGAGCTCGTGGGCATCGTCGGTCCTTCGGGCTCCGGCAAGAGCACCTTGCTGCATCTGCTCGGCGCCCTTGATCGCCCGGACGAGGGTGAGGTTCTGCTCGATGGCGAGTCGCTGGGACGGATGGGGCCGGACGCACTGGCGGCAGTGCGCAACCGGAAGATCGGCTTCGTCTTTCAGTTCCACCACCTGCTGCCCGATTTCACGGCGCTGGAGAACGTGGGTCTGCCCGCTCGGATCGCCGGGGTCGGGGCGTCGGGCGTCGAGGAGCGAGCTCGCGAGCTCGTCGAGCGCGTCGGCCTTGCCTCCCGTGCTGACCACTTTCCCAACCAGCTTTCGGGCGGCGAGAGGCAGCGCATCGCTCTGTGTCGTGCGCTGTCGTTGAGGCCGTCTCTCGTGCTCGCGGACGAGCCGACGGGGAACCTCGATACCGCCTCCGGCGAGGAGGTCATGGCCCTGCTGGAGGAGCTGCAGAGACAGGAAGGCACGACCGCCGTCGTGGTCACGCACAACCCGGAAATCGCCGCCCGCTGTGGTAGAATTTTGGAACTGATCGACGGTTCTTTGCGCGAATCCGAGCGCCCCTGACGGGCCGCGATCACCTCTTCTAAAGTCCTGATTCACCACAGTTTCCAGCGCGAGCCGGCGGCGGCGATCGCGCCCTCGAGAGGGCGCTCGACGGTTGCCGGCAATGCCCGGGGAGTGCCCAGTGTTCGAGAAGTACAACGAGAAGGCCCGGAGAGCACTCTTCTTCGCGCGCTACGAGGCGAGCAAGCTCGGTAGCCGCGTCATCGAGTCCGAGCATGTGCTGCTCGGCATCCTGCGCGAGGGCGAGGAGTCCGTCGGCGAACTGCTGCGCCGTTTTCGCGTCAAGCCCGAAGAGATTCGACGCGAGATCGAGGGCGAGCGTGTTTTCGTCGAGCGCATCTCGTCGACCGCTGAGCTTCCCCTCTCCGAAGAGTCGAAGAAGATCCTCGCCTACGCCACTCACGAGGCCGAGAGCATGCTCCACGGCTCGGTGGGGTCCGAACACCTGCTCGTGGGAATCCTGCGCGTCGAGGGCTGCCTGGCGATGCGCATCCTCGCTCAGTACGGGCTGGACACGTACAGCGTGCGCGAAGAGGTGCTGTCCATCGCCAAGGAGCGGGACGCGACGAAGCAGAAGAAGGACCTTCCATTCCTCTCCGAGTTCGGTCGCGATCTCACTTCGCTCGCCAGCGAAGGGTCGTTCGATCCGCTGATCGGCCGCTCCGAAGAGCTCGAGCGCATCGTGCAGATCCTGTCGCGGCGCACCAAGAACAACCCGATCCTCCTGGGCGAGCCGGGTGTCGGCAAGACGGCGATCGTCGAGGGACTCTCCCAGCGGATCATCGAAGGCAGCGTGCCGGTCTTCCTCGCGCAGAAGCGGATCATCGCTCTCGATCTCTCCCTGGTGGTGGCGGGCACGAAGTACCGCGGCCAGTTCGAGGAACGCCTGAAGGGGATCCTGAAGGAGCTCACGGACAGCGAAGATCTGATCGTCTTCATCGACGAGATTCACTCGCTCATTGGTGCGGGTTCGGCGGAGGGATCCCTCGACGCTGCCAACATCCTCAAGCCGGCACTGTCGCGCGGCGAGATCTCCTGTATCGGTGCGACGACGCTCAAGGAGTACCGCAAGTACATCGAGAAGGACCGTTCGCTGCTGCGTCGCTTCCAGTCGATTCAGATCGATCCTCCGACGGAGGACGAAACGCTGGACATTCTCCTCGGGCTGCGGGAACGCTACGAGAAGTTTCACGGCGTCACCTACAGCGAAGAGGCGATGCGTGCCGCGATTCATCAGTCGAGCCGCTACATCAACGATCGTCACCAACCGGACAAGGCGATCGACGTCATCGACGAGGCGGGTGCGAAGGTCAAGCTGCGCCGTGTCCGCGACACGCAGAACGTGCGTCGTCTGGAGCAGGAGGTTCGCGACGTCGTCAAGGACATGAAGAGCGCGATCTCCGAGAAGGAGTTCGAGCGCGCGGTCTACCTGCGCGAGCGTGAGATCGAACTGCGCGAGGATCTGGAGGGCATCAGCGGAACCGCAGGCCATGCGGAGGCGCTCGAGGTGACGGTCGCCGAAGTGGAGGAGGTCATCGCCTCCTGGACCGGCGTGCCGGTCGCGAGTCTCCAGAACGACGAGGCCGAGAAGCTGATGCGCATGGAGGACAGTCTGCGTGAACGCGTCGTCGGTCAGGATCCGGCGATCGAAGCGCTGTCGCGCGCCATCCGGCGCTCACGTCTCGGCGTCGCCGATCCGTACCGGCCCGTCGGCTCCTTCATCTTTCTCGGGCCCAGCGGCGTCGGTAAGACCGAGGTTGCGCGTCGGCTCGCAGAGTTCCTCTTCGGTGAGCAGAGCGCTCTCGTTCGCTTCGACATGAGTGAGTACATGGAGAAGCATGCCGTCTCGAAGCTCATCGGCTCCCCCCCGGGTTACGTGGGGCATGAGGAGGGCGGTCAGCTGACCGAGCAGATCCGCCGTCAGCCGTACTCGATCGTGCTCTTCGACGAGATCGAAAAGGCGCATCCCGACGTGGCCAACCTGCTCCTGCAGATTCTCGATGACGGTGTGCTGACCGATTCCTACGGCAACCACGTCGACTTCCGGAACTCGCTGCTCCTGATGACCTCGAACCTGGGCTCGAACCTCGTGCTGCGCGGAGGTCGCGTCGGCTTCAGCGGCGACGCCTCACAGGAGTTCGAGAGGGTCGAAGAGGAGATCCTCGCCGAGCTCCGGCGCTCCTTCAGCCCCGAGTTCATCAACCGCATCGACGACGTCATCGTCTTCAACCCGCTCGACAGCGTCGCGCTGCGCAAGATCGTCGACATCCTGCTCAGAGACGTCAACGAGAACCTGTCGGAGCGCGGCCTCCGGGTCGAGGTCTCCGACGAGGCGAAGGACTGGCTGCTCGAGAAGTCGGGGCTCGATCCGTCCGTCGGTGCACGTCCGCTCCGGAGGACGATTCAGCGTCACATACAGGACGCAATCTCCGATATCCTCATTCATCAACCGACTGACGAACCCGTTGAATTGGTCTACGCCGATCTCGACTCCGACCGGCTGCGTTTCCGCGTCGAGTCTCCCAAGGTAGCGACCGAGACCTCCTGATTCCTCTTTTAGAACTGCTCGAGAGTCCGCAGTCGTGCGGCCCGCGTCGTGGTGTGCCGTCCCTGGCCTCGTCACAAAACACATCCGAGGGGCCAACCTGGCCCGGATCGTGAAAAAGGCTTGAGGGACCCCAAGTTCAAGGCAGCCCCGCGATACGCGAGTTTCGCACCCTCCTTTGCGGAGAAACAGCCGATGAAGTTGATTTCAGTGCTTTCCACCAGCGACCGAAGGCGTGCCGATTTGGCAGCGCTTCGTCATCGTGGCGTCGCCGTCGCGGTCCTCGCTGCGGTCCTTCTGACCCTCTTCCTGTCCGCGACGCCGGTC
The DNA here is from genome assembly GCA_039026915.1 of Acidobacteriota bacterium. Lineage (GTDB taxonomy): Bacteria > Acidobacteriota > Thermoanaerobaculia > Multivoradales > Multivoraceae > JBCCLJ01. Next base: position 37,848 of record JBCCLJ010000013.1, read on the forward strand.
CTCGGACAGGCCCAGGTCCTCGCCGGGCGCAAGATCGTCGCGTCGGAGGTCCGGGGCATCCGCGAGCTGGCCGAAGAGAGCGTTCTGTACTACCTCAAGTGCGAGGTCGGACAGACGTGGGATCCGCGCGTCGTCAACCGTGAGATCAAGGATCTCTGGACGAGAGAGCTCGTCGACGACGTTCGCGTGCAGGCCGAGCCGCAGGGCGAAGGCGTCAAGGTGATCATCACGATCACGGAGCGCCCGACCCTGGTGTCGCTGGACTATCAGGGACTCGACAAGATCAAGCGCAACGACATCGGCGACGCGATCGACAAGGAGCAGGTGAAGCTGTACGAAGGTCTGCCCCTCAGCGTCGGCGAGTTGGTCCGCCTCGAGTCGGTCATCAAGTCTCTCTACGAGGGGCGCGGCTATCGTTTCGCCTCGGTCGACGTCCAGACGGAGAAGGTGGCGGAGAACGAACTGCGTGTGCTCGTCGTCGTCGACGAGGGCAACAAGGTCAAGATCGGCCGCGTCGACTTCGACGGAAACGAGTTGTTCGAGCCGTCCAAGCTCCGCCGCCAGATGGAGAAGACCAAGAAGTCGAACCTCCTGACGCGCATCCGAAAGCGTGATGTCTACAACCCGGCCACGGTCGATGAAGATCTCGAGAAGGTACGCGACCTCTACCGGCGCTACGGCTACAAGGACGTCGTCGTTGGCACGCCGGAGACGGAGGTGATGCAGAAGAGCAACAATGCCGACGCCAAGAGGCGTCTGAAGCTCGTCGTGCCGATCGATGAAGGTCCCCGCTGGAAGCTCGGTGACATCAAGATCGAGGGCAACGAGTTCCTTGCCGACGAGATCCTGCTCTCCGTCTTCGAGGAGCCCAAGGGTGGCTGGCTTCGCTCGGATGTGATCGACGAGGGTCTCGAGAAGATCCAGGAGTACTACCAGAATACGGGCTACATCTTCTCGCGGGTCGAGCCTGAGGTGATCGAGCGAGACGATCTCATCGCCGACGTCCTGATCAAGGTCGAGGAGAATGACCAGTTCCGCGTGGGCCGGATCGAGTTTGACGGCAACAGCCGGACCCGCGACAAGGTTCTGCGACGCGAACTGCGCCTGCACGAGGGCATGGTGTTCAACGCGGGCGCCCTGCGCAACAGCCTTTTGAAGATCAATCAGCTCGAGTACTACCAGCTGAACGAAGACGATCCCGTCGGCCTCGACTATCGCGCCGAGGATCAGGAAGTCGACCTCGTCATCAAGGGCGATGAGGCCGAGCGTACCGAGCTCCAGTTTGGCGGTGGGTACTCCGAGCTCGACGGTTTCTTCGGGCAGGCGTCGATTCGCACGCGCAATTTCATGGGACGCGGTGAGACGCTCGGCGTCTCACTGCAGACGGGCCGCTTCCGTGAGATCTTCGACGTCTCGTACTTCGTGCCCTGGCTCTTCGACAAGCCGCAGAGCTTCGGCGTGCAGCTCTTCGATCGCGATACCGACTTCGACCTGCTCTCGAATCAGCGCTTCCTGCAGAAGGAACGTGGTGCCGTCATCACGTACGGGCGCTCGTTCCGGCTCTTCGAGAGCCTGAGCTTCTCGTACACGAACTCGGACTTCGAGAGTCTCCAGTCGGCCCTCTTCCGCCTCAACATCGACGACACCGACTCGACCCTCGTCGAACAGAGTTTCGCCTTCAACAAGAGCTCATTGACCGCGCAGTACCGGTACGACAGCCACGACTCTCGCCTCGCTCCGACGCGCGGCAGGCGTATCAATGCGTCGATCGAGTACGCCGGTGGTCCACTCGGTGGCCAGGACTTCTTCATTCGCGGCCTCTTCAACTTCGCCTACACGCGGCCTCTCCTGAACAAGGGGCTACGCACGATCGGCCGCGTCAACCTCAACGTCGGCTACATCGAGCCCTTTGGCACGACGGACGATGGTCGTGACCGCGAACTCTTCTTCCTCGACCGATTTCTTGCCGGTGGCGACAACACCATTCGCGGCTACGCCTTCCGGTCGATCTGGGTCCGCGATCCGATCACCGGGCGTACGATCCTGGACGAGAACGGCTTTCCGCAGGGCGGCAACAAGCTGCTGCAGATCAACTTCGAGCATCACTTCGTCATCAACGGCCCGTTCCGCGTCGTGGCCTTTGCCGACTTCGTCAACGTTTACGGTGACGATCAGGACTTCGATCTCGACCACCTTCGGGGGACCGCCGGCATCGAGCTCCGGATCAATGTGCCGCTGTTCGGCGCTCCTCTTCGTTTCATCTGGTCGAACAACCTCGATCCGCTCAGCAACATGATCGGCGAACAGGAACGTTTCGACAGCTTCGACTTCAGCATCGGGACCAGCTTCTAGCGCCTCGTCCGCCGGCTCGTTCCCGTCCTATTCGTCGCAGGCGCGCTGCGTTAGTGTGGCGTCTCTCGCGCACAGGAGGTTTCTTCATGCATCTCTTCAGAATCCGAACTCTCGTCGTTCTCGCCGTGTTTGCCGCTCTCGCTGCACCCGCCCTCGCGCAGCAGAAAATCGGTGTCATCGACGTCTCACGCATCCTTCGGGACTCCGATCCTGGCAAGAACGCCATTGCGCAGCTCGAGGAGCTCGGCAAGGCCAAGGAGCAGGAACTCCTCGCCAAGAAGCAGACCTTCGACGAGCTCCAGGCCCGCTACAGCGAGACCCGTCTGACGCTCGCGGAGGACAAGCTCGCCGAGATGCAGAAACAGATCGAAGACATGACGATCGAGATGCGCCGCGCCCAGGACGATGCGCAGCGCGAGTTCCAGAAACAGCAGGGTGAAGCCTTCGCCGAGATCGAGCGCCAGGTGCTTCCGATCATCAACGCGGTGGCCAAAGAGAATGGTTTCACGCTGATGTTCAACAAGTATGAGAGCGGTCTGGTGTACGCCGACGAGGCGGTCGATGTCACGGACCTGGTCATTCAGCGCTTCAACGAGCAGCCCGCCGCCGGGAACTGATCTTGACTGAGACCTTGGGCACGCGGCTGGCTGACCTCGCAGAGAGCGTCGGTGGCCGCGTCGTCGGGGACGCCTCGCTGCGGGTCTCTGGCGTTCGCACGCTCGATCTCGCAGAGTCGGATCATCTTTCCTTCCTGACGAGCTCGAAGTACCGGGATCAAGCTCTGCAGTCGCGGGCTGCGGCGCTGCTCGTCGGGCCCGAAGACGCTTCGCTCGCGGAGGAGACGGGCGCGGTACTGATCGTCGTGGAACAGCCGTATCTGGCGCTGGCGCGTATCCTCGCAGAGCTCTTTCCGAGCCGGTCCCCTGAACCCGGCGTCCATGCGCAAGCGGTTGTTGCGGGCACGGCGGTCATCGACCCGAGTGCGACGGTGGGCCCGTTCGCCGTTGTCGGAGAAGGCTCGATCGTCGAGAGGGGCGCCCGGATCGGCGCCCATGTTGCCGTCGGGCGAGACTGCATCGTGGGCGAGGATTCCCTGCTGCATCCGCACGTCGTCCTGTATGACGGCACGGTGCTCGCTGCGCGCGCGGTGCTCCACAGCGGCAGCGTTCTCGGCGCCGACGGCTTCGGGTACGCTACGGGCGAGTTCGGAAACGTCAAGATGCCGCAGGTGGGGCACGTGGAGATCGGTGAGGACGTCGAGATTGGCGCGAACTCCACGGTCGACCGGGCCACTCTCGACGCCACCAGGGTCGGCAGGGGGACGAAGATCGACAATCTGGTGCAGGTAGGGCACAACACCCAGATCGGTGAGAACTGCATCTTCTGCGGGCAGGCGGGCGTGTCCGGGAGCGCGACGATCGAAGATCGCGTCGTGCTGGCGGGGCAGTCCGGTGTCGCCGGGCACCTGACCATCGGCCACGATGTGCAGGTCGCGGCGAAGTCCGCGGTGCTGCAGTCCGTTGATCCGAGCCAGCAGGTCGGCGGCATCCCGACGGTGCCGCTCGGCAAGTGGCGCCGACAGGTCAGTCTGCTGAGCAAGCTGCAGGAACTTCGCAAGCGCGTGCGGAGCTTGGAAAAGGCCCTGGCAAACGAAGCGAGCGGAGAGGATGGAGCCAGCGATGAGTGATCCGGCGACGAGCGACGCGGGGCCGCCCTACGGTTCTGACTGGATTCGGCGACTGCTGCCGCATCGCTACCCGATGCTGATGATCGATCGAGTGCTCGAGATCGAGCCCGGTCGGCGGATCGTGGCGCTCAAGAACGTCAGTCACAACGAGGACTTCTTCGTCGGCCACTTTCCCGAGGAGCCGGTGATGCCCGGCGTCCTTGTCATCGAAGCCCTGGCCCAGGCAGCCGGTCTCATCGCGCTCGCTCAGCGCGACGGCGCCAGCGGGCTGCACATTTATCTGACCGGCGTCGACAAGGCCAAGTTCCGCCGACCGGTCGTGCCCGGTGATCAACTGCGTCTCGAGGCCGAGGTGATTCGTCTGCGCTCGACGCACGGCCGCTTTGCGTGCCGGGCGCTGGTCGACGACAAGGTCGCCGTCCAGGCGATCTGCAGCTCTTCGATTCTCGACACGGAGCGCTCCTGATGGCGACGCAGATTCACCCTCATGCCGTCGTCGACCCGAGCGCCCAGCTCGGCGAAGACGTCGTCGTGGGGCCCTTTGCCATCATCGGGGCCGACGTTCAGCTCGGCGATCGCTGCCAGGTAGAGCCACACGCCGTCGTGGCGGGGCCATCCCACTTCGGCTCCGAGAACCGTTTCTTCTCGCACTGCAGCGTGGGATCGGACCCTCAGGACAAGAAGTTCTCTGGCGAGCCGACCTACCTGGAGGTGGGTGATCGGAACCACTTCCGGGAATTCTGTACGGTGAATCGCGGCACGGTGGGCGGCGGTGGCCGTACGACGATGGGCAGCGACAATCTGATGATGGCCTATTCGCACGTCGCGCACGACTGTCACGTCGGCAACGAAGTCGTCTTCGCCAATTCGGGCACGTTGGCCGGCCACGTCGACGTCGGAGACTTCGCGGCAATCGGCGCCTTCTGCGCAGTGCATCAGTTCTGCAAGGTCGGCCGCTACGCCTATCTCGGTGGCTTCACCGTTGCGACCAAGGACGTGCTGCCCTTCTCTCTGACCGTCGGTCAGCGGGCGGCCTGCGTGGGTCTCAACAAGATCGGGCTGCAGCGCCGAGGCTTCACCGGCGATGAGATCAAAGCCCTGGACCGTGCCTACAAGACGCTTTTGCACAGCAAGCTCAATACGACCCAGGCTTTGGAAGCACTGCGGGAGGGTGAGCGGACCTCGGCGATCGACGAACTCATCGAGTTCGTCGAGACGAGCGAGCGCGGCGTCGTCAAGGCAGCACGCGGCGGAAGGAGAGGTGGGTGACGGAGGATCTGCGGATCGGCGTCGTCGGCACGGGGGCTCTCGGTCAACATCACGCTCGTATCCTCTGCGACCTGCAGGGAGCGAACATGCGCGGCGTTTACGACGTCGATGCGGAGCGCGCCCGCGAGATTGCGGAGGCGCACGGAACGGTGGCCGTAGCTTCGCTCGACGCCCTGTTGGACGACTGCGAAGCCGTAGTCGTCGCTGCTCCGACGGTCGCGCACGCCGAACTTGCTGGCGAGGCGCTCGGTCGCGGTCTTCACGTTCTCATCGAGAAGCCGATTGCCAGCTCGGTCGAGGAGGCGGAGCAGATCCTGTCCGCCGCTCGCGACCGCGTCGTCGCCGTCGGACACGTCGAGTTCTACAACCCGGCCGTACAGACGCTCATGGGGGCCTCCGAGCGGCCGCGCTTCGTCGAGATCGACCGGCTCGGGGTCTTCTCCCCTCGGAGTCTGGACGTCGATGTGGTGCTTGACCTGATGATCCACGACCTGCAGATCCTGCAGGCGCTCGACGGTACGGCGGTCGACGAGGTGCGCGCCGTGGGGATCGACGTGCTGACCCCGAAAGTGGACATCGCCAATGCCCGGATCCGCTTCGCTTCCGGGTGCGTTGCCAATCTGACGGCGAGTCGGGTCTCTGACCGTAAGGTGCGCCGTCTGCGGGTCTTTTCCGGCAACAGTTACTACTCCGTCGACTACCAGGAGCAGTCCATCAAGGGCTTTGCGCTCGGCGAGGGCGAGGGAATCGCTTCCGTTGGAGGGCGCAGCATCGTCGAGCTCGATGTTCCGGTCGCTACGCAGGAGCCCTTGCGCGCAGAGCTCGACGCCTTCGTGCGCGCCTGCCGGGGTGACGCAAGCGCACCGCTCGTCAGCGGCCGCGACGGTACCGAAGCCCTGAAGCTGGCGATCGATGTCGTGCAGGCGATCTGAGCGACGGCGCGGTCGAAAGAGACACGATGGCGGCTGAGACCGACGCGATTGCCCTCCGACGGACGGGCAAAGAGGCAGACCGATGCGCATCTTGATGACCAACGATGACGGTATCGAGGCCGACGGCCTGAGGTTTCTTGCCGAGGCTTTGTCCTCGCGCGCTGACGTAACCGTCGTGGCTCCCGAGCTCAATCAGAGCGGCTTTGGCCACGCCATCACCCTCAACCGCCCGCTGCGTGTGCGCGAGAGAGAACCGGGATGGTTTTCCATCGACGGCACGCCGACCGACTGCGTCAACTACGGCGTGCACCATCTCAAGGAGCACGGTCCGCCGGATCTGGTGGTCTCGGGCATCAACCACGGAGTCAACCTGGGCGACGACGTGACCTACTCCGGAACGGTCGGCGCCGCGATGGAGGGTTTCCTGCTCGGTGTGCCCAGTCTTGCGCTGAGCCAGGAGCTCGGCGAGGGCGTCGACTTCCGACATTCGGCACGCCTCGGCGTCGCTCTCCTCGACCGGCTGTCGAACCTGCCTTCGCTGGAGGGACTCTTCCTCAACGTCAACTTTCCGGCCCAGGGGAGCGGCTCCTTCGAACTGGTGTCCCTCGGGCACCGGCGCTACCACGAGGTGGTTCAGGTGCGCACGGATCCTCGCGGCGGCGAGTACTTCTGGATCGCCGGCCAGCCGACCTGGCGTGACGATCCGGGGACCGACCAGGACGCTCTCGCCCGGGGCGTCATCTCGATAACGCCGCTGCATCTCGGTCTCACCGACGCGTCCGCGATGGCTCCCGGGTCCCCGCTGAGATCTCTCGACGCTTCCGGTCTCGAGGTCGGCGTCAGGCCATCAGCTGGCGACTCGCGAGGGGAGGACTGAAGGCGTGAGTCCGTCGGAGATGCGGGCGCGACGCTTGGCGAGGGAGCTGGAGAAGAAGGGTGTCAAGGACCAGCGTGTTCTGGCGGCGATGCGGAGCGTGCCGCGCGAGCTGTTCGTCCCCGATCATCTGCAGGACCAGGCCTACCGCGATCATGCGCTGCCGATCGGCTGCGATCAGACGATCTCGCAGCCGTTCATCGTCGCCAAGATGACCGAGTATCTCCAGATTGGTCCCGAGCACTCGGTTCTGGAGATCGGGACGGGGTCGGGCTACCAGACGGCGGTTCTCAGTCACCTGAGCCGCTTCGTCTACAGCATCGAAAGGATCGGAGAGCTGGCTCGCGGAGCTCTGAGGCGTATGCGGGAGCTGGGTGTCGGGAACGTCAAGATCCAGATCTTCGACGGCACCGTGGGCTGGAGCGAGCACGCTCCCTATGACCGTATCCTGGTGACCGCCGGAGCGCCGAGTCTGCCGCAGCCGCTGCTCGAACAGCTGGCGGTCGGTGGGCGCATGGTGATCCCCGAGGGGCCCGAGGGAAACCAGCGGCTGCGACTCTATGATCGACGCTCCGAGGAAGAGGTCGTCGTGCGCAACGCCGATGCAGTGGCCTTCGTCAAGCTGATCGGCCGCTACGGTTGGGAGAAGCCGGAGGCCCACTAGGCGCTGGACGAGTCTCCGCGCACCACCGAAGGACGAGGCAATGGACGATCTGAAGGCGAGCATCCGAGAGGTTCCCGACTTCCCGAAGCCTGGAATCCTCTTCTACGACATCACCACGCTGCTCAAGGATCCTGTGGCTCTGCGCAAGACCGTCGATCGTTTTGCGTGGCTCTACATTGGTCACGAGGTCGACAAGGTCGTCGGTACCGAGTCGCGCGGGTTCCTTTTCGCCCCGCTCGTGGCGCTGTCGTTGAATGCCGGATTCGTGCCCGTGCGCAAACCAGGGAAGCTCCCCGGCCCGACGCTCGAGGTGAGCTACGAACTCGAGTACGGCACGGACACCTTGCAGATGCACGAGGATGCAATCGACCCCGGTGAGAAGACTCTGGTCGTCGACGACCTCCTGGCGACCGGCGGCACGGCACGCGCGACGATCGACCTTTGCGAAAGGGCGGGAGGTGAGGTCGTGGGCTGCGGCTTCATCGTCGAGCTCACCTTTCTGGGCGGACGCGAGGCTCTGGCTCCGCATCCGGTCGACGCTCTTCTGCAGTACGACGAATAGAGGATCCCAAGCCCGTTTCCGAGCGCTCGGCGGGGCGGTTCCGGACTCCCGGGTGCTCTGGTTTAGCGCTAAACTCCGACGGTCTCACGACGGTCGAAGCGCCTGTAGCTCATCCGGATAGAGCGCGGGTTTCCTAAACCTGAGGTAGCAGGTTCGAGTCCTGCCAGGCGCACCAGTCGATTGCATGGAGACCTGCCGCTCGCTCGGTGCGGCTGACGGACTTCGCGGGAAACAAGCCTGCCCCGGGGCCCGTCGTACGGAGCGACCTCTAACGAAGGAGAAGCCATGTCTGCTCGCGCCCTTTTGCTCGCCGTTTTCTGGACCCTCGGCTCCGTCGCCGCCTTTGCGGAGGACGGTCCGCGCCTCTCGAACGGCAAGCCCGATCTCAGCGGTACCTACAACATCGCCACTCTGACGCCCCTCGAGCGGCCGCGCGAGTTCGGTGAAAACCTCTATCTGACGCCTGAGCAGGCAGAGGAGATCGTCGCCGAGGAACAGAGGCAGATCGCGCTCGGCGCCGCCGCCAGCGACCCGAATCGGGATGCGCCCAACGCCGGCGGCTCGGCGCCGGTCGGACTCGATGAAAGCCAGGCTGAAGCGTCTGGAGCCGGTAACGTCGGCGGCTACAACAACTTCTGGATCGATCGTGGCGACTCGGTCGTCATGGTCGACGGCAAGTTCCGGACCTCGATCCTCACGGATCCGCCGAACGGCCGTCGTCCGCCTCCGACGCCGGAGCGCATGAAGTTCTTCGCCACGCTTCGCGACTTCTTTCGTCCCAATGACGGCTCGGCCTACTGGATCGACTGGCCGGCAGAGAAGCCCGGTCCGTACGACAACCCCGAGCAGCGGCCGCTGCCCGAGCGCTGCCTGGCGAGTTTCACTTCGACCGTGCCCGCTCTCCCGGGCCTCTACAACAACTACAAGCGCATCGTGCAGACGGCAGACACCGTCATCATCCTCAACGAGATGGTGCACGACCCCAGGATCGTGCGCATGAACGCCGAGCACTACCCTGCGGACGTCACCATGATGTGGGGCGATTCGGTCGGAAGCTGGGACGGAGACACGCTGGTCGTGGACACGAAGAACTTCTCTCCGAGCGAGGGCTTCTTCGGCAACAGCGCGACGCTCCACGTCATCGAGCGCTTCACTCGCATCGATGACGGCACTCTTCGCTACGAGTTCACTGTCGACGACCCTTCGCGCTTCCAGGCGCCCTATACGGGGGACTACGTCTGGCCCGCCAGTGATGACAAGGTCTACGAGTACGCCTGCCACGAAGGCAACTATGCGCTCGGAGGCATCCTGCGCGGCGCTCGCGAGCTCGAGAAAGAGGCGCTGCAAGGCCAGTGATTTCAGGGCCGTAGGGCCTCCCGAGGGGACGCTTTCTCTGCTACTGTTTCGCCTCACGAAGCTCTTCGCCGTCACCAACCGAACGTGAAGCCTGGCCGCTGGGTGCGCCCGTGGCAGGGACAGGACGAAGAGCCCCTGAGGCGAGGTCCTACCTGTCGACGGACTGAGCCAGACTGACTGCCCGGGCACCTCGAACCGATCGGCGCCCGGATTCGGAGACGAGAGCGATGAGTGGCTTGACCCGTCAGGAGATGAAGCGCGACGAAGTCCGCGAGTGGATGGAGGTCGCGATCGACTGGATCGCGGAGAACGTGAGGCTGCTGATCGGCATCGCGGGAGCGATCGTCGGCGTGCTGCTGCTGGGGGCGCTTCTGCTCTCGGTCCAGGCGAGCCGCGCGGAGGCCGGACAGGAAGAGTTGTCGGGCGCCATGCGTATCTTCTCGGCAGCGATCGACACCGTCTCGGCCGACCCCGAAGCCGATCCTCCGAGCTTCGCGACCGAAGAAGACCGCGCGGCGGCCGCCAAGAGTGCTTTCGAGACGCTCGCCTCCTCACGCGGCGGCGACACGGCCCGGATCGCCCAGATCTACCTCGGCACACTGGCGGCTCGTGAGGGCGACCTCGCCACGGCGCGAACGCAGTGGCAGAGCGGTCTCGACGGCCTCTCAGACACGGCTCTCTCCGCTTCGATTCGGATGAACCTGCTGAGCCTCGACCGGCAGGAAGGCCGTCACGAAGCGATCATCGAGTCGATGCAGGCCGAGCTCGAGAAGTCGTCGCCCGTGCTGCCGCTCGACGTGGTGCTCTACGAGCTCGCTCGTGCCCTCGATGCGACGGGCGCCGCAGAGCAGGCTCGCGATCGCTACCAACAGCTGATCGACGAGCATCCGGGCTCGCAGTTCGCGACCGAAGCGCGCGCCCGCGTCGGCTGAGTCCGGCCTTCGCCATGAACCCCTACGTCCTGCTGGCGAAGAAGCGCCAGGGGAGCGAGCTCACCGAGGACGAGATTCGCGAGGTCGCACGGGGCGCCGCCACCGGCTCGTGGTCCGAGGCCCAGCTCGGGGCCTTCCTGATGGCGGTGGCGATTCAGGGACTGAGCCGCCGCGAGACCGCCGTTCTGACGGAGGAAATGCGGGTGTCGGGTGAGCTCTGGTACCTGCGCGATGCGTTTCCGGGCGTCGTCGACAAGCACTCGACGGGAGGAGTCGGCGACACGGTGTCGCTGGCGCTCGGTCCGCTTCTCGCGTGCTGCGGCATACCCACGGTGATGTTGACCGGGCGGAGCCTGGGGCACACCGGCGGTACGGCGGACAAGCTCGAGAGCATTCCGAGTCTGGATCTCGCGCTGACCAGAGAGCGCACCCTCTCGCTCCTCGAGTCGGTCGGCCTGGCGGTCGGTATCGCCACGGAGGGAATCGCGCCGGCCGACCGGACACTCTACCGGCTCCGGGATCAGACAGCGACGGTGAGCTCGATTCCTCTGGTCATCGGCAGCATTCTCTCGAAGAAGCTCGCCGTCGGGCCGGCGGCGATCGCGTTCGACGTGAAGACCGGCAGCGGCGCGGTTTTCGCCGATCCGAAGGAATCGCGGGAGCTGGCACAGCGCCTCGTCGATACCTCCCAGGACATGGGGTGTCCGGCGACCGCCCTGCTGACGGACATGAGTCAGCCGCTCGGCAGCTGGGTCGGGCATCTCGTCGAGGTGCGTGGTGCTCTCGAAATTCTCGAGAACGAAGGCGAACCGAGGCTGCGCCGTGTCACTCTCGCCCTCGCCGAAGAGGCGGCTGCTGCACGCCCAGAACTGGGCCTGAGCGCAGTGGACTTCGAAGCGGCGCTCGCCGACGGCCGCGCGCGGCAGCGCTTTGACGAGTGGGCGATTGCGCAGGGCGCGGACGCGTCCTGGATCGCCGCTCCCGATCTGCAGGAGGCGGGCTTCGAGACGGTGCTCGAGGCCTCGCGCGACGGCTGCCTGCGGGCGATCGACACACAGTATTTGGGCCAGCGGATGACCGAGCTGTGGCGGGGAGCCGAAGGGATCGACGTTCGCGTCGGGCTTCGCCAGGAGATCTCCCTCGGCTCTTCGGTCCCCCAAGGCACTGCGCTGGCCCGCGTCTTCACGGCGAGGGAGCTCTCCGCAGAGGAGAAGCAAGCGCTCGCCGGCTGCTTCTCGGTGGGCGAGACATGCCCGGCGCCCGAGCTGATTCAAGCCCGCTTGTCTCCGTCCAGCTGACGCCTTGGCGCAGCGGCCCTGACCGCCTGGCAGCCCGCCCTGAGGTCCCGTGCAGCCGTGCGTGGGGATCTGGGCGATCCTGCTCGCACATCGCCGAGGAGCCGATGCGGAGCCTTCGGGGACGAGGCGAGGCGCGGACAGGGCCTCCAAACCCCCGCGCTCCGCTGCCCGGGACTTCCACCACCGGCTGCGAGGATTTTCGCTTGCTCCGAGCGGTGACACGCCCCTATCATCACGGCCAGTGAACGCCGGCATCCTGGCGGTCGGTTCCGAGCTTCTCGGAACGGATCGCGTCGATACGAACTCGCTTCGTTTGACTGAGGCCCTCTTGGCCGCAGGATGCGAACTGGCGCGCAAGTCCGTCGTTGCCGACGATCACGCACTGCTCGTCACCGAGCTCCGGAGGCTCATCGCCGACTGCGATCTCGTTCTGGTGACCGGAGGACTCGGGCCGACGCGAGATGACCTCACGCGGGAGGCTCTGGCTGAAGCAACCGGCAGGCCCCTGAGCCGTCGGCCGGAGCTCGAAGAGATGCTCCGTGATCGCTTCGCCAGGTTCGGGCGCGAGCTGACGCCAGCCAACAGCAAGCAGGCCGATCTGCCGGAAGGGGCCGAGGCCCTGGCGAACGCGCGGGGGACGGCGCCCGGCGTTCGCCTCACCGTCGACGGCACGACGATCTTTCTTTTCCCCGGGGTTCCTCACGAACTGCAGGGGCTTCTGGAGAGCGAGCTCGAACCCTGGTTGGCGAGACGCGGCGATGTGGCAACGCTCATGTCCCAGATCGAGCTCAGGGTGGCAGCTTTACCCGAGTCGGTCGTCGAAGAGCGTCTGGACTCTGTCTACGAACGCTTCGGGCAGTCGGCGGTGGCCGTGCTGGCGAGTCCGGGGGAAGTGCGTGTTCGCGTGCGCGCCTTTGGGCCTGGAGCGCAGGCCGAGCTCGACGAAGCCGAACAGCTCGTGCGTACTGCGGTCGGCGGCGCGGTGTATGGAGTCGGTACCGAGTCCCGACTCGAAGCGACCGTAGGCGAGCTGCTGCGGTCCACTTCGAGGACCGTGGTCGTCGCCGAGTCGTGCACCGGCGGACTGGTGGGTCAGAGGCTGACGGCGATACCGGGTTCGAGCGCCTACTTTCTCGGCGGGATCCTGGCCTACAGCAACGACGTGAAGGAGCGCGAGCTCGGCGTCTCGGCGGAGGCTCTGAGGCAGCACGGGGCCGTCTCACGTCCGGTCGCCGTAGCGATGGCCGAGGGTGTGAGGGAGCGCTTCGACGCCGATCACGGTCTCGGCATTACCGGCGTTGCCGGTCCGGGGGGCGGAAGCGACGCCAAACCGGTCGGCACGGTGCACCTCGCGGTCTCGTCACGCGGCGGCGAGACGGTTCACAACCGGTCCCTCTTTCCCGGGGGACGTGACACCGTCCGCAACGTCTCGAGTCAAGTGATCCTGGAGATGCTGCGACGGCTTCTGCTCGGTCAGGAGCTCGACGCTGCCGTGACGGGCGGCAGGAGCGAGAGTTGAGCGCTGCGCTCTCTCTCGACTCGGCCTTCCTCCTGGCCCTGGGCGAGGGAGGGGAACGGGCCTTGCTGGGGCCGTCCGGCGTTCTCGTGGCGTACCTCTTTGGCGCCATCTCCTTCAGCTACTGCATCGTGCGCGTCTTGAAGGGCATCGACATCCGGACCGTAGGCTCCGGGAACGCGGGTGCCACGAATGTGCTCCGGGTCGCCGGCAAGGGGCCGGCACTCGCGGCGCTTCTGCTCGACATCGGTAAGGGGGCAATGGTGATCGTCGTGCTGCGGTCGCTCGGCGTCGCCGCACCCTGGGTCGCCTCGGCGGCCGTCGCCGCCGTGCTCGGACACATCTACCCGATCTGGATGGGCTTTCGTGGCGGCAAAGGCGTCGCCACCGCAGTCGGCACCCTCGCCGTCTTGTCGCTCCGGCCGACAGCGCTCCTGCTCGTCACCTTCGTCGCGGTCGTGGCCTCGACGCGCTTCGTTTCTCTCGGCAGCGTCCTCGCCGCCACTCTGGCACCTGTCGCCATGCTTCTCGGGGGGCGTCTCGGCTGGATCGGTTCCGAGGCGCTGGCGGCCTACGTCGCGGCGGCTGCGGTGATCGGTGGGGTCGTCGTCTGGAAGCATCGGGAGAACCTTCAACGTTTGCGTAGCGGCACCGAGAGCCGTCTCGGTCAGAAGGCCAAGGACGCGACGGTGGGCGAGGGAGCGGGGGAGTGACGGTGACCGAGAGCTCTCGTGTCGGCGTGCTGGGTGCCGGTTCCTGGGGCACTTCTCTGGCGGTCCACGTCGCTCGCTGCGGTCATCCGACGACGCTCTGGTGTCGCACGCCAGAGCGCCGTCGAGCTCTCGAGAGCGGCAGCAACGAGCGCTATCTGCCGGGCATCGCGTTTCCCGAGACGCTGGCGGTCACCGACTCGCTCGACGATCTTGCCGAGCACGAGCTGATCCTCCTGGTCGTCCCGTCTCACGGTTTCCGTTCGGTGCTGCGCGAGTTTCTTTCCGTGAGCCGCGTTGCGTCGCCGACGGTCGTGTCGGGCACGAAGGGCATCGAACAGGATTCGCTCGCGCGGATGAGCAACGTCTGCTTCGAGGAGGGAGCTCGCGTCGAGCGAGAGATTCCTTTCGCCGTGCTGTCGGGACCTTCCTTTGCGACCGAGCTCGCCGCCGGTGACCCGACGGCTTGCGTCGTCGCCTCCGAAGACGCGCAGCTCGCCCGATCGCTGCAGGACGGTTTCTCGCAGCAGAACCTGCGCCTCTACACCTCCTCGGACGTCGTGGGGGTGGAGTTGGGGGGTACGGCCAAGAACATCGTCGCCATCGCCGCCGGCCTGGCGGACGGTCTCGGCTTTGGCCACAACACACTGGCGGCGCTGATGACCCGAGGCCTGCACGAGGTGACGCGCCTCGGGCTCGCCTACGGCGGTCGCCCTCGGACCTTCTCCGGGCTGGCCGGCATGGGAGACCTCGTCTTGACGTGTACCGGCCCTCTGTCTCGCAACCGACAGACGGGCGTCGGCCTCGCACAGGGCAAGTCGCTGGACCAGATCAGTGAGGAGCTCTCGATGGTGGCCGAAGGCGTCAAGAACTCCGTCGCGCTCTCGCGTCTCGCCGCCGCTCGCAAGGTCGAGATGCCGATCACACAGAACATGGTCGAGGTGCTCTACGAAGGGAAGTCGCCGCGCGCTGCGGTCGAGGAGCTCATGCGCAGAGACCTCAAGTCCGAATCAGAACTCTGAGAGCTCGACTCTCTTCAGAAAGGTCCACACCTCACGATGGCTCAACGCGAAACGGTCCTGGTCCTCGACTTTGGCGGGCAGTACACGCAACTCATCGCTCGGCGCGTGCGTGAGCATCGTGTCTACTGTGAGATTCACCCCTTCGATGCCTCGGTCGAGGAGCTCAAGGCGCTCGACCCGATCGGCATCATCCTCTCGGGCGGCCCACAGAGCGTCACGGACGAAGATGCCCCGCTTTCTTCCGAGGGGCTCTTCGACTGCGGCGTACCGATTCTGGGCATCTGCTACGGAATGCAGCTCATGGTGCAGGAGACCGGAGGCAAGGTGGAGAGCTCCAGCCGACGTGAATACGGCAGGACGGAGATCACGTTGGACGATTCCGCGCTCTTCGCGTCTCTCGACACGAGCGAGACGGTCTGGATGAGTCACGGCGACAAGGCGACACAGCTCGGACCGGACTTCGTCTGCACAGCCTCCACCGAGAGCACGCCGGTGGTCGCGTGCGAGGACCCGGAACGCAAGCTCTACGGCATTCAGTTTCATCCCGAAGTGACTCACACCGAGCACGGCTTCGAGCTCCTGGAGAACTTCCTGCGGGGTATCTGCGGTGCCAAGGACTCTTGGGAGATGTCCTCCTATCTGGACGAGGCGATCGACCAGGTCCGAGAGAGGGTCGGGGACCGAAGGGTCCTCTGTGCTCTCTCGGGCGGAGTCGATTCGGCGGTCGTTGCGAGCTTGCTCGACAAGGCGATCGGTGAGCAGCTCACCGCGGTCTTCGTCGACAACGGGGTCCTCCGCAAGGGCGAGCGCGATCAGGTGGAAAAGAGTCTGCGCGACGGTCTCGGCCTGCCCGTCGTCGTTGCGGACGCGCGCGACCGTTTCTTCGCCGCGCTCGCCGGCGTGACGGAGCCGGAGGCGAAGCGCAAGGCGATCGGCAAGACCTTCATCGACGTCTTCGAGGACGAATCGAAGAAGCTCGACGGCGTCAGCTTTCTGGCTCAGGGCACGCTGTATCCGGACGTCATCGAATCGGTTTCGGTACGGGGGCCGTCGGCCACGATCAAGACGCATCACAACGTCGGCGGTCTTCCCGAGCGGCTCGGCTTCGAGCTCATCGAGCCCCTGCGAATGCTCTTCAAGGACGAGGTGCGCCAGCTCGGAAGGGAGCTCGGGCTCGCCGATGAGTTCATCGGGCGCCATCCGTTCCCGGGGCCCGGTCTTGCGGTGCGCATCCTCGGTGAAGTGACGCCCGAGCGCGTTGCGACGCTCCAGGAAGCCGACGCGATCTTCATCGAGGAGCTGCGCGAGGGAGGCTTCTACGACTCGGTGAGCCAGGCGCTCGCCGTTCTCCTTCCCGTGAAGACCGTGGGCGTCATGGGCGACGGCCGCACCTACGCTGACGTCGTCGCTCTGCGGAGCGTCGAGACGCAGGACTTCATGACGGCCGACTGGAGCCAGCTTCCGCACGAGTTCCTCGGCCGCGTTGCTTCGCGGATCGTCAACGAGGTCGATGGCGTCAACCGTGTGGTCTACGACATCACCAGCAAGCCGCCGGGCACGATCGAGTGGGAGTGACGAATCGACGTGGTGGCTACCACGCCGATTCGTCACGTGCTGATGCTCCGGTCCGCTAGCGGACCTGCGCGCTCCATGCGAGCTTCGCTCGCGTCGCTTGCTCGGAGGGAGCTCCTTGGTCGGGTGGTGCTGACCACGCCGACTCGTCGCGTGCCGATGCTCCGGTCCGCTAGCGGATCTGCGCGCTCTATGCGAGCTTCGCTCGCGTCGCTTGCTCCGCAGGAGCTTCTCGGGAGGGTGGTGGTGCCGCGCCCCTTCGTCCTGTGCGGAGGCGGAGGCTCCTTCCTGCAGCCGCGCCTCAGCGGACGACTCGGTCAGTCCTTGGGCGCCTCGCCGCCAAAGTTGAGCGGGGAGAGTCGCGACGGTGCCTTCCGCAGCAGTTTCACGAAGCGCTGGGACAGCTTGGCTTGGACCTCGACGGCGCTGCGATCTTTGGGAATGCCGATCCAGCCGCCGGCGATCATCGGGTGGCCGCCACCATGCCCGGCTCGACCCAGTAGGCGACGCATCACCGAAGCCGCGTTC
Source organism: Acidobacteriota bacterium (assembly GCA_039026915.1). GTDB lineage: Bacteria > Acidobacteriota > Thermoanaerobaculia > Multivoradales > Multivoraceae > JBCCLJ01. The sequence continues at coordinate 55,122 of JBCCLJ010000013.1, forward strand.
GCCCGCGGGTTCGTCGTGCGGATGGAGCAGAAGACCCGATCCTCGAACTGGCCGGTACACAGGGACCACGTCACGCCCTCCATGCGCAGGAGGAGGTCTGCGACTTCGGGCACGATGTCGTGCTGCTCGACGACGCCGAGCTCGCTGATCAGCACGGAGTCGATGCGCTGGAGGTTCTCCAGAGCATCGTGCAGCGTGCGGAAGTAGCTCTCGGTCAGCCGCGGTGACTGGATCCGTCCGAGTGTGCGCGTGTTGGCCCGGGCCAGGAAGTGGTTGTAGAGGGGTAGGTCCGGTCCCGCGGCTTCGCGACTGAAATCGAGCGTCTCGGAGCGGATCGCGTAGACCAGTGCCGTGGCCTCGGCGCGCGTCGCTTCGAGGCCGCTCGCGAGAAGGTACTCGGCAGCGATCGATGCGCTCGCCGAGTAGTCGGTGCGAATGTCGACCAGGGGGACTTCGGCGGTGGCAGGTCTCATCGCGTGATGGTCGATGACCAGGGCCGGTGTGAGGGTGTCCGGCAGACTGTGATTCCCCGTTTTCGGCTGGCAGTCGACCAGGGCGACGTGCCGATAGTTCTTGATCTGCAGGTGACGCCAGCGCGAGGCTTTGATCTTGAGAGTTCGCACCATCTCGCGGTTCTCGGCCCGGCCGACGATGCCGCCATAGGCCAGGGTCACCTGCTGCCGAAAGCGGCGGCGGAGCACTTTGGTCAGAATCATCCCCGTGGCCAGCGCATCCGGGTCCGGATTGTCGTGCGTCAGCACGAGCCAGCGGCCGCGCGCTCGGCGGCGTTTGAGCCAGGCCTCGAGCTTCTCGAGGGTCGCTGTAGTCTCAGGACGGATCATTCAAGGGAGCGGGCCGGAGGCGGACCGTCGGGGGAGGCTTCGAGTCTAGTTCACGCCGCACCGACGCGGTCTCGCCGGCGAGACGGCAGCACCGTCATTCGGGTTTGCAGGTCGTCGCCGCGCGGTCTCGCTGCTACGATGCGCCTGCACTTTTGTGGGTAGAAGAGGATCGTTTTGCTCCATGATTTCTGAGCTTTTCAGCATCGGCTCGTTTTCGCTGTCGCCCTTTGGGCCGCTGCTCGTCCTTGCTTTCGTAGCGGCCTTCGCCCAGCTGCGCAACGGCATGAAGACGACGGAGCTGGGCACCGAAGACGACGCGTACTCGATTCTCACGGCCGCCGCGCTCGGCGGAATCCTCGGAGGCAAGCTCTACTACGCGATCCTGTACGGTGATCTGGGGCTGCTCCTGAACCGAGCGGGCATCGTCTACTACGGTGGCTTGATCGGTGGTGCCATCGCTGTCCTGGCCACGACGACCTTTCGCGGCATGCCTTTCTGGAAGGTCATCGACGTCACGGCGCCTTCCGTGGCCATCGGCTACGCCGTCGGACGCGTGGGCTGTCTGGTCGTCGGTGACGACTACGGCGTGCCGAGCGACGTACCGTGGGCCATGGCCTTCCCGGAAGGTCCGATTCCCACGACGGCAGGGGCCATGCGTCAGCACTTCGACGTCGACATCGCTGCAAGTGTGCCCGCCGATACGGTGCTCAAAGTGCACCCGACGCAGCTCTACGAGGTATTGCTCGGAACCCTGATCTGGTTCCTCGGGCGGTCCCTCCTGCGGCAGCGGAGTCGGCCGGCGGGCGTCGTCGGTTTGACGGTGCTCGCGATGCTTGCGGTGGAGCGGTTCGGCATCGAGTTCCTGCGAGCAAAGGACGATCGTCTTCTGGGTGTCTTGACCGTGGCGCAGGGCATCAGCATCGTCATCTTCGCGGTCTGCCTTCTCGGGTTGCTGGCCCGAAGCCGCAGCGACGACGAGGCCTGAAGCGGGTGGACCGCCAGCCGCGGCTCCTGACGATCGCCGGATCGGACTCCGGCGGCGGGGCGGGAATCCAAGCCGACCTCAAGACGTTCTCTGCATGGGGTTGCTACGGAATGAGCGTCATCACAGCCATCACGGCCCAGAATACGGTCGGAGTGCAGGCAAGCTGCGCCTTGGACCCGCAGCTGGTCGAAGACCAGATCGATTCGGTCATGGACGACCTGCGTGCCGATGTGGTGAAGATCGGCATGGTGGCCAACCGGGAGATCGTCGAAGCCATCGACCGCGCGCTCTCGAGACACGCGCCAATGCCCCTGGTCCTCGATCCGGTCATGGTGGCGACGTCCGGCGACTCGCTGATCGACGAGGGTGCGCAAGAGGCACTCGAAGCGCTGCTCTTCCCGCGAACCACTCTGCTGACTCCGAACCTGCAGGAGGCGGAGAAGCTCGTCGGCGAGTCGCTCGACAGCGTCGGCAAGGTGATCGCCGCGGGGAAGAAGCTGGGCACCGTCTGCTCGGCCGTGCTGATCAAGGGGGCGCACGCGGGCGACTCCAACCGGGAGATCACGGACGTTCTGTGGAACGGCGACCGGGCCGAGTACTACCGTCATCCGCGCATCGACTCGACGAACGATCACGGCACGGGATGCACGCTCTCCGCAGCCATTGCGGCCAACCTCGGGCTCGGCCGTAGCCTCGAGCGGGCGGTGGGGCAGGGGATCGAGTTCGTCGAGCGCGCGATGCGCAACGCCTTCGCTCACGGCAGCGGCCGGGGCCCGCTGAATCACGCTTTTCTCAAGGTGAGTCCCTCATGACGATGCTCCCAAGAACGACCGCCGGCATCCTCTGGGTGCTGATGCTCCTCAGCGCGCTTGGCGCGGGGGCGCAGGCGCCGGACGAGATCTTCTCGGAGGTCTTCGACGTTCGCGTCGTGAACCTCGAGGTGGTGGTCACCGACCGCAAGGGCAACCGCATCACCGGTCTTCAGCCCGAGGACTTCGAGCTCTTTGTCGACGGCGAGCCGACGACGATCGACTACTTCACCGAGGTGATCGAAGGAGCCGTGCAGGAAGGTGAGGACCTGGCTTCTGCGTACACCCTCAACGAAGAGGGCAGGCTGCCGATCAACTACCTCGTCTTCTTCGATGACTACTTCAGTATTGCCGTCGACCGCAACCGCGTCATCGACGGCCTCCTGGACGAGCTCGACTCGATGGGTTCTGGCGACCGCATGGCGATCGTACGCTTCGACGGCAAGAAGCTCGACATGGTGCAGAGCTGGACTCGATCGAAGCTCGAGATGGAGGAGTCCCTTCAGAAAGCGCGGCGGGAACGCACGTTCGGCATTCAACGCCTGGCCGACATTCGTCGCGTGGCGGGATTCGGCGACTCGAGCTTCCGGCCTTTCGGCGGCGCTTCGAACGAACTGACTCTGGAAGAGCGCTACGTCGTCGAGCGGCTGACGTCTCAGGTCGACCGTGCCGTCTCCGCGGCCACGTCGGCCTTGCGGAGCTTGGGGCGTCCGGGAGGGCGCAACGTCATGCTGATGATGTCGGGCGGCTGGCCCTTCGATCCGGTCGAGTTCGTCCTGGACGATCTGACCCGTCCGGTCACCGAACGCCTGCCGACGGACGCCCGCTTCGCCCCGCTCATCGACACCGCCAATCTGCTCGGTTACACCCTGTATCCGGTCGACGTTCCCGGATTGACGGCGACCGCCGTCACCCGCACCGCGGACGAGATCGCGTCGACCGATCTTCTGCGGCCGACCTCCGTCGTCCGCGAGCAGGGGCTGCATCAGACGCTGGAACTCCTGGCGAAGGACACGGGGGGCCGCGCGATGATCAACTCGAACCGCGCCAAGGTGCTCGGCATGGCGGCCGAGGACACGCTCTCGTTCTACTCTCTGGGTTTCAACGCGCCGCGTGCCGGGGACGATCAGGAGCATCGGACCGAGGTCAAGGTGAAGGGAGACCGGCTGCGGGTTCGCGCACGCAAGGGGTACATCGACTTCTCGAGGTCGCGTGAGGTCACCTTCGCGGTGGAGAGTGCACTGCTCTTCGGGGCTCCACCGAGTACCGAGCCGCTCCAGGTGAGGCTCGGAAAGCCGAAAAGGTCCGGCCTTCGGCGGATGACCGCCGAGCTCGAGATCGGCATCCCCTCGTCGGCGATGACCTTCCTGCCCGGGCCCGAAGGGGAAACCGCCCAGGTCGAGCTCAGAATCGCTGTTCTGGACGAAGACGGAGCGAAGGCCGATACACCGGTGATTCCTCTCGTGTTCGGTCGTCGGACCGGTGCCGCCGAGACCGGTCAGATCGTTCCCTACGCGACCAAGATTCAGCTCCGTCGCAAGCGGCAGAGTCTGGTCATTGCCGTCTACGACCTCGCCAGTGGCGCGATCGTCTCGTCGGTCGTGGACGTCAACCCCTAGTTCAGTGCGGCTCGCTATACTTCGAGGGCCCACCAGATGACGCCTCGAGGCGCTGAGAATCCGGGGCTCGCCTGAATCGGTCGCGCGCGAGCCTGCTTCTCAAAAGAGTTCATTCCAGAGAGTCCGACGACGACCCTTTCTAGAGATACCCGTATGCACCTCTTCAGAAACAGCCCCCTAGCTCTGCTCCTCGGAATGATCCTCCTCGGCTCGGCGTCCGTCGGTGCTCAGTCGAACGATGCGCCGCTCAACACGGACTTCGGTGAGACGATCAACATCAAGGTCATCAGCGTGCCGGTCTACGTGACCGACAAGAAGGGGAATCCCATCCGCGGTCTCGAGAAGGAGGACTTCATCCTTCTCGAGGATGGCAAGCCGGTGAATCTGACGAACTTCTACGAGGTCTCCGACGGTCGCAGGCTCGGAGAGGAGGGTGAACCCGTCGAAGCTCCTGACCCGCTTCGAGCCTCTGAGCCTGAACTGATCCAACGACGCCCCCAGGTTCCGGACGACCAGATGTTGCACGTGATCGTCTACGTCGACCACTTCAACATTCGACCGTTCAACCGCAATCGCGTCTTCCGTTTCGTGCGTGAGTTCTTGCGCAAGCACGTCGACCGCGACGATCGTGTGATGCTCGCCTCCTACAACCGCAGCGTGAAGGTCGAGCGCCCGTTCACCAGTGACGCCCAGGTGATCTCCAGAGCTCTCTTCGAGCTGGAGAAGCACACGGGTGGCCGAACCAACTACGATTCAGAGCGGCGCGACCTCCTGCGCGACATGATGGACACCCAGTATCCGTCACAGGTGGAGAGCCGCGTGCGACTGCAGGCCGAGTCGATCTTCAACGACATGCAATTCACGCTCGACGGTCTGAAGGACATGGTCACTTCGCTTTCCGGACTGCCCGGTCGAAAGGCCCTGCTCTACGTGAGCGACGGTCTTCCGCAGCGTGCGGGAGACGACCTTTTCCAGGCCGCTGCCGAGCGCTTTCCCGACCAGTTCGGATCGATGCGACTCGACGCACTGCAGTTCGACAGCACGCGCCGTCTCAGCGACATCGCCAACACCGCAGCGGCCAACAACGTCGCCTTCTACACCATGGACGCGACCGGTCTGCTCGGAAGATCGAGCCTCGGCGCCGAGTACCAGGCGAACTTCACCTCGGTCAACATCGATTCGATCGCTGCGCAGAACATGCAGTCGAGTATTCAGTTTCTCGCGGACGAGACGGGCGGCCAGTTCATCGTCAACACGAACAATTTCGACGACGGTTTCGACCGGTTCGGCAGTGATTTTGCCAACTACTACTCGCTCGGCTTCTCGCCGGGCCACGCGGGCTCGGGCCGCCGCTACAACCTGAAGTGCCGGCTGAAGGAGAAGCGCAAAGGTGTCGTCTGCCGTACCAAGCGCTCCTACCGAGACAAGTCGGTCGAGACGGAGATGGGCGACGTCACCCTGGCCTCACTGCGCTACGGCTACGAGCGGAATCCGCTGGGCGTGAAGCTGGTCAAGCGCGACGAGATCGCCTCGGACAACGACCAGTTCACCATCCACGTCGACGCGCAGATCCCTCTGGACAACATCGTGCTGATCCCTCGCGCGGCGGGTGAGGTCTACGAGGCCAGCATCCGGGTCTGGGTGCAGGCGCAAGACTCGAAGGGCGGTCTCTCCGACGTCACGGCCCAGCGGGTACCGATCGAGATTCCGAGGGCAGACATCGAAGCGATCAAAGGCAAGTACTGGGCCTACACGATGCCGATGCGCGTACGCGCCGGAGATCAGAAGATCGCGGTGACTGTGAGGGACGATCTGGCAGGTAAGAGTTCCGTCGTCTCCCGAGTGATGTCGGCGGGAAGCAGCGGTCCGTGACGGACGCGTCCGCGAAGCAGCGGAAGCCGAACGTCGGTGAGCTCGTCGGGAACCTGGGCAAGGCCGGAGTGGCTCTGGCTCAAGCGGAAGCGCGCAGCGTCCGTTCCGAGCTCGGCGGGACCACGCGGCTGGCGGTGCGCTCCGGAATCTGGGGGCTCGTCGCCGGCACTCTTTGCTTCTGGGGCGGCGCGGTCCTCACCGCGGCCTTGGTGGTCGGTCTCTCGCAGCGGCTTTCGCTGCTGGTCTCTCTGCTGATCGTTGGCGCCGCTTTGGTCGGCTTGGGGTTGATTGCAGCGGTCATCGCCCGAGCGCGGATCAAGAGACTCGAGTCCCCGGCGCGCTCACTGAAGCGGCGGGCGACGAGTCATATGCGCTGGTGGCGCGACGAACTCGGCATGGGACCGGCGGTCGAGGACAGCGAGCTTTGAAGCCTCGCGACATCGTCGACGCAGATGTGCAGCGCTCGCGTCGCGAGGTGGAGGATGCGGTGGGAGCGATTCGTGAGGTCGTCGAAGGGCGGTGGGGCTTGACCAGGGATCGTCAGCGCTGGCTCTTGCCTCTCCTCGTCGGCGCGACAGCCTTTCTCCTGGCGCGCCAGTTCAGGAAGGACTGACGTCAGCTTACCGGCCCCCGGACTGGCGACCGCCCGAGACTGCCGGGGCGTGGGAGGTTCGCCGAAGGGGCACCGAGGGCCTGCCCGCGAGGCGCGAAGATCAGTCTTCGAGCGGTCGCTTGAAGACCATCGCGATGTTGTCGGTCGCCCCCGTCTTGAAGTTGAC
>JBCCLJ010000014.1:0-59373 GCA_039026915.1 Acidobacteriota bacterium
ACCTCAGGAGGACACGATTTCATGAGCAGCATCGCAGACCGCCTCGCCGACCTCGGCATCGAGCTTCCCCAGCCAGCAGCACCCGCCGCCAATTACGTGCCCTTCGTCGTCTCCGGCCGCGAGATCTTCGTCTCTGGGCAGGTACCGGTGAAGGACGGCAAGCTCGCCTACCAGGGCAAAGTCGGCGTCAAGTACTCGATCGAAGAGGCGCAGGAGGCAGCGCGCCTCGTCGCCATCAACATCCTCGCCGTGGCACAGGCGGCCTGCGACGGCGACCTGGAGCGCATCGAGCGCTGCGTCAAGCTCGGTGGCTTCGTCAACTGTCTGCCCGAGTTCGATCAGCAGCCTGCCGTGATCAACGGCGCTTCGGACCTGATGGTGGCGGTGCTGGGCGACGCCGGCCGCCACGCGCGCTTTGCCGTCGGCACGAACTCGCTGCCCTTCGACGTGCCGGTCGAGGTCGACGCGATCTTCACCATGAAGAACTGATCCAAACGGCGGCCGCGCGTGCGTCCTCGCGGCAAATTCGGTCGCCGACACTTTTTCTGCCTTCGTTTCATCCAGCCTCCAGACAGCGTCGTAACCGGGCCAGAACCCCCCGGCCCGGCGCCGGACAACTGGAGGCAACGACGTGCAGAAACAGAACCCACTTCCCAGACCCGAGAGCCGGCTCGTTCAGCTCGCCAGCAGCCTGACCCTCGCGGCGACCGTCGTCGCGGCAAGCCTCGCCGGCGCATCGAGCCACCGCGAAGCGCCCTTCGTCACCGAGCACCCCAAGGTCGACGGCACCGACTTCTACCTGTTCCGTTCGTACGAGCCGGGCCGTGAGGGCTATGTCACGCTGATCGCCAACTACAACCCGCTGCAGGACGCGTACGGCGGACCGAACTACTTCACGCTCGACCCGAGCGCGCGCTACCGCATTCACGTCGACAACGACGGTGACAGCGTCGAAGACCTCACCTTCGAGTTCCGCTTCCTGCTCTTCAACCAGAACATCGAGCTCAACGTCGGCGGCGAGAACGTGCCGATCCCGCTGCTCGCCGCGGCACCGCTCGTCACCTCGCCCGGCGGTCTTGCCGGTGCGAATCAAGCGGAGCTCTTCACCGTGCGGCGCTTCCGCGGCGAGACGACCGCCGGCCCCGCCCAGGCCTCGGACGACGTCACCGTCGGCACGAACGCGACGCGCGGCGGCGTCTTCTTCGCCAAGCCGTTCGACCACCACGGCCTCAAGACCTTCCCCGACTACGACGGCTACGCCGATCTCTTCATGCACGACGTCGACTTCGGCGGCGGCTGCAGCGGCCGCGTCTTCGCCGGCCAGCGGCGTGAGGCCTTCGCCGTCAACCTCGGCGAGGTCTTCGACCTGGTGAACCTCGACCCGCTCGGCGACCGCGACGGCGCCGGCAACGCGACCGAGTTCAAGAACGTCACGTCGCTCGCTCTCGAGCTGCCGATCGACTGCCTGACCGAAGGCAACGGCGACGTCCTTGGCGCCTGGACGACCGCTCTGCTGCCGAAGGTCCGTCGCCTGGAGGAGAACCCCACCTATGAGCGCCCCGAGACGGCGCTGACCAAGGAGTGGGTCCAGGTTTCGCGCCTCGGCATGCCGCTCGTCAACGAAGTCGTCATCGGCCTGCGCGACAAGAACCTCTTCAACTCCAGCCACCCCAGAGACGATCTGCAGTTCGCCACCTATGTCACCCACCCGACACTGCCGGCTCTCCTCGAGCTCCTCTTCGGAGTGCCGGCGCCGACGAACTTCCCGCGCACCGACCTGCTCGCGGCGTTCGTCACCGGCATCTCCGGAGTCAACGAGCTCGGCTTCGGGGAAATGCTGCGCCTCAACACGGCCATCCCGCCGACGCCACGCGACGAGCAGAACGACCTCGGCGTTGCCGCAGGCGATCTCGCCGGCTTTCCCAACGGCCGCCGTCCCGGGGACGACACGGTCGACGCCGCTCTGCGCGTCTCGATGGGCCTGCTCTGCCATCTCAGCCTCGGCGTCTGCGATCCCGAAGACGCACCGGTCGGCCTGGCGCCTCTCACGGACGGGACGCGACTTCCGGCGACTGAGCTGGGCAACGCCTTCCCCTACCTGAACTCGCCCCTGCCGGGCTCGCCCGGCATCGCGGCCGGGTACGACCGATCCGAGGCTCAGGCGGCAACGGCAGGCACGGACCGATGATCGGTTCCCCTCCGTCTCAGCGTCGCTCAGTGTCTTCGGGACGTCGGCAGCTGCCCCGCCGACGGCGCGCTCTTCTTCGAAGCAGGAGTGGGAGGGTGCGGTTCGCGAGGCCGTGCGCGGCACTCGCGCTGACGCTGCTTGCCTCGACGGCGATCGCGCACGACTTCTATCTGTCTCCTTCGGCCTTCGCCGCACCGAGCGGTACGCCCATCGCACTCGAGATCGGCGTCGGTCACGCCTTCGTCGGAGATCCCATGCCCTATCTCTCGCACACGGTGGCGTCCTTTGCCGCCCGCTCGGAGACGGGGCTCCGACGATCGATCGACTCGGTCGAAGGCGCCCACCCCGCAGGCATCGTTCGGCTCCCCGAAGGCGAGTGGACGATCACCTACCGCGGGCTCCCCTGGATCCAGGAAATGGAGCCAGAGGCCTTCAGAACGCATCTGCGCGAGGTGGGTCACACGGCGCTTCTCGAGCATGCCCCGGCAACGCGCGTCGTTCAGGAGCGGGTCGTGCGCTGCGCGCGAACGATCGTCCAGCTCGGCGACGTCGCAGACACGACCTCTCACTTCGAGGGCTCCGAAGACCCGAACGACTTCTGCGACCTCGAACTGAGGCCTCTTCGGCGAGAAGGCGACACTTGGACGATCGCACTGCTGCAGGGCGGCGTGCCGCTGGCAAACGAAACGGTCCACGTGGTCGACGTGGGAGCGTCCGTCTCGCACCACCGCCACGGGAAGCAGCGCGTCACCTCCGCGGACGGCACTTTCCACGTGAGGACCCGACCGGGCCGCCGCTGGTTGGTCACCGCCGTGCAGGTCGAAGCGCTCTGGGACGATTCAGAAGCGGACTACCGCAGCGACTGGGCCTCACTATCCTTCGGGTCGCCGCCGCGCCGTGCGAACCGCCTCAGAGCTGACCGTCGCCCAGCTGGCGGGCGGCGTAGTCGGCTGCCCTGGCCGTGAGAGCCATATAGGTGAGCGACGGGTTCTGCCAGGCGGTCGACGCCATGCAGGATCCGTCGGTCACGAAAAGGTTGGTGACGTCCCACGCCTGGTTGTTGCCGTTCAGCACCGAGGTGCGCTTGTCGCGTCCCATGCGTACCGTGCCCATCTCGTGAATCGCAAAACCGGGCTTCGACTCGCGATCGAAGGTCGAGATCTTCTTCGCGCCAGCCGCTTCGAGGGTCTCGACGACGGTCTTCTTGACGTCCGCACGCATCAGCTCTTCGTTCTCGCCGAAGCGCATGTGGATGCGCGGCACGGGCACGCCCCACTTGTCGACGACATCGGGGTCGATCTCGACGCGGTTGTCGGGGTTCGGCAAGCACTCTCCGAACGCCACCAATCGCATGCGCCACGGCCCCTGCTCGCGCAGCGAGTGCTTGAAGTCGGCACCGAAGCCGGGCCTGGTCGTCGCGGAGCGCCACGTCGTGCCGCGGTTGACGCCGCCCTGGAAGCCGTAGCCCCGGAGAAAGTCCGAGCCCTCACCGTCCAGGTTGACGTAGCGCGGCATGTAGCAGGCGTTCGGCCGACGGCCGAAGGTCGTCTTGTCGAGAAAGCCCTCGATGAGGCCCGAACCTCCCACCTGGAAGAAGTGATCCATCAGGTTGCGCCCGACCTGCCCGCTCGAGTTGGCGAGGCCGTCGGGGAACGTCGCCGAGCGGCTGTTCAGCAGGATGCGCGCGCTCTCCACCGTCGAGGTGCAGAGAAAGACCATGCGCGCGCGGAATTCCCGAGTCTCGAGCGTCCGACCGTCGATCACCGTCGCGCCGCGCGCCTTTCCGGTGCGCGGGTCGACCGTGATCTCGCGCACGACGCTGTGCGGGCGCAGCGTCATCCGGCCGGTCGCCTGGGCTGCGGGCAGCGTCGAGTTGAGGCTCGAGAAATAGGAGCGCGTCATGCAACCGCGACGACACGGACCGCAGTAATGACAGGCGCGCCGGCCTTTGTGGGCCTTGGTGAGCACGGCGGCTCGGGCGTGCATGAAGCGTCGCGCTCCGCCAAAGGCCTTGTCGAGGCGGCCGCGGACCTCCTTCTCGACGCAGTTCATCTCGATCGGCGGCAGGAACTTGCCGTCGGGCAGCTGCGCAAGGCCCTCGTTCTGGCCGCAGATACCGGCGAAGTCCTCGACGTGGTCGTACCAGGGAGCGAGGTCGCGGTAGCGGATCGGCCAGTCGACGCCGTAGCCGTCCTTGGCGTTCGCTTCGAAGTCGAGGTCGCTCCAGCGGTAGCTTTGACGGCCCCACATGATCGAGCGACCGCCGACCTGCCGGCCGCGGATCCAGCGGAACTCATCGCCCTCCGGATGCGTGCTGTAGGGGTTATCCAGGTCGTTGACGAAGAACTTGCTCGCCCACTCGTCGCAGGCGCCCGCAAGCCGCTGAACCGGCTGTTCCTCAGCCAGCTTGCGATGATCCTTGAGGCCGCGGAACTGGACCTCCCAGGGCGGAACGTGCTCGGAGTAGTCACGTGCGGGGACGATGTTGCGTCCGGCCTCCAAGACGAGCACCTCGAGGCCCTTTTCAGTGAGCTCCTTGGCGGCCCAACCGCCCGTGATGCCCGATCCAATGACCATGGCATCGTAGATCTTCGGGCTCTGGACTGCGACCAAGCGGCACCTCCTCGAAAGGCCCCGGACTCTCGACGAGCCGGGGCCCCATCATAGCGAGGCGAGCGGCGCCGGTAACCGACGGATCTATTCGTCCGTGACGCGGTCGTAGACGGTGGTGAACTGGATGCCGTCACCTCCGTCGCGCCCCGGCAGCGTCGTCTTGATCCTGAGTCGCTGCCCCTTCTTCGCAAGAGAGAACTTGCGCGTTACGACGTCACCGCGGGGCGTCTCGGCCTGCACGACGAATCCGTCGCCGTCCTGCATCGCGACGCCGTCGGCCAGCTCGTCACCGAGGGTGTAGACCTGCTCGGGCCGCTCTCCACCGGTCACGACGAAGGATTCGTCGGACACGGTGATCGCGAGCTCGAGGGCCGGTCCGCCGGGGCCGCCGCCCTGGCCGCCGCGTTCGCCGCGAGGCCGCCGGCCTCGCGTCGCCGTCTGTCCCTGCTGCTGGCCTCCGCCGCCGAAGGCCCCTTGGCCGCCACCGCGACCCAAGCCGCCCTGGCCGCCGCCGCGGCCCGGACCGCCCCGGCCGCCACCGCGCCGAGCGGCGCGCATCTTGTCGCGAGGGTCCTCGCTCTGTTCTTCGTTGAACTGCCACTTCCCCGCCATCGGGTGTGTCTCCTCGCCGGAGTCCGCCGCGGGAGCGAGGCCGAGCCCGGCAAGGGCGAAAGGCAACAGAATCTGCGGGATCGAAATCATGGGTCTCTCCTCAGGCGCCCCTCTTCGGGGGCGCGTTCGAATGCTCTCGAGGTCCGATGCGAAAGCGGGCCGCCGCCGGCGGCCCGCTGGGTGTCTTAGCGCTGGCCCCGAGCGCCTCGTGGTCCGCGCCGGCCGCGGCCCCTCGGCCCACGCTCACCGGCGGCGGCTTTGAAGGCCTCGAACTTCTCCTGCTGTTCGGCCGTGAGCACCGCGGCCAGGCTGGCGTCGAGTCCCTCGCGACTGGCCTTCATCTCGCCTCGGAGATCGCGTCCCGCGAGGACGAGCTCGCCGACTGCGGTGGGGTCCGCGGTGTCGCTCTCGAGCAGATCGCGAAGAGACTCGCGGTTGGCCTTCATGTCGGCAACGAGGGGCTCGATCGAGGCGCGGTGCTCTTCGCGCAACGCCTGCCACTCGGCCTGCTGAGACTCATCGAGCTCGAGGAACGCGGCGAGGCGTTCTCCGCCACCGCGCCCTTTGCCGAAGCCCGGCTGAGCGGCCGCGACCGCCACCAGAAGCAAGGCCATGACCACGGCGAACAGGAAGACCCGCGCTCTGGGGGAAGGTGCTGCGTTCACTCGAGGGGTCGAGTTCATTTCAGTGCTTACGTTCATTTCGGTAGCTCCTTTGGAGTAAGGCCTCTGGTCGAGGCCGGCGCGTCCTGGTAGGGAACGACGATCTGGCGACCGTCGTAGAGAAGGTACGCCGGAAGTTGCCGCGGGGTCCTCAAGCCCAGGCAAGGCCTGTGTAAGGGATGTAAAGCCCAGTGAACACTGCACTTGAGGGCGCCAGCCCGTTGCTATGCTGCAGCTCATGCGAGTGCCTCTGCAGCGCTGGAGCTGGCTCCTGATGCTCCTCCTCGTCGCACTTGGCGGCTTGCAATACCGATGGATCGGCGAGCTGAGCGAGGCCGATCGCGCGCGCCTCGAGCGAGCGCGCGTCAGCGAAGCCGATGCCTTCGTCGCCACCGTCGATCGCGAGGTGACGCGACTCTTCGGCCACTTTTTTCCGCGACGCTTCGAACGGGGTCGTCCCGAAAAGGCTGAAGGCAGAGGCAGCTCGGGAACGCTCGCCGATCTCGCGGCAGCCTGGCGCAGCGAGGCCCAGCACCCGGATCTGCTCGGCCGCATCTACAGAGTCGAAGCCGCTTTCACTTCTTCGGCGCGAGCCACTCTGCTGCAGGACGGTCGCTTCGAGGAAGCTCCACTGCCAGCGGGCCTCGAGTTCGTGGGCGAAAACCGACGACGAGGCGCAGGCCGAGGCGTGGGGCCCGTGCTGTCACCGGGCTTCGTCGTCATTCCGCAGAGCCGCCCACGTCCCGGACGGGGGCCGCTGCGCCCGCCCGACGTCCTGCTCGCCCTCGAGCTCGACCTCGACTACCTGGCCGAAACGCTCTTTCCGGAGGCGGCGGAGAGGCTTCAGCTCGCCGACTTCGAGGTGGCCGTGCGTGGCGCCGGGGGCGACTGGCTCTACGCCACCGACGCCGTCGAAAGCTTCGGAGCAGCGGACCTCTTCGGCACGCTGCCGCACCTTCGAAGAATCCCGGAGGGCGCCGACGCGATGCAGCGCCGTGACCCGCCGCGAGGAGGCGACCGGGGCCCTTGGGGCGTCTACGTGAGGCACACTCGACCGATCGATCGCGTGGTCGGCGCCGCGCGGCGACGCAACCTCCTGCTCAGCCTCGGAACCCTCGGCGTGCTCGCCGCGAGCATGGTCCTGGTGACGTCGGCAGCCTCGAGGGCCCAGCGAACGGCCCGGCAGCAGGTGACCTTCGTCGCCTCGCTGACCCATGAGCTGCACACGCCTCTCGCCGCGATCGCGGCCGCCGCCGCCAACCTCTCCGACGGCATCGTCGACGAGAAGGAACGAGTCCGCGACTACGGCAAGCTGATTCAACGCGAAGGACGTCGGCTGGAGAGCCTCGTCTCCCAGTCGCTGCAGCTCGCCGGAATCCGCTCCGGTTCGCAACGACCGAGGGAGACGGTGACCGTCGAGCGCTGGATCGACGAGAGCCTCGAAGGCTGCGCCTGGCTGGCAGAGGAGCGAAACGTCACCCTCGGCAAAGAGCTCTCGGACGCCACCGCCGAAATCACGGGCGACGCAGAGGCGCTCGTGCAGGCACTGCGCAATCTGCTGACCAATGCTCTCAAGCACAGCCCCAGCGGAGCCGCGGTGATCGTTCGCTCTTTCGTCGAGGGCGGTCGGCTGATCGTCGAAGTGACGGATGAGGGTCCGGGCTTCCCCATCGAGGGACGGGCGGATCTCCTCCGAGCCTTCGCCCGGGCGGCGGACGACGGCACGACCGGCACCGGCCTCGGGCTGCACGTCGCGCAGCAGATTCTCGACCACCACGACGGATCGATCGAGCTTCTCGATCGCGAGCACGGGGCCCAAGGAGCGCGCGTCCGACTGCGGCTCCCTCTCGAGGGAGCCCGCTCATGACCCAGCGGATCCTGCTGGTCGAAGACGAGCCGAGCCTGCAGTTGACGCTGACCGATCGACTGCGCAGCGAGGGCTATGAGGTCGCGTCGGAGACCGACGGTGAAGAGGCCGATCGCCGTCTGCGCACCGAGAGCTTCGATCTCGTCGTGCTCGATTGGGCGCTCCCTGGGAAGACCGGGCTCGATCTCTGCCGAGACCTCCGCCAGCGCGGCGACGAGACGCCGGTCCTCATGCTGACGGCGCGCACTCAGCTCACCGACCGCGTCGTCGGCCTGAAGATCGGCGCCGACGACTATCTGACCAAGCCCTTCGAGACGATCGAGCTGCTCGCCCGCATCGAGGCGCTGCTGCGTCGCAGTCGCCCGCGAGGTGCTGGAGCCGGCGCATCGACCGCAGGGCGCATCTCGATCGATCGTCCGGGAGCGGTCGTCGCGGTCGACGGCGAGGTCGTCGAGCTTTCGGCGCTCGAGTACAAGCTGCTCTGCCACTTCGTCGACCATCCCGGCGTGGTGCAGAGCCGAGATCTTCTCCTCGACCAGGTCTGGGGCTACGAGCACGCCGTGCAGACTCGAACGGTCGACGTTCATGTCGCGTCCTTGCGCCAGAAGATCGAAGTGAACGCCTCGCGACCCGCGCATATCGTGACGGTGCACGGCCGCGGCTACAAGTTCGTGCCGAGCTGAATCCCAGGCGTCCGAAAGCTCCGATTCCTGCGCTCAAAGGGCCTCGTGCGCTACGATCGAAGGCAGGTCTTCGCGTTCGCTTCAGATTTCAGAGGCTCTCTTGGCACCCGCACGCCCCATCGTTCTCGCCGTGCAGGCGACGCTCGGCGACGCCTGCGAGCACCGGCTTCGAGAGGCCGGACTGCCCGTCGTGCGCGCTGCGCTCGACGACGACCTGAAGACGATCGACGCTGGTCTGCTGATCCTCGAGCTCGCCGACGACGCCATCACGCGCTCACGCTTCGGCGGCGAGGCGCCGACTCTCGTGATCGCCGAATCCGGTCATGAAGATCGACTGCTCCGCGCGCTCAGTCTCGGCGCGACGTCGCACCTCGTCGCCGATCCGGGAGGCGGTTTTCTTCAACTGCTGCCGGCGATCGCGCTGCGACTGCTCGAAGCCGAATCCCAGCAGCGACGCGCGAACGAGCAGGCTGACTTCCTGGCCACCCGGGACCATCTGACCAAGCTCGCGAATCGACGCCTCTTCCTGCAGTCGTTGGATCGAGCCCTGGCACGCGCCGAACGCCACGAGCGGCGACTCGCCGTACTCCTCCTCGACATCGACCACTTCAAGCTCGTCAACGACACGATCGGCTACGAAGGCGGCGACCAGATGCTGCGCGCCGCCGCAGCGAGGATGAGCAAGTCGATTCGCGCCGCCGATCTGCTCTGCCGAACTTCGGGCGACGAGTTCGCCGTGCTGATCGAGGACATGCGGACGCCCGAAGACGCGCAGACGGTCGCCGAGAAGCTCATCGAGGACATGCAGCTGCCGCTGCTCGTCGACGGAGCCGAGGTGCCCGTCACGCTCAGCGTCGGCGTGGCGACGTATCCGGACAGCGCGACACAGCTGAGCGGCCTGCTGCGCTGCGCCGACACGGCGCTCTACACGGCCAAACAGGGGGGGCGCAACCGCTCCTGCCTCTACGCGCCCGAGCTCAAGCACCGCATCTCGCGCGCGCTGACGATGGACCGCGACATCCAGCTCGCGGCCCAGCGCGACGAGTTCACGGTCCACTACCAGCCGCAGGTCGATGTCGACACCGGCGTCGTCGTCGCCTTTGAGGCGCTGCTGCGCTGGAATCACCCGCGGCGCGGGCTCCTCGATGCCCGAGACTTCGCCCGCCCGCTCGAACAGTCGGGACTGATGAAGGAGATCGGACTCTGGGTGCTCGAACGTGCCCTCGTTCAGCTACGCGCGTGGGAGGACACCTTCGGGCTCTTCGGGCTGCGCATGGCCGTCAACATCTCCGCGGCACAGCTCGCCGAGGCGGGCGTCGAGGAGAAGATCCAGAAGATCCTGGAGGAGACCGGAGCCGAGCCGAGTTCGGTGGAGCTCGAGGTCAACGAAAGCGTCTTCCTCGAGAACCAGGTGGCTTGCCTCGAGTCGCTCGAGCGACTTGCAGCCCTCGGACTTCGCCTCTCCGTCGACGACTTCGGCGTCGGCTACTCCTCGCTACGCTACCTGGAGAGCCTGCCGATCGAGACGCTCAAGATCGCCGGGCCCTTCGTCCGCGACCTCTCCCGTGGCGACAACAGCTCGGCTCTCGTGCGAGCCATCATCGGCCTCGCTCGAGGGCTCGATCTGACCGTGGTCGCCGAGGAGGTCGAAAACGAGCAGCAGCTCGCCTCACTCCAGATGCACCAGTGCGACGCAGCCCAGGGCTTCGTCATCAGCAAAGCTTTGAGCGCCGAGGAGGCAGCCGACTTCCTGCGGCAGCGCGAGGAGACCGACACCCCGCTCGTCGTCAGCTGAGGTCCGAGCCCGGCAGGGTCGCGCGCACCGCCCCTCTGAGCCCGGCGATCGGTCGCGGTCTCGCGTCGCCCTCGGGATCAAAGCGGTCGCCGGAGGCGCTCACCGCAGACTCCGAGCCGAGCTCGAAACGGTCTGTGGGACTCATCTCGCCGAGTAGGCAGCGCCCTCCTCTCCGACGTAGAGCGCCCGGGGCCGGATCAGACGACCGCGATCGAGCTGCTCGAAACAGTGGGCGCACCAACCCGCCGCCCGACCGAGCGCGAAGACACCGGTGAACGCATCGACCGGCACCTCCAGAGCATGAAGGAGCACCGCGGTGTAGAACTCGACGTTGGTCTCGATCCGCCGACCGGGTTTGGCCGAGCGAAGGAGCGAGAGCGCCGTCGTCTCGACCGCGTCGGCCAGGGCCAGCAGGGCCGTGTCGGCTGCGAGCACGTCGCGTGCCGCCGCCCGGAGGACTTCAGCGCGAGGGTCGCGCACTTCGTAGACACGGTGGCCAAAGCCCATGAGCCGCTCGCCTCGAGCGAGCTTCTCAGCCAGAACCTGCTCGGCGCACTCCGCCGTGCCGACCTCGAGCAGGGTGTCGAGGACGGGTCCCGGAGCGCCTCCGTGAAGCGGCCCCTTCAAGGCTCCGAGCGCGCCGGTGAGCGCCGAGACGAGGTCGGACCTCGTCGACACGATCACTCGCGCCGTGAAGGTCGAAGCGTTCAGCCCGTGATCTGCGACGGTGTTGAGATACGTCTCGAGACCACGAACCTGCTCGGCCGTCGCGCGGTCGCCCAGGAGTGCCTCCAGGAAACGCGCTGCGACGGAGTCGGCTTCAGATTCGACGGGCTCCAAGCCAAGCCGCAGACGACAGAGTGCTGCGAGCATCGACGGCATGCGTCCGAGAATCTGACGCGCCGCGATGCGCGGATCTTCGTCGCACACCTGGACAGCGAGTCCCATCCGCAGCCCCTCGACGATCGAGGCTCCCTGGTCCACGGCACCGCGAAGGACCTGCCGCGTCGTTTCGTTCAGCGTCTCGCTGCCGAGAGCTTCCGCGAGCCGGGCCTCCTGTTCGGGCGAAGGCAACTCGCCCCTCCAAAGCAGATGCACGACCTCCTCGAAACTCGCTCGAGGAGCGAGATCTTCGAGCTCGTATCCAGCGAGGACGAGGCGCCCGCCGGCGCCATCGACCCGGGAGAGCCGCGTGCGCGCGGCAAAAACCCCCTCAAGCCCTTCGTGAACCGTCGGTGTCGCCTCACTGCCTGCCGGCAAGTTGTCCGTCATGAGTTCCTCCTGAAGATCACGGATCGCTGCACTGCGATTCCTTGCTCTCCATCCTTCAGGGACAGAAACCATCGTCAATGTTGATTCATAAATCAATATAATGAGTCCATGAACCAGTTCCTCAGCTCGCGCGAGGCCGCGCGGTCCCTCGGAGTGTCCCTGCCGACGCTCTACGCCTACGTGAGTCGCGGTCTCCTCCAGTCCGAGCCCGCCGCCGAAGGCAGCCGAGCGAGGCGCTATCGACGCACCGAGGTGGAGGCGCTGGTTCAGGAGAGACGCGCCAAGGCCGATCCACAGGCCGGTGCGCGGGGCGCCCTCAACTGGGGCAAGCCGGTCCTCGACTCGGCGGTCACGTCGATCAACGAAGGATCCTGCTTCTACCGGGGGCGGGCGCTCGAGGACCTTGCCGATCACTCGTTCGAAGACGTCGCCGAGTGGCTGTGGCGCGGCTTGGAGCCCGGAAGCTGCGAGACCCACAGCCCCGGCGCTTGGCGGCTCTCCCCCGCATGCCGCGACTCCCTGACCGCCGTCCGCGCTTCAGCGCCCGTCTGGCGCGAGGCCGTCGATCTTCTTCAGGTCGTCCTGCCGATCGCTGCTCTCGAGGACCTCGAGGCGATCGATCTCAGCGCCGACGGCGTCGCCCAGTGCGGCGCGCGGATCCTCGGCCTGATGACCGCGACGATCGCCCACAGCAGCCTCGAAGGTCGCGCACTACCGAGCGCGACGTCGATCGCCCAGCTGCTACAGCGCTGCTGGTCGCCGTCGCGCCCCGAGCTCGCACAGCTCCTCAATCTCGCTCTGATCGTGAGTGCGGACCACGAGCTCAACGTCTCGACCTTCACCGCACGCTGCGTCGCTTCGGCCTCCTCGACACCCTACGAAGTCGTCGGGGCAGGACTCGCCGCTCTGCGTGGACGCAAGCACGGCGGCCACTCGGAGCGAGTCGAAGCCCTCTTTCAGGAGCTCTCCGCTCCGCATCGATCGAGGAACGAACTGCGAGCCTCTCTCGCCCGACGCATCAAGCGCGGCGCCGAGGTGCCGGGTTTCGGGCACGTGCTCTACCCGCAGGGCGACCCCCGCTGCGATCTGCTTCTCGGGGCCCTGCGCGAGGCTCACCCAGACGATCCGATCTGCACGGCGATCCTGGCGCTGATCGACGAAGGCACGGCACTGACCGGCGATCGGCCGACCCTCGACGTGGGCCTGGCGGCTCTCTCGACCACCTATGGCCTGCCGACCGGAAGTGCGCTCGCTCTCTTCGCCCTCGGCCGCTCGGCCGGCTGGCTCGCCCATGCCATCGAGCAGTACGAGACGGACCAGCTGATCCGTCCTCGAGCTCGTTACGTCGGAGAACCCCCGAGCCGTTAGACTGCGTCCTCTCACCCCAAGGAGGACGTCGATGTCGGAGACTGCCAACGAAGGCTGGCTGCAGCGAAGCCTGGGCTGGATCGAACGCACGGGCAACCGCCTGCCCGATCCCGCCGTGCTCTTTCTCGCCCTGCTCTTCATCACCTGGGCGGCATCGGCCCTGCTCGCGCCGATCCAGTTCACGGAAACGCATCCGACCACCGGCGAGCCTCTTCGCGTCGTCAACCAGCTGACCGGCTCGTCCCTTCTGCAGTTCATGCAGAACCTCGTCACCACGTTCACCGGTTTTGCGCCCCTGGGCATCGTGCTGGTCGCGCTCCTCGGTGTTGGCGTTGCGGAACACACCGGACTCATCAATGCGGCGATCAAGGGCCTCCTCAGCTTTACCGGGAGAAGCCTGTTGACGCCCGTCCTGACGCTCGCCGCCATCGTCAGCCACAGCGCCGCGGACGCCGGCTACGTGCTCGTCATTCCGCTCGGCGGCGTCATCTTCTACGCAGCCGGGCGTCACCCGCTGGCGGGCATCGGCGCCGCCTTTGCCGGTGTCTCCGGAGGGTTCTCTGCCAACTTCCTGGTGTCGGGAATCGACCCGCTCCTGGCCGGCTTCACGACCCCTTCCGCTCAAATCATCGACGCGAGCTACACGGTGAACCCGCTGAGCAACATCTTCTTCACCGCTGCGTCGAGCCTGCTCGTCATCGCCGTCGTCTGGTACCTCACCGACCGCGTCGTCGAGCCGCGACTGAAGGAAACGGAGATCGACGGGGACCCCGACGAGATGCCGCAGATGCAAGAGGTCACTCCTGCCGATCGGCGCGGCCTCATCGCTGCGGCGCTGACTCTGCTCGTCCTTTCGGTCGGGCTCGCCGCCCTCGCGCTGCCCTCGGGCTCGCTGCTGCGCTCGCCCTCCACGGGGAACTTGACGACCTTCGACGCGCCCTTGATGCGCATCATCGTCCCCCTCATCTTCCTCTTCTTCCTCCTTCCCGGCCTCGTTCACGGGTACGTCGCAGGAACGGTCAAGAGCCACAGAGACATCATCAAGGGCATGTCGGACTCGATGAGCACGATGGGCTACTACATCGTCATGGCCTTCTTCGCGGCGCAGTTCATCGCCGCCTTCACCCAGTCGAACGTCGGCCTGCTGGTGGCCGTCAAGGGCGCCAACTTCCTGCGCGACCTCGGCCTGCCGGCGCAGGTGACGATCGTCGGCATCATCCTCCTGAGTGCGTCGGTCAACCTGCTCGTCGGCTCCGCATCGGCCAAGTGGGCGCTGCTCTCGAGTATCTTCGTGCCCATGCTCATGGAGCTCGGGATCTCACCGGAGCTGACCCAGGCGGCGTACCGCGTCGGCGACTCGACGACCAACATCGTCACGCCCCTGATGCCGTACTTCCCGCTGGTCGTCGTCTTCTGCCAGCGCTACGTCAAGAGCACCGGCATCGGCACGGTGGTCTCGATGATGCTGCCCTACTCTGTCGTGCTGCTCGTCACCTGGACGATCTTCCTGCTGATCTACTGGACGATCGGCGCGTCGGTCGGGCTGCCTCTCGGCTTCCAGGGTGGCTACGTGTACCCGCCCGTCCCCTGACGTCAGCGCCTTTCGCCACAAACCCTTGCAGATCAAGGGAATAGAGGCCATGCTGTGGCCGTTGCGCTCTTCGAAGCAAAGGCCCGAGGGAAAGGCTCGTCGATCAGGGGATCCCATGAAAAAAACGCTCTCACTTGCAACGGTTCTCGTCCTCTTCGGCTTCGGCCAGGCCATGGCGGAAGACCGCGGACTCTATGTCGCAGCCAAGCTCGGCAGCACCGACGTCGAAGCCGAGCTCGGCGACACCTTCGATCAGGTGATCGACGGCGACGAGGATTCGACGACCTTCGAGATCGGCTTCAAGGTGAACCGCTTCTGGGCGGTGCAGGCCGGTTACCACGACTTCGGCAACTTCGACGCCTCGGTCTTTGGCTGCGAGGTCTGTGGTGAGAACGGCCTTGCTCTCGACGCCGACACCAAGGCCTATTCCCTCGCTGTCGTGCCACAGATCGATCTGATCTGGCGTCTCTCCGTCTTCGGCAAGGTCGGCCTCGTCATCTGGGAGACCGAGGTCGACGCAATCTCGGAGGACGCGCGCGAGTTCATCGACGACTTCACCGAGGAAGACATCATTTACGGGCTCGGCGCCAGGTTTCGCCTCTTGGGCAACCTCAGTGTCTTTGCCGAGTGGGAGCAGATCGCCAGCGACATCGAGACGGTTTCGCTCGGCGCTCACCTGCAGTTCTGAGCTCCTCGCTCGGCGGCGCTTCAAGGGGCACCGAACTCCTCTCGCCGAGCCTCGGGCTCCGGTACGACGGGCGTCGGCGTGTCGGGCTGCAGCAGGGACGCCAGAGAGCCAAGCGCTTCCTCGACGTTCGCATCGATTCCGAAAATGCGATCGAGGCGCGTCAGGCGAAGGACTTCTCTCGGCCCCCTCTGCGCGCCGACGAGGCGTAGACGCAGAGGAGCCGAGAGCGACTTGCCGAGGTAGAGCAGCGTCGTCAGCCCTGTGGAGTCGACGAACTCGACTCGCTCCAGATCGAGAATCAGCCCGACCCGAGTTCGCGCCCTGAGGTCGTGCACTCTCCGTCGAAGGAGGCGGCAGGTCGCCGCATCGAGACGCGGAGCCAGGACTGCGAGCACCGGGACCTTTCCCAGCGGAGGTGTGGTGACGGTCATTTCGCCTCCGCGACGTCATCGACCACCCGAAGTGCCACGCTTCGGCAGGCACCTCGGCGCCAAGGCACGACGCCCCACCGCGGCGCGATGTCCAGCTCACCCCGCGTGCCGATCATGCGGATCGTCGCCTCGGACACCGGGTCGCGAAAGTCGTCTTCTTCGACCAGAAGCTCGGCAAGCAGACGGCCCTCCAGACTGACCCCGAACAGCCTCGAGGCCTCGACGCTCGACCAGAGAATGCGGTCCTTGTCGTCGAGGAGCAGTACCGCCTCGTCGATGCCGTCCAAAACCGAAGTGGCGATCTGCGTCCGCAGACGTGCAACCCCCCAGAGAGCGACGACCGTGACCGCGGTCGCTGCGACCAGGGCTACCGCGAGGCCGCCAACGGTCACCGAGCCAAGCACCTCAGGACACCTCGGCCGGCAGATCGCGCAAACCGTCAGGGGCTTTCACTGGTGGCTCCCGGCTCGACGGTCTTCCTCATGATCACGCGGTTGCGATCGTCGCAGCGACCGTACTGCACGTCGTCCATCAGGGATTCCATGATGAACATGCCACGTCCGCCTTCCTCCAGGAGCCCGTCCGAGCTCTTGGCTCTGGCTTGGGCCTCACGCACCCTGGTCGTGTCGAGCGGCACGCCGAAGTCCTCGACGATGAAGGTGAGCTCTCGTGCTTCGAGAGTCATGGTGAGGCGAACCTGATGACCCCTCTCCTCGCCGTAGCCGTGACGAATGGAATTGGTCACGCATTCGACGAGGCACAGCTCGATGTTGTAGGCCCCCATCTCGTCCATCCCGATGACCTTGCACAGCTCTCGTGCGACGCCTCCGACCATCGGCAGGCAGTCGAGGTCACTGTCGAAGGTCATCTCGATGCGCGTCTCATTCATTTCCTGTCTCTCTTTCGAGAATGACGATGGAGATGTCGTCCTGAGGTGGTTGGTCTTGGCGATGCGCTCGCAGCTCTTCGAGCAGGATCGGCGCGACCTCTGCGGTCGGAGTCCTGGCATGGCGAGCAAGAAACTCGTAGAAGCGCTCCTCGCCGTAGAAGGAGCCGTCCGGAGCCTGGTTCTCCGTGACGCCGTCGGTGTACGCGACGAGGCGATCGCCGGGCTGCATCTGCAGTACCGCGTCGTCGAAGGGAATCATGCCGCCGATACCGATGACGGATCCCCCCTCCTCGTGCGTCGAGACCACCTGTCCGTCGCGAACCAGCACCGCGGCAGGATGAGCTGCGCTGCTGTAGCCGACCTGCCAGCTCGCAAGGTCCACGACGCAGTAGAACATGGTGACGTGCTTCTCGAGCTCGCGCGCGGAGTAGCTCGAGTCGAGGTTCTCGAGAACTTCGGCCGGCTGACGAGGCACTCCGTCCGCATCCGCCAACGCGCGATCGTCGGTCAACGCCCGATCGACCGTCATGGTGATGAGCGACGAGGGGACCCCGTGGCCGCTGACGTCACCGAGGTAGATCGCTACCTGCTTGCCCGCGAGTGGCACGATGTTGACGAAGTCACCACCAAGGCTGGCGCAAGGCTCGATGCACCACTCGACGCTGAGACCCTTCTCCGAGTAGCTGGGAGCCGGCAACAGAGACCGCTGAATGATCGCGGCGTCCGCGAGCTCTGCGTCGAGCTCTTCTTTCTGTCGTCGAAGCACCTCGTTGGCCGCTGCCAGTGAAAGGTTCAAGCGGCGCAGCTCCAAATGGGTGCGAACGCGCGCCTTGACCTCGCTCTTGTCGAAGGGCTTGGTGACGTAGTCGGCGGCGCCCAGGTCGAGTCCCTTGACCTTCTGCTCGGTCTGCGTCAGCGCACTGAGGAAGATCACGGGAAGGTCCTTGGTCGCCGGATTCGACTTGATCCTCTCGCAGACTTCGAAGCCGTCGATACCGGGCATCATGATGTCCAGCAGCACGAGATCCGGATCGTCTCGTTCGAGAATCTCGAGCGCTTCCCGGCCGTCCGCTGCCTCGACGATGGCGTAACCCTCACGCTTCAGCAGGATTCGAAGGATGTCTCGATTGGCCTTGGTGTCGTCGACGACCAGGATCAAATCCTCTTCGGTCTGTCGAGTCGTCGGCAGGGCGCTTTGGCCGACGGCAGTTGCGGGTTCGAGCGACACGGTCACCTCCCTAGGAAGTCACGGCGGACGCAGCCTCCATCGGCTCGTCCAGAGTTCTGCGAATCACAGAGGCCATCTCGTTCGGAGAGAAGGGCTTGCGAATCAACGTGTGAGAGCTCAAGTCGAGCGGGTTCCCCTCCAACTTGGGATCCGGATAGCCCGACATGAAGACGATTCGCGTCTCAGGCGACGCCTGGAGGACGCGCTCAGCGAGCTCCGGCCCGCTCATGCGCGGCATGACGACATCGGTCAGCAGGAGATCGACATCACCGTGGATCCTCAACAGACGGAGTGCCTGGTGGGCGTCGAGCGCGGCCATGACCTTGAATCCGCGAGCCGCGAGAGCCGACTCGAGGAGTGTGCGCAGGCCCAGCTCGTCCTCGACCAGGAGTACCGTCTCGTCGCCGCGGGCGTCGATGATCTCGGAAGGACCTTCGGATGGACTCATCGGTGCGTCTCGCCCCGAGGCGGCGGGCAGGACGATCTCGAAGGTCGCGCCCTCGCCCGGCTCGCTCTTGACGAAGATGTGCCCCTGATACTGCTCGACGATGCCGTAGACCACGGAGAGCCCCAGACCGGTGCCCTCGCCCACGTCTTTCGTCGTGAAGAAGGGATCGAAGACCCTCGCCTTGGTGGCCGAGTCCATGCCGTGGCCCTCGTCCGAAACGCGGAGAATCACCGTGTTTCGCCGGCCGGGCCGCGTCTGCACGGTGATTGTGCCGCCTCCGGCCATGGCGCCTCGTGCGTTGACCAGAAGATTCAGGACCACCTGCTCCAGCTGCCCTTTGTCGATGCGCACGCTCTTCAAACGTGGGTCGAGCGAGACGTCGATCTCGACGCGTTCGCCGACCAGCGGACGCGCCAGGCTCGTCATTTCGGAGATGATCGTGTTGAGATCGAGCTTCACCACCTCGGTCGGTTGCTGGCGCGTAAAGGCGAGAAGCTTGTCCACCAGAGCGGCGCCGCGATTGGCGGCACGCTTGATCTCGTTCAAGTGCCCCTTGGCAGAGCGCGGCACCTCATCGATCGCCATCTCGTTGTTGCCGACGATCACGGTCAGGAGATTGTTGAGGTCGTGAGCGAGTCCGCCCGCGAGTCGCCCCAGCGCATCCATCTTCTGCGCTTGACGCAGCTGCATCTCCAAGTTCCTCTGCTCGGTGATGTCGCGAATGGCTCCCTGCACCTGGATCAGCCGATCGCTCTCGTCGAAACGGCCGATGATCGAAGCGCTGGCGTAGACGGTGCCTCTCTCCGAAGTGATTTCCAGCTCCGTCGCCAGTCGATCCGTCTCACGCGACGCCAGATCTTCGACCATGCCCGCCCAGACGCGCGCTCCGAGGACGGTGGTCATCGGCCGGGGTCCCACTTGTTCGTGCACTCCGAACATGCGGGCGAAGGCGGGGTTGAACGCCTGGATCTCGCCGCCCGGCGTCGAAACGAAGTTGGCCGTCAGGTCGGCTTCGAAGAAGGAGCGATAGCGATCTTCGCTCTCCTGGAGCTGCATGCGTGCACGCTTGCGCTCCACGGCGTAGGAGAGAACGCGACGGAGCACCTCGGGCGTCGTGCTTCGCCGGAGGACGAGGTCGTCGGCGCCGGCGGCGAGCACCGCGGCCGCGACGCTCGAAAGGGCGGCCTCCGAGACGACGACCGTCGGCACACCTCTCTCGATCGAGCCGAGCTCCTCGAGCGTCTGCAGAGCGTCGGCCCCGTCGGCACCGAGGAGCACCGCCGCGTAGCCACCGAACTCCAGACGCTCACGGCCCACTTGAACGCTCTCGACCGCTTCGACCTCGATCGCGAATCGTTGCACTCGAAGGAGTGAGTCGCGCAGTCGTTCGCGCTCCTCCGCGTCCGGCTCCACCAGGAGGACGGGGAGGCGGGTTCGCTCTTGTTGAGGTTCTTGGCCGTTCATCGCACGAGCTCCGCCGGAAGGCAGTCAGCGAGAACGAAACTAGCGACGACTCCGGCAGTGCGCTGCAGGACAAACATCACCCTGCACTGTCCTCGAGTCCGATCGCCCTGTAGGACGATGCTCACCCCGCGGCGCACCAGCGAACCAACTTTTCATTGAAATTCTAGTTTTAATAGTTATACTCTTCTTTCTGGAGAGCGCGCGTCAGACCCCGCTGTCAGCGTGTCGTCCTCTTTCACCTCCCGACTCATCCGCCCAAAGGAGCACCGAGCCATGATTCGCCTCTTGCTTGCAGACGACCACGATCTCTTTCGCGACGGCCTGAAGCGAGTTCTCGAGGAACAGCACTCGATGGTCATCGTCGGCGAAGCGTCCGACAGCCGCGCACTTCTGGACGAGGTGCGCCGCGCGAAGCCGGACGTCGTTCTGCTCGACCTTTCCATGCCGGGCCGCGGCGGGCTCGAGAACACCCAGGAGATCAAGCGCTTCGATCCCAGGATCAAGGTGCTCATCCTCACCGCGCACCCGGAAGATCAGTACGCTGTTCGCTGCCTCAAGAGCGGCGCTGACGGCTACATTACGAAGGGCAGCAGCTCCGAAGCTCTGGCGAACGCCATCTACCGGGTCGCTTCGCAGCGCAAGTACATCAGCCCGGCGCTCGCCGAGCAGCTCGCCTTCAGCCTCAGCGACGACGACTTCGAGGCACCGCACTCGAAGCTCTCCGATCGCGAGTATCAGGTGCTGTCGATGATCGGCGGCGGTCAGAGCACCAGCCAGATCGCCAACGAGCTCAGCTTGAGCGTGAAGACGATCAGCACGTACCGCTCGCGCATCCTCGAGAAGCTCCGGCTCGACAACACCGCTCAGCTGATTCGTTACGCGCTCGAGAACGAGCTCGCGAACAGCTGACCGGCGAGTCTCCGAAGAAGCGACGATCGCCGGCGCGGAGCCTGGCAGAGGCTCCGATGCCGGCACCACGTCGACTCGCACCCAGGCGAGGCGCACAGCGGCGCAGCAACACGCTGGCGCGCCCACGTCGCAGCGAGCCCGAGGGAGAGGCGCCGATCAGACGGCGGCGCGGCTCGCGACGGCCGGCTGATGCAGCGGCCCGAGGAGGTCGAGCACTGTCTTGACCGGCGCGAACAGGTCCCCAGGGATCTCGACGAAGACCGTGTTCCAGCCGGCCATCGAACCGTTCCACAGTCCAGGCCACTCGAGACCCCTCAGGGTACGACCGTCGACCGACTTCTCAGTGACGAAGGCCGCGTCGAGATCGACGAACTCCTCCAGATCGTAACTTTCGCCGCGGCGGTTCTTCATCGAGCAGACCATGTCCACCGGGTTGAAGTGGGTACCACGCTGGAAGATCTCCTGCTGTTCGAGAGCCGAGCTCACTTGCGCGCTCTCGACGATCTGCTTGCTGATCGACCCGTCGGCGCTCGGAACCCAGAAGGGTCGGCCACCCGCTTGCCCCTCGTTGGCCACCACGCCACAGACGCGCAGCGGTCGATCGAGCCTGTGAGCGAGCCACTGGGCACTCAGGTCGTCGCCCGCAAACATCGAGCGGATTCCCAGCTGACGCTGCACGAAAACGGCGGCCTCGCGCGCGACATCCGTGCTGTCGTTGCCCTCGAGGCCGTTGAGCAGATCCGTGATGCGCGAACGCAGCCAGACCAGGTAACCGCCGAGCACGCGGCGCCAGGAGGCGGTGATCTCATGCCGGCTTTCCGCCTGCACGTTGTCGATGTTCTTGATGAAGACGACGTCGGCGTCGACTCGCTGCAGGTTCTGCAGGAGCGAACCGTGTCCTCCCGGTCGCAGCAGCGGTGCCCCCGACGAGTCACGAATCAGATCGCCCGAGACATCGAGGCACACCGTGTCGGTCCTTGGCTCCTGAGTCGAGAAGGAGACGTCATAGCGACAGCGGTTCCTGGCTTCGAGCTCGTCGCGCGCCGCGGACAGCGCGCTCTCGAACCGGGCTTGATGGGGAGCCGAGACGGTGAAGTGGAGGCGGCTGGTGCCGCTCTCCTTGAGGTAGTGGACCGCCTCGGCGAGGTGCTCGGCGAACGCCGTTCGCGCGCCCGCTCCGTAGCGATGAAAGGGCAGGAGACCTTTGGGGAGACCCGCGAGATCGAGAGCCTCCCGACTCAGCAACTCGGCGACGAGTCGCGAGACGTCCTGGCGAGCTCCTTCACTCAGTGCGAAGGGCAGGTGCGCCGCCTGCTCCGCGATCCGATCGACGGCAGCGGAGACCGACGGCTCTCGCGAGCCTTCACGCCACGCGAGCAGGTCTCGGAACATGCGCGTCGCTGCTCCCGAGGCGGGAACGAAGGCCGCGCGCGAGAACTCGCTGCTTTCGAAGACCCGCGTCAGGAAGGCCTGCTTCTCGGTCTCGAGAATCTCGATGCCGTCTCCTGCCCGACAGGGGCGGGCAAGACGCAGACTCGAGCGATCCGCCCTGAGCAAAGAGAGCTGTCGCTCGATGTCGTCGGCCGCCAGTCCCCGAGACTGGAAGTACTCGTAGTCGCTACTTGTCAGATCAGCCACGCTGGGCTCTCCCTTGGATCGGCCGTGGGTCCGATCGGTTCGGCGAGGACTCAGCGCCCCTCAGGACGCTCGTCCCCCGCCGGTTTTCCGCTGCCATTCCAGTGTCAGTGCTGCATTGATCAAGCCGATATGGCTGAACGCCTGCGGGTAGTTGCCGAGAGCAGTCCCCTTGTCGGGACAGGTCTCCTCGGCCAACAGGCCGCAGCTGCCACAGGCCTCCAGCACCTTGAGGAAGTGATCGTGCGCCTCTTCCAGGCGCCCGCTGAGAGCGAGACTCTCGATCAGCCAGAAGGTGCAGATGTTGAACGCGCCCTCTTCTCCCGACAGACCGTCGTCGCTGCGGTAGCGAAAGACGTGTCCGTTCTTCGTCACCTGCTCGATCGTCTTGTCGATCGTGCGCTGAACCCTGTCGTCCTCGGGCGGTAGGAAACAGGCTCTCGGGATCAGCAGGTTGGCAGCGTCGACCGCTTCCGACTCGGCGCTCTGCATGAAGTAGCCCTCCGTCGGATGCACGCAGGACTCCAACAGATACTCCGTGATCTCGGCGCGGCAAGACTTCCACCGCGGAACGTCGCCGGCGAAGCCTTCTTCCTCCGCCATGCGGATCGCGCAGTCGAGGCCAAGCCAGCACATCAGTTTCGAGTACGTGAAGTTGAAGCGTCCGCCGCGCACCTCCCAGATGCCTTCGTCGGGCAGGTGCCACTTCTCACAGATGTCGTCGGCCACGCGACGGACGTAGGCCCAGCGCTTCATGTCGGTCTTCTCACCGTAGATGCCAAAGAGGTAGATCGACTCGATGAGCTCACCGAAGACGTCGAGCTGCAGCTGCGAGGTCGCCGCGTTGCCGATGCGAACCGGCTTCGAACCCTTGTAGCCCTCCAGGTGCGTGAGCTCCAGCTCGCGCGTCGTGTCCCAGTCCCCGATCGGGTACAGGATCTGGATCGCATCGGTCTCCACGAGGCAGCGGCTCATGAGCCAGCTGAGGAAAGCGTCGGCCTCGTCGTGAAAGCCGAGGAGAAGAAGAGCGTTGAGCGTCAGCGCCGAATCGCGAATCCAGCTGAAGCGGTAATCCCAGTTGCGCTCACCGCCGAGCTCCTCCGGCAGCGAGGTGGTCAGTGCCGCAAGGACGGCGCCCGTCGGTTGGAACGTCAACATCTTGAGGGTCAGCGCCGAGCGCTCCACGGCCGCTCTCCAGCGCCCCTTGTAGAGGCTTCGACCGATCCAGGACTCCCAGTAGCTGCGCGTTTCGAAGAACCGGTCTTCGACCCAGTTGCAGATCTCGGGCTCGGGCAACGGCTTGCCGTAGGAGAAGACGAGCTCGACCCGGTCGCCGTGGCTCAACACCAGACGACCCGTGTGCGTCTCCTCGTCCCACTCGATCGGAGTGCTCGAGTTGAGCCAGATCGGCTGCGACGTCGAGTAGACGCTCTCGCTCTCGAAGACGAGATCGGCGGATTCGGTCGCGTAGTTCGGCCTCGGGTCGAACTCGATGGTCACCGGCACCTCGAGGCCCCGTTCGCACTCGAGAATGCGACACACCCGTACGACCCCCGGATCGGGTTTGGAGCCGTCTTCGGCACCGATGACCTGGAAGTCGTAGAGCGACACACGCGACGGCTCGCCGATGAAGCTCGTCTTCAGAATGTTGGTCCTCATCAGGTACGAGTTGTAGCTCGTCTCGTACTCCGTGGGAGCGATCCGGAAGGTGCCTCCCTTGTCCGCGTCGAGGATCCGCGCGAACAGACTGGGGGAGTCGAAGAAGGGGGCGCAGAGCCAGTCGATTCCTCCGTGGCTGCTGACGAGCGCACCGGTGTGCAGGTCACCGATCATCCCGTAGTCGTTGATCGGCTCGTAGTCGGACCGGACTCCGAGGGTCTCGTCCTCGACCAGTTTGAGTTCGGCTTTGTTCATCACGTCTCCTTGACCGTTCCGGCGGCTTCGTTCGCTGGCTTCAAGCCGTCAGTTCGGTGAGCGCCTGCTCCGAGCTGCTGAAAATGTTCAGAACGCGGTCGAGCCGCGTCAGATTGAGCAGCGACGAGACCGGCGGCTGCGGCGACGTCAGCGACAGGCTGCCGCGACGCCCCATGCGCTTGAGGGTCGAAATGATGACGTTGAGACCGCTGCTGTCGACGAACTCGACCGATTCGAGGTCGATGACGATTTTGGCGTGCCCCTGATCGACGAAGTCGGCGAGGGCCTCGCGAAAGTCGACTGCGTTGGCCGCATCGAGACGAGGCGTCTCGAGCTTGACCATCAAGACGTCGGCATCCATTCGTGTACTGACTTGCATGACTCTTCTCCTTGTCGTTGAGCCGTTGTTTCGTTGTCGGACCGCGGGGGCCACGAGAGCTCTCTTGCGTCAGGCCAAGGCCTGCATCTCCTGAGGGCTCAGCAGCGCCGCCAGAAACTGGTCGCACCACCAGGCGGCATCGTGTGCGTGCACTTCGGACTGAAGGGTTGTCATCCGCTTCCTGCGCTCGACGAGCGGCAGGTCGACCGCTCGACTCATGCCCCCGACCAACGAGCGCCGGCTCGCCGGCTCGACGAGCTCCGAGTGGGCGCCGAGGCGATCCGCGGCTCCGGCTTTCGAACTCAGAACCAGGACACCTTGGCGCTCCAGCTGGCACGCCGCAAACTCCTTGCAGACCAGATTCATGCCGTCGCGCAACGAGGTGACGAGACAGACGTCGGCACGGCGGTACAGCGCCGCGAGCTCCGTCCGCGAAACCGTGCCCACCTTCAACTCCACAGGCTTCCAGTCGCCATGACCGAAGCGTTGATTGATCTCCTCCGCCAGCTGTCGCACGTTCTGCTCGAGAGCGCTGTAGCCATGAACTCCCGATCGGGTTGGCACGCCGAGCTGAAAGAGAGTCACCTCCCCGCGGAGTTCTTCGCGACTCTCCAGCAGCACAGCGTAGGCGCGGAGCTTCTCCTCGATGCCCTTGGTGTAATCGAGACGATCGATCCCCAGGAGCAGCTTCCGCCCCTCGAAGCGTCGCTCGATCTGGTCACGCTGGCCGTCGATCTCCGCTTCGAGAGCGAGAGACGCGTAGTCCTCTGCGGCGATTCCGATCGGGAAAACGCGCGCCTCCAGTTGCTGGGAGCCGCCGAGGAAGTAGCCGCCGCTGCCCGCCGACTCGATCGAGTCGATGCCTTCGGCCTCGGCCACGAACTCGACGAAGTTGTGAAGATCGTGCTCCGACTGAAAGCCGACGACGTCATAGTGCAGGAGATCGAGCAGCAGTTCCTTGACGTCCTCTCTTTCAGCGAGCGCGGACGGATGGGGAAAGGGAATGTGAAGAAAGAAGCCCAGCCGCCGGCGAGGAGCCAGCTCGCGCAGGTGACGTCCGCAGCTCAACAGGTGGTAGTCGTGCACCCAGCACGGCGTCTCGGCACCGCCCTGCGCCGCGAGCACCTGGGCGAAGCGGCGATTCACCTCCTGATAGCGGGCACGACCGTCCGTGGACGTGCCGACGTACTCCGGCAACTCGTGAAAGAGCGGCCAGAGAACGCCGCTGCTGAAGGCCTGATAGTAGGAAGCCACCTCAGAGTCCGAGAGGTGAACGGGACTGAGGCTTGCACCTTCGCAAGTCCTGAGGCCGCGCCGAAGACCAAAGATGTCCCGACTGAGCTCTTCAGCAGTCGCCCCGGGCCATCCGACCCAGACGGCGTTGACCCCTGCAAGAGCGGGCTGCAGCGCGGTCGCAAGGCCACCCGAAGAGCTCCGCACGAGGACTCCGCCGTTGGTCACAGCCAGCGAAACCGGAAGCCGGTTCGAGGCGACGATCAGCTCCACCGAGTCACCGCAGGCCCTTTTCACGAAGGCGTCAGGGTTGACGCCAAGCGGGTCGATCATGTTCACAGGACTGCTCTCCTTGGCTGCGTCTCCTGCATCATTCGGGCTTCCTGCTCTCAAGGGGCTTCCTCTCGTCGGTGTTCGTCCGTCGTCGCTTCAGAGCATGCCCTTCGCCGTCGAGGCACGGCATCGGCAAGACCTGTCTCGTCGTGTCGGAACGACCGACGCTCACGTAGGAATCCCGCCGACAGCGAACGACCCTCGCAGCGTCAGTTCCCAACGCAGTCATAGCTGCTCCATCGAGCGATCGAGGAGGCTGTGCACCTCGGTCGGGTTGCGGACGCGGTACTGAGCGGCACTCGTGCGACCGTAGGGGTCGACGTGGATCGTCAGCCCGCGGTCTCTCAGAGCCCGGAAGGAGCTCTCGTCCGTATCGTCGTCGCCGATCGCGACCGGCAGGACATCCTCGTCAGTGTGCCCCTCGAGGAGGTAGTCGATCGCCTCCCCTTTGCCCCAAACGACGGAGGGACGGATCTCGAACACGCAGCGTCCCTTCTCGACGCTCCAGCCAGTAAAGTGCGGCAGCAGGTCATGAACCGCAAAGCGAATCTTGGTTTCCAGGCTGCTCTCCGCAAGCCGGTAGTGCACGGCCAAAGTGAAGGGTTTGCGTTCGAAGAAGACGCCCCGCATGCCTCGCAGCGAGCTGGCCAGCGCCCTCTCGATGTCATCGAGCGCCTCGAGATCGAGCGATGAGAGCTGCGGCGGAGCCTCGACGTCCAACTCGAAACCGTGACAGCCGTGGTAGCGGCAGCCGCCGACCTGGACCATCTCCTGCAGATCGCTGCGCGAGCGGCCGCTGAGGATGTGTACCGAGAAGCGCTGCGCGAGGCGCTCGAGCGTGATGCGGGCAGCCATCGGCAGCTTGGCGAGCTCAGGACGCTGGGCGATCCAAGCGAGAGTCCCGTCGTAGTCGAGAAAGAAGACGAGCTTGCGGCCCTCCAGGCGTTCCCTCACTTCTTCCCATCGCTCCGAGATCAGCGGCGGCTCGCTCGAGTGCAGGCCGCGCTTCGAAGGAGGCCGATCGTTCCGCACCCGGCGCTTCGGTACGGCGGCCGGACGAGGGGGTTCCTTCCAGACGACGCGGGTCGACCCCCAACGAGGGGCCGGACGCTTGTCGACGTCCGGTGAGCCCAGACCGTCGTCAGGGGAGTCGACGGGCCTGACGGCTCCTCGTCGTTTGCGTCCCGCGAGAACCGCGGAGGCCAGCTGCTCCAACGCCTCGCGCTGTTGCCGATCCTGCGAGGTTTCACGGGGGCTCGTCGAGCGAGGCTTCACCATGCTGCGGACTCTAGAAAGCCCCCGGTAACCGCTGAATCAGCGTTCCGCCGCTTGGCCTGTAGGCATCGACCTACGCCCTGCCGCCTGTCATCCTCGGCTGCGACATGCCAATCGAGAATCAGCCGGTTCCGCCACCGGGCGGGGTCGCTCGAGCCCTCGAGCAGATCGAAGCGCTCTCAGCGAGCTCACAGCATCGCTGTGCGCCCGCCGCGTTCGCTCGTTCGATGGGCCTGTTCGAAGCAGCGCGAGGCTCCGCCCGCCTCGTTCTGACGCGCAAGAGCTCGAACCTGCTCTACAACCGGTTGATCGCCGTCGGCCAGAGGTCGCCCGCAAGCGCTTCAGCGCTCGACTGGGCGCTGGGCCATTGCCTCGAGCAGCGAGCCCAGGGCCTGGCGGTCGCAGTGACTCCGCGCTCGAGGCCGCAGCGGCTGGGGCTGTGGCTCGAAAAACGGGGCTTCGAGCGCGGTTTCCCGGGCGCGAAGCTCTGGCGCGACGACCGTCGGCTCCCGCGACAGACCGGCTCGGCCGAGATCCGTGTACGGCGCGTCCGGGGTGCGGAGTCGGGGCATTGGGTCGACGTCGTCGCTCGCGTCTGGCGAGCCTTCGGCACGCGCAGGGCCTGGTTCGAGGCTCGCGCTCAGGCGGAGGGCTGGCGCCATTACGTCGCGTCCATCGACGGCGTCGACGTCGGCGCGGGCGCACTCTTCGTGGGGAACGTCGGCGACCTCTGCGTCGGTCACCTCGTCGACGGCGTCACGCTCCCCGAAGCGAGGCGTCGCGGAGTTCAGTCGGCGATCATCCGCCGCCGGATCCAGGAAGGTCGCCAGAGCGGCTGCCAACTCTTCTGCAGCGAGACCGCGCCGCCGCTCCCCCGGATGCCTCTCGTCTCTTACCGAAACCTGAAGCGCCAAGGCTTCGAACTCGCCTACCTGCGGGACTCCTGGAACCTCCGGTTCGACTGACGGCTCGACTCCGAAGGCCGCAGCGACGGCGCGAGACCGACATCAGGCGCCGGATCGGTCAGAGGGTCGCGAAGAACTCCAGCAGCGCGGCGTTCGTCTCCTCCGCCGCCTCCTGCTGAATCCAGTGCCCGACGCCCGGCACGATGCGCGAGAAGCGCAGTTGCGGCAACGACTCGCTGAAGCGCTCGATCGCCGTTGCACCCCAGAGAGTCGGGCCGTCGAATTCGCCGCCGAGAAACATCGATGGGATGACGATCGGGCTTTGATGGAAGGCCGTCATGTCGACCCAGTCGCGATCGACGTTGCGGTAGCGGTTCAGCGGGCCGCGGAAGCCCGACCGCTCAAACTCCGCGGTGTAGAAGTCGAGATCCTCCTCCGAGAGCCAATCGGGCATCGTCTCGGGATAGACGAACGTGTCGCGGAGCTCGGTCCCGTGTGGGACGCGGAAGATCGGAGGCTGGTTGGGAACCGGCCCACCGGAAGCCCCCCAGTAGAAGCCGAGCAGCCACTGGCGCACGTCCTTCTCGATCTCCGCCTCGGCCCTTCCGGGCTCCTGGAAGTAGTCGATGTAGAACTCCGCATCGGGTCCGGCGATCGCCGAGAAGACCCGGCTGGGTCTCTTTCCAGAACGCGCCGAGTACGGCACGCTGAGGCCAGCCACGCCGCGAAAGAGATCGGGACGCACCAGAGCGCTGTTCCAGACGATCGGCGCGCCCCAGTCATGCCCCACGAGAATCGCCTCCGACTCTCCGAGTGCACCGACCGCATGGACGACATCGCCGGCCAGTCTCAGCATCGAGTACTCGCCGACAGCGTGTGGCTTCGAAGAGCGGCCGTATCCGCGAACGTCGAGAGCGACGGCGCGGTAGCCTGCCTCGGCGATCGCCGGTAGCTGGTGGCGCCACGAGTACCAGGACTCGGGGAAGCCATGCACCAGCAGAACGAGCGGACCTTCACCCTGTTCGACGCAGTGCAGGCGCATGCCGTTGGCTTCGATGGTGCGGTGAATCAGCGTCATCCTGGGACTCCTAAAGCGCCTCGGCGCGCAGGAAGTAAGAGCGCGCGCCGCTCGAGCGACGCGCGCTGAAGGGACTTCTTTCCCGGCTTCAGGCCTTGAGCTGCGGAGCGATCGGCAGATCCCGGAAGCGCTTGCCGGTTACCGGGTAGAGCGCGTTGGCAAGAGCCGGTGCAACGGGTGGTACACCCGGCTCACCGACACCACTGGGCGGGTTTCCGGTCTGCAGAATCTCCACGTTGACCTTCGGCATCTCGTTGATGCGCAGCATCGGATAGTTGTGGAAGTTGCTCTGGCGAACCACACCGTCCCTGACGGTGATCTCACCGTAGAGCGCCATGCTGAGGCCAAAGGCCACCGCACCCTCCATCTGCGCGACGACGCTGTCCGGGCTGATCGCCGTGCCGCAGTCGAGCACGCAGTCGACCTCGTGCACCTTCACCTTGCCCTCTTCGACGGAGGCCTTGAGGGCCATGCCGACGTAGCTGAGGAAACTGAAGTGTGCGGCGAAGCCGTGGCCCATGCCGTCGGCCAGCTTGCTTCCCCAGCTCGCGTTCTCGGCGGTGCGCTCGATGACCCGGCGCAGGCGCGCCGTCTCCAGCGGGTAGGGATCTTCGCGCGGGCTGAACTTCAGCTTGCGATCCTCACCGAGCATCGCCAGGCGGTAGTCCACCGGATCTTTGCCGGCATCTTCGGCCAGCTCGTCCATGAAGCAGTTCACTGCATGCGCATGGAAGGTATTGCAGACCGAGCGCAGCCAGCCGATGCGCAGATCCGACGTCAGACCACTCGCCTCGACCTGCACGTTCGGCACGGCGTAGGGCAGGTTGGTGGCCCCCATACCGACCTCGAAGGGGTTGGGGTCTTTGGCCCCCGCCATGAAGGTCGAGATGATCGTCGGAAAGGCGGTGTGATGGCGCCAACCGACGAGACCGCCCTCCCCATCGACCGCAGCCTGCAGCTTCTGCATGTTCTGCGCGCGATAGAAGCCGTGCTTGACCTCGTCTTCGCGAGACCACACGAGCTTCACAGGCGTACCTTCGAGCTGCTGCGCGATCGACGCCGCTTCGATGATGAAGTCCGGCTTGGACTTGCGACCGAAGCCGCCGCCGAGGAAGGTGACGTTGACCGTGACGTTCTCGAGCGGCATGTCGAGGAGAGCAGCCACGCGCTGGCGCGCCGTCTGCGGATCCTGAGCCGGCACCCACAGCTCGCACTTGCCGTCCTTGACCAGTGCCGTGGCGGCGAGCGGCTCCATCGGAGCGTGTACGAGGTACGGACCGTGGTAGCGAGCCTCGAGTACCTTGGCAGCTCCGTCTCGCGCCGCGGCCCAGTCGCCCTCGCTGCGTACGGCGTTGCCTTCGCCATCGACGAGCGCCTCGAGCTTGGCCCGGTAGTCATCGCTGCTCTCGAGCGTCTTGCCGCCCGAGTCCCACTCGATCTCCAACGCCTTGCGCCCCTCCATCGCGTTCCAGGTCGAATCCGCGACAACCGCCACGCTGGCGTTCGTGTTCATCGGCTGGGAGCGCGCTTCCAGCGTCAGAACCTTTTGCACGCCGCGCACGGCCATGGCGGGAGCGGGGTCGAAAGACCCGAGCTTGCCGGCGATCGTCGGAGAGCGCTCGATGGAGGCGTAGACCATTCCGGGAAGACGCACGTCCATGCCGTAAGTGGATTTGCCCTGGACCATGTCCGGCACGTCGAGGCCGGCGACCTTCTTGCCGATGTAGCGGTAGTCGCTCGGGTCCTTGAGTTTGGGCTTGTCGGGGACCTCCTCGCGCGCAGCGAGCACGGCGAGCTCGCCGTAGGTGAGCTCGCCGTCGGGGCCGATGACCTTGCCCTGCTCGGCACGGCACTGATCGGCGGCGACGCCCCACTTCTTGGCCGCTGCCTGAACGAGCATCTCGCGCGCCGCGGCACCCGCTTGACGCAGAGGCTCCCAGTTGAGGCGAATCGACGTGCTGCCGTCGGTGTTCTGGTTACCGTACTTCTTGTCGCCGACCGCCTGGACGAGCTCGACCTGGTCGATATCGACCTCGAGCTCGTCGGCCAGCATCATCGGCAGCGAGGTGCGCACACCCTGCCCCATCTCGGTGCGATGCACGATGAGCCGGACCTTGCCGGTCTCCTCGATCTCGACGAAGAGGTTGGGAGCGAACGCCGGCTGTGCGTCGGTCGCCGCGGAGGAAGGTTTGGCCAGCGTCCTGCCCGGTCGGAAACCGAGTACGAGGCCGCTCGCGCCCAGGCCCAGACCCGCTTGCAGCACACCGCGGCGACTGACTTTGAAAGGAGACTTCTGAGCGTCTTTGTCGAAGTAGTTCATCGCACGTCTCCTTTCAAGCCTTCTTCATCTCGGCCGCGGCTTC
This sequence comes from Acidobacteriota bacterium, assembly GCA_039026915.1. Lineage (GTDB taxonomy): Bacteria > Acidobacteriota > Thermoanaerobaculia > Multivoradales > Multivoraceae > JBCCLJ01. The sequence continues at coordinate 31,824 of JBCCLJ010000014.1, forward strand.
GTGAATCGCGCCGCGAACGCGCTGGTAGGTGCCACAGCGACAGATGTTGGCGGCCATCGCCTTGTCGATGTCTGCGTCGGAGGGCTCGGGAGTCTCGGAAAGCAGCGCCGCCGCCTTCATGATCTGCCCCGGCTGGCAGTAGCCGCACTGTGGAACGTTGATCTTCTGCCAGGAGATCTGCAGCGGGTGGGTCCCGTCCGGAGAGAGGCCTTCGATCGTCGTGATCTCCTTACCCTCGACGCTGCTGACCCGGGTCACGCACGAGCGCTTTGCCTGGCCGTCGACGTGCACCGTACAGGCGCCGCACCGATTCATGCCGCAGCCGAACTTGGTTCCCGTGAGGCCCAGGGTGTCACGCAGCGCCCAGAGGAGCGGCGTCTTGGGATCGACATCCAGGGTCTTCTTCTCGCCGTTGACGGTGAAGCTGATCGCCATCATTCACCTCGTTTTCCAGCCGCACGAGCGGCTCTGTGTCGTTGGAGCCCGCAAACGCGAAGCTCGTGAGTCGTTGGACTGACGGAGGACCCCGATCATACCGAAGCGTCCGGAACGCCGAGCGCCGAAGACCCGAGCTGACAAGGATTCTCCATTCGACGGGCGAGAGAGTGTCGGTCTCGGATCGACAGCGTTGGGACGAGAGTCCTCGTAAACCACTGTCAGCTTTGTATTTCTCTTGCCCTGGTCCAGCGATATATGCATCGATAGCTACGGTACGGCTCTTGCTGTCTTGGTATGCGACGGTCAGGGACTCTCAGAACCTGGCGACCCCCGCAGCACGAAGGAGCCACGATGTACATGGATCGCATCCTCGCCGAAACGTCCCCCTCGGTCGGACTTTTGACCGCCGCAAACGACTGGTTTGCCTTGCAGAAGGCGAGCGAACAGCGGCACGCCTCGATCCTCAGCACGGGCCGCCGCCTGACGAGCATCGGCGACCGTCGCGCAGCGCTCCTTCGCCCCACGCCGCCGCTTCCTTCGCGGCGCTGAACGGCCTATCGGGGAAACCTTCCCCGATGTGTTCCGCGGAGGCCGGCTCACGCAGAGACGGCGAGGCTCAGCCTTCAGAGTCGGAGCGAATCTAGCCTCCCGCGACGGGAGCCAGGAGGTAGATCTGGTCTCCGTCCTCGAGTAGGCGGTCGAGGTTCTCGTCGACGCGGCAGCGCTCACCGTTGTGCATGAGTGTCTCCCGCAGGTGCGGGCTCTCCTCGATCGCCCGGCGCAGCGGAATTCCCTGACTTTCAGCGACGTCGAGCAACGTCTCGAGCGTCGCACCCTGCGGAAGCCGAAGTCGCCGATCGACGTCGTGCCAACCGTCGCCGATCCGCCCCTTGAGCAGCAGGTGGACGCGGATTCCCCCGCTGCGACCGAAGAGGCGACCCAGGATCCCGGTGATCAGGATCCCCGTGGTCAAGCGACCTGTTCCGGAATGACTTCGGCAATGCCCAGGTGCTCAGCCCGCGCGCGCGCCAGCTTGCCGGTCTCGAGGTCCCAATGCATCGCTGCGTAGTAGTCCTTCTTGAGATCGTGCAGCGGCACCTTGACGCCCTTGAGCGGCCCGGCGTCGAGCAGCCCGTCGCCCTCACCCAGCATGCGCGGATGCGGCTGGAAGTCCGAGGGCACTATGCCCTCGCGCACGTTGAAGGCGTTACGCAGCGCCTGGATGCGCTCGCCGCACTCGAGCAGTTCGGTCTCGGTCATCCCCCAACCGGTCAGAGAATTCACCATGTCGAGCCACGGCAGGCCACCCGTCAGGCTCGTGAACATGCACAGCCCGAGGCCGTTCATTGTCTGGTGCGCGTTGCTGTAGTGCGCCTGGGCGACGCCCTTGCCGTCGGTGCCCTTCCAACCGATCTTGACCTCCTTGGCGTCGATCGCCTCCGGGAGCGGGAAGCCCGCACCGAAGGTCTCGTTCCAAGAAGCGGAGCCGGCGGTGTGCCTTCCGGGCGTCGGATCGGAGATGTAGGTGACTCCCATGAGAGAGGTAAAGCGGGGATCGTGGTAGGCCGGCTCCTGACCGTGAACGTGCACGGCGAACTCCTCGCTACCCCGCCCGAGGTGCTGCGAGGCCGAGGCAGACCCGTGGCGTAGCCACTCGCCGCATCCCTCGCCGCGCCCCATCTTTTCGGTGAGCAGCAGCGCTGCTTCGCCGTTGCCCCACCGCATGTCGACGCCGTCGAGATCCTCCGCGCTCAGCGCGCCGACCTCCATCGCTTCACAGACCCAGGCCAGCGTCGCTGACGAGCTGACGGCGTCCATGCCGTAGCGATTGCAGGCGTCGTGACAGGCGGTCACCGTCTCGAGGTCGTCGTTGACCAGATTGGCGCCGAAGCCGACGATCGTCTCGTAGTCGGGCCGGCGCACGTCGGAGAGCCCGCGCTTCTTGATGCCGACGATCCCCTTGCAGGGTGCCGGGCAGTCGCCGCACGAGAGCTTCTTCGTCAGGATCTTGTCGACTTCGGCGCCGTCCAGTTTGTAGCCCTTCTTCGACAGCGGGAAGTCGCGCGAGCCGACCCCTTTCCAGTTCTTCACCGGCCCGTCGCCGTTCTCGACGGAGAGCGCGACCGCAGCGGTCGTTCCCCGATCGGACCAGAGCTGCCGCATCGCCGGCTCTGGCGACTCGATCTTGAGACCGAGCTTGGCGAACATCTGGTACATGAAACCCATGTAGCGCTTGGGCTTGGCGGCCCAGACGACGAACCGCATGAGCGGCGAGATTGAGCTGCGGTACTCCTTGTTCACCGTCTCACAGTGACCGCGGAAGGCCGCCTCGTCGTGGATCGGCACCGGCTGGTCGCTGCTGCCGACGACGACCGCCTTGAGGTTCTTGCTGCCGTAAATGGCGCCGAACCCCTGCCGACCGAAGGCGTGATAGCGATCGTTCATGACCGAAGCGATACGCGCCATGCCTTCACCGGCCGGACCGATCGCCGAAACGCCGACGGTCCGCTTCGTGCCAAAGCGGCTCTGCATCGCGTCGAAGACCTCCGGGATCTCCTGACCCCAGAGATCGCCCGCCGGCTCGAAGCGCACCTCGCCGTTCTGGACGATGAGCAGCGTCGGCTCTTCCGCCCGTCCTTTCACGACGAGCGCGTCGTAGCCCGAGTTGCGAATGTGACTCGCAACGCTGCCACCCGAATTGGAGTCGGCCCAGGTGTTGGTCAGAGGCGACTTACCGACGATTTGGATGCGCCCAGAGAACGGCGTCTTCACTCCGGTCAGGAGTCCAGAGACGATGGCAAAGCACGCCTCGGGTGCGAGTGCGTCGGTTCCCGTCGGGAAGTGGTGGTGCATCAGGTAAGCACCGATTCCGTAGCCCCCGAGGAACTTGCGATAGACGTCGGCTGGGATCTCTTCGGCGCTCGTGCTCTTCGTCGAAAGATCGACAATCAAGACTTTCCCGTGCATGCCGTAGTGGCCGCTTTCGCTCATGCTGTTCCTCTCCATCAGGGGTCGGAACGCCGCTGGCGAGCGCTTTGGAGGATGCGCTGCAGACGCCCGACGAACTCAAAGGGTTGAGAGAAGAATACACGTTCGGATCTCGGCCGCTCGCCGGCGCTTGGAGAGACCGGCGGCGCGCCCTACTCCCGCACCGGCGCGACGTCTCGATCGTCGACGGCCGCGGCGACGGCGTCGTGGAAGCGTCCTCGCAGCCTGACCAGCTTGCGGTTCTCGCGCGTCGGATGCACTCGATTCGTCAGAAGAACCACGACCAGCTCGAGTTCCGGATCGATCCAGAGCGACGTGCCGGTGAAGCCGGTGTGACCGAAAGAGGCGTTCGAGAAGTAACGCCCGGCGGAGCTGGGCGACGAGGGAGTGTCCCATCCAAGAGCCCGACTGCTTTGCGGGACGCGCTCGGCACGCGAGGTGAATCTCGCGACCGTGCGCCCCGACAGGAAGCGACGCCCGTCGAGAGTTCCGCCGTTGAGCATCATCTGACCGAAGCGTCCGAGGTCGACAGCATCGGCGAAGAGTCCGGCGTGAGCGGCGACCCCTCCCAAGGAGGCCGCGTTCTCGTCGTGCACCTCGCCTTGAACGACGACGCCGCGCCAGGGATCGTCTTCGGTCGGAGGAATCAGCGATCGCTGGCTCTCCGCCGGACGATAGCCGGCCGACGGGAGGTCGAGCGGACGGAAGATCTCGCGATCCGCCACCACGTCGAGCGGTTCGCCCCAGAGTCTCTCCAGGATCTCTCCGAGGAGCAGCAGGCCCAGATCGGAGTAGCGCATCTCGGTCCCGGGCTCGCTCTGTAGAGGTAGCTCGTAAATCTCCGCCAGCGCTGCGCGACGCGCCTGGGTTCTGGAGAGACCGGCGTTGCGGGCGTAGAGATCGGTCCACCAGAGGACTCCGCTCGAGTGTGACAGCAGATCGCCGACGAGTACCCGAGAGCGCGTCTCGGTGTCTCTCTCGGCAAACTCGGGCAGGTAGGTCGCGACCGGCACGTCCAGGTCCAGGAGCCCCATCTCGACCGAGCGCATGGCCAGGGTCGTCGTGACGACGACCTTGGTCAAGGACGCCAGGTCATAGCGCGTGCTTCTCTTCACCCTCGGCGCATCTTCGTCGTAGGAGAAGGCGCCGAGAGCACGCTGCAGGACCAGGCGACCGCGGCGCGCGACGAGCACCGAAGCACCCGGCATCGCCCCGTCCTCGATCGCCGACTGCAGCAGACCGACGGCCGCCTCGAGACGCACGGCAGAGAGGCCGACGGACTGCGGACTCGCGATCTGCAAACGGCTCTGCGAGGTCAGCTTCAGGCCCGAGCCAACGGGCCAGCGCTCGGTGGCGATCGGCAGCACGCCTTCGACGTCGCGCTCGGCAAAGAGAGCCGCGGCGACGGCGCTCTGCATCGGCTCCGAGCCTTCGTAGGCGGCAATCACCGCGACGTCTTCCGGCAGGTCGGAGAGGCGATGTGGGGATCCGAAGCCGACGACCACGGTGGGAAGACCACCGCCCACGGCCTCCAGCATCGCGGCCACTTCTTCGGAAGAGGCCGACGCCACAGCGAGGACGACGATCTCCTCCGCCGGAGCCGGGCCGGCAAAGGGCTGGCGCTCATCGGCAACGGTTTCCTCCCCGGCGACGACGACCTCCGTGCGCCACTCGAGCTGGCGCCTGAGGACGTCGAATCGGCCTGCCTCACTCGCCGCCATCAGCAGACGGACTCGAGGCGGGTCAAAGGAGCTCAAGGGCAGAGTGTCTTCCCCTGTCTCCAGAACGGTGACGGCACGGGCAAAGAGGGACGCGGTCTCTCCGCCGCCGACGTCGACTGCCCGTTCGTTTGGAATTCGAGGACCCGCCTTCGCCTGCAGCACGCGTCGCGCAGCGTCGGCGACACGGTCGCGGTCGAGGCGCCCGGACTCGACGGCCTCGAGGAGCGCCCGACGCACGGCGCTCGGCGAAGCCGGCTTCAGGAGCACGTCGACTCCGGCAGCGACCGCTTCGACCGCGGCCTGCCCCTCCGTCACTCCGAAGCCAGCGCCGACCATGTCGAGCGCGTCCGAAACGATGAGACCACGGAAGCCCAGCTCTTCCCGGAGGAGTCCCTCCAGCACTTCGGGCGAGCGGGAGACGGGGCGATCGCTACGGCCATCCAGAGCCGGCACCGCAATGTGCCCAGCCATGATCGCCGTCGCCCCCGCCTCGATCGCGCGCACGAACGGCACGAGCTCACGGCGACGGAGAGTCGCCTCGGAAGCCTCGAGGACCGGCAGACCGAGATGAGAATCGACGACGGTGGCACCGTGGCCGGGGAAGTGCTTCACCGCGCCCAAGAGTCCGGCGTCGTCGAGCTCGTCCACATACGCAGCGACCAGCCGCGCGACCCCTTCCGGTTCGGAGCCGAACGAACGCGAAGCGATCACCGTGTTGAGCGGCTCTGTCCACAGGTCCGCAACCGGGGCCAGGACGAGTCCGACCCCCAATTCGGATGCCTCGCGCGCGGTCACTCGAGCGAGCTGACGGACGAGGTCTTCGGCGCCGACTCCGCTCGCCGCCAGCGACAGCGCCCGGGGAAAGCGCGTTGCCCCGGCGACGCGCATCGCCGCACCCCACTCGTAGTCCGAGGAGACGAGGAGCGGAATCGGTGCGACCGCCTGCAGCTGATCGACCAGGAAACGTGTCGACAGGGGATCGCCGGCGAAGAGCACGATGCCGCCAATGTGCCCGGCCGCGGCGTCGGCGAGCAGCGCCTCGAGCTGCGGATCCCCAGGCCGCAAGTAGCGACCGTCGATGCCGGGATGGACGAGCTGCCCAACCTGCTGCTCCAGGGTCAGAGACAGTGCTTCGGGAGCTGGTGCGCTGGCGGGCTGCGCCGAAAGCACGGGAGACAGCAGCAGCGACGAGAGAACCCAGAGCGCCGCAGAGATCGAGAGCAGCAGGCTCGCCCACCGAGCGGGCTTGTCGGAACGCGTCACGCGACGATTCTCGAAGTCTCGAGACCCACTGTCAAACCGGGCGCCGCGCGGCGGCCATGCGACAATCGGCGGCCTCGATGCACGCTCTCGACCTCTTCGTTCTCGGCGGCTACCTGGCTCTCGTCGCGGCCGTCGGGCTCCGCGCCGGACGCCAGACGACGACGGCCACTGACTACGCCCTCGCCGGAAGGTCACTCCCCGCCTGGGCGGTCGGACTCTCGATCGTCGCCACGGAGACGAGCGCGCTGACCTTCATCGGCGCTCCGATCCAGTCGCTCCGAGGCGACTGGACCTACGCACAGCTGGCGCTCGGCTCTGCGTTGGGCCGCCTCCTCGTCGGATCGCTGCTGATCGGCGCCTTCTACCGCGCAGGCGTCGTCACGGTTTACGACTTTCTCGGCCAACGCTTCGGTGTGCTCTCCCAGACCGTCGCCACCGTACTCTTCACCGTAGGCCGACTGCTGGGCAGCGGAGTCCGGCTCTACGGCGGCGCCATCGCGCTCGTGGTCGTCGCGCGCATCCCCTTCCCAATGGCCATCGCACTGATCGCGGGCGTCGCCGTCGCCTACACGATGCTCGGCGGGCTGCGCTCGGTGGTCTGGACCGACGTGATCCAGGGCCTCCTCCTCGGCGGCGGAGCGCTTCTCGCTCTCTACACCCTCTTCCAAGGGCTCGATCAGCCCGTTGCAGAGCTGGTCGCGCAGCTGCGGGCCGACGACAGCCACTCGAAGCTGCGGTTCTTCGACTTCACCCCGAGCCTGCAGATCGCCTACACCTTCTGGGCTGGCCTCATCGGCAGCACCGTCTTGACGATGTCGACCCACGGCACAGATCAGGACATGATCCAGCGCGCGCTCGCCTGCGAGGACGCGTCAGCAGCGCGACGCAGCCTGGCACTCAGCGCGCTGATCTCGGTGCCCATCACCCTGCTCTTTCTCGGCGTCGGCTCGCTCCTCTGGCTGACGTTCGCGGGAGACACCGGTGCCGCGGCCAAGGCGGCCGAGATCGCCCAGCAGCAGGGCTTCGCCAGCGACGCGCGCGGCTTCGACTTCCTCTTCCCCGTCTACATTCTCGAGTCGCTGCCCGTCGGGCTGCGCGGGCTCATCCTGGCCGCGCTCTTCGCCACGGCGATGTCGAGCCTCGACTCCGCCGTCTCGGCGCTCGCTTCGACGACGACGCACTCGCTCGTGCGTCCGTGGCTGCAGCACGCCGGCCGGCCTCTGACCGACGAGGGTTTCGTCCGCTGGGCACGCGGACTGGCTCCGGCGTTCGGCCTTCTCCTGGTGCTCGTCGCACTCGTCGTCTGGTTGCGAGAAGGCGCTGGAGATGCGCAGAGCGGTTTCGGCGTGCTCGCCCTCGGACTCAAGGTCCTGACCTGGATCTTCCCGCCGCTCCTGGGCATCTTCCTCGTCGGCACGCTCAGCCAACGCGGCAGCGATCGCGGCAACCTGATCGCGCTCGCCACAGGCATCGGCTCCCTGCTGCTGATCGAGGCCTGGCCGGCTCTCTTCGGTGTGCCTTCGCCCTGGGCTTGGACCTGGAACCCGGTCGTCGGGTGCGCTCTCAGCGGCCTCGTCGCGCTGGCCTTTGCTCCCAGAAAGACCGAGGCTGCCTGAGCGAGGCGCCGTCAGTCGCCCAGAAGCTCCAACGAGCTGATCGCTCGCTCCAGGAACTCCGCGGCCCCGAGGTCTGACTTGCCCTGAAAGACGGTGCCCCTGCCGCCGCCCCTCGCTCCGAGCTCGTCGCAGAGCTTCCTGCCGAAGCTCTGCGCATCGAGATCTTCGGCGACGGCGACCGCCCAGGGGCCGGACGAGCTGGCGATGACGACGCAGCGCACCACGCTCGCTTCAGAAGAACGCGCTGCGAACCCGCGGGCAACACGACTCACCGCTTCGCCTCCCAGCGGATCGACCGACTGCGCGACGATTTCGGTGTCCGCCGCGAGCGCCCCTTCGACCCAACTCTCGACCAGGAGCTCGCCCGCCGAGCGCAGTTCCTTCTGCAGCGACTGGACCTGACGCTTCTTCTTGGCGGCGAGAGACTCGAGCTCGTCGTCGGCCCCCTCCAGGACACCACGGAGCCCGGTCAGGAGCGTTTCGCGCTCCCCGAGACGCGCCCTCACGCGGCGACCGGCAACCCAGAAGAGGCGCGTGCCTCCCCGCATCTCCTCACGGCCGAGGAGCTTGAGCGTCTCCGCCTCCGCGGTCGATGCGAGGTGAGTACCACCGCAGGTGTTGAGGTCGATGCCGTCGATCTCGACCAGCCGCACCAGGCCCTCATGCCCGTCGGGGAGACCGCGCGAGCGCACCTCCAGCCCTGCGAGGTCCTCCGGCGACACCCAGCGGTCGGTGACCGGGAGCGCGCTTCGCAAGACTTCGTTGACTTCCTCCTCCAGCTCGTCGAGCTGACGAGCCTTCAGTCCAGCGACCGCGATCTCGACGTCGCACACAGCCTCGCCGAGGTGAAACGCCGTCGTCTTCCATCCGTGTCGATCTTCGGCAAGCGCCGAAAGCACGTGCTGCGCCGTGTGCTGCTGCATGTGATCGAACCGCCGTGCCCAGTCGAGATGAACCTCAGCGCTGCCCCGCGCCTCGTTCCAGGGCTCGGCGAGCTCGTGCACGATCGTGCCGCCTTCGGAGCGCACTGCCGTCACCGTGATCTCTCGGCCGTCGAAGACCAGTCGACCGACGTCGTGCGGCTGACCGCCCCCCGTGGGATAGAGCACGGTGTCGGCCAAGACGACGCCAAGCCCCTCGTCCCGCACGGAGACGACTTCGGTGGCGAGATGTCGGCGGTAGGAATCGAGATGGTAGGCGGCGTTCATCGGTCTCCTCGTGACAAGCTGCGAGCGTTCCGCCGCGCCGAGCGACGGGTGCTTAGCCTACTGGCGGTCCCTTCGGCGTGTCGCCCTCTTTTCCAACACGCCGGAGTCACCGATGAGCCGCCTGACCTGGGATCTCGCAACGCTGAGCCTGCACGCCGGACAGCAACCGGACGCGCAGACCGGAGCGCTCGCCGTTCCGGTCCACAACTCGACCGCCTTCGTCTTCGACGACGCCGAGACGGCGGGCGAGCTGTTCGACGTGGCGCGCGCCGGCCACCTCTACTCACGCATCAGCAACCCGACCGTCGCTGCCTTCGAGGAGCGCATTGCCGCACTCGAAGGGGGCGTCGGCGCCGTGGCCACGGCCTCCGGCCAGGCGGCGCTCCATCTCACCGTGGCGACGCTGCTCGAAGCGGGTGATCACATCGTCGCCTCCCGCGCACTCTACGGCGGTTCCACGACGCTGCTCGCTCACACGATGCGCCGCTTCGGAATCGAGACGACCTTCGTCGATCCCGGCGAGCCCGACAGCTTCACCGAGGCGCTGAAGGAGCGAACCCGGCTCTTCTTCGCCGAAACGATCGGCAACCCGAGACTGCCCGTGCTCGACGTCGAAGCGGTGGCCGCTCAGGCTCGGTCGGCCGGCGTGCCGCTCGTCGTCGACAGCACTCTGGCAACGCCCTGTCTGGCCCGGCCGATCGAGCACGGCGCGGACCTGGTGATCCACTCGGCGACCAAGTTTCTGGGCGGCCACGGCGTCAGCCTCGGCGGAGTCGTCGTCGACGGCGGCGGCTTCGACTGGGCCCGAGGCTTCGCGCAGATGCGCGAGCCTCATCCCGGCTATCACGGCATTCGTTTCGGAGAGCAATTCGGCAACCTCGCCTTCCTCATGAAGGCACGACTCGAGGGACTGCGCGACTTCGGTGCCTGTCTTCACCCGCAGGCGGCCTTTTATCTGCTGCAGGGCCTCGAGACGCTGCCGCTGCGCATGCGAAAGCATTGCGCCAACGCTCTCGAGATCGCGCACAGGCTCGAGACACACGAACAGGTGGAGTGGGTGAACTACCCCGGACTCGAGACGGACTCGGAGTACGCCGCCGCCCAGCGCTACCTGCCGGAGGGGGCGGGAGCTCTGGTGACCTTCGGCGTGCGCGGCGGGCGCGACGCCGCCGCGAAGCTCATCGAGTCGCTGGAACTCTTCACCCACGTCGCCAATCTCGGCGACGCCAAAAGCCTCGTCATCCATCCAGCGAGTACGACGCATCGCCAGCTCGCCGAAGAGGAGCTCGAGAGCGCCGGGCTGACGGACAACCTGATCCGCCTCTCCGTCGGCTTGGAGTCGATCGGCGATCTGGTCGCGGACCTGGAGCGTGCTCTCAAGATCGTCGCGCGGAAGTTCGGGGGCGCCCAGTGAGCTCCTCCCTTCTCTCTCCGAGCGTCGGCTACGGCGACGGCGGCTTCGACTGGAACGAGGGTCGCGGCCTCGCCGTCCTGCTGCACGGCGCGGGAGGCGACCGTTCGAGCTGGGCGCTGCAGGCGCGCACCCTCGGCAGCGACGGCTGGAACGTCCTCGCGGTCGACTTCCCCGGACACGGCCGCTCGGCGCAGCTCGGCGGAGACGCCAGCATCGAAGCTTTGGCGGACTGGGTCGGAGAAACGGTAGAAACCGTGCCCGCCCCTTACCGGCGCCGCCTGTGCGTCGCCGGCCATTCGATGGGAGCGTGCGTCGCCGTCACGCTGGCAGCTCGTCGAGACGTCGACCGGCTTGCTCTTCTCGGCGCGGGCAAGGCGATGCCGGTGAACGACGCCCTCCTCCACGACACCTTGCACGCGCCCCAGCAGGCGGCACGGTTCATCGCCGCCTTCGCTCACGCCAAGCAGCATCACCTGGGCGGTGCCGAGATGCCGGGCGTCTGGCTGCTCGGAGCGACCGCGGCTCAGATTGCACGGACGGACCCTGAAATTCTGCACGCCGACTTCGCCGCCTGCAACGCCTGGCGCAGCGAAGACCTGCTCGAGAGCGTGACCGCACCGACTCTGGTGGTCGTCGGCGACGCCGACCGCATGACTCCTCCCGCGGCCGGCATCGGGCTGGCCGATTCGCTCGGAGACTCGACTCTCGAGACGCTCACGGGCGTCGGGCACATGATGATGCTGGAGGCGCCGACCACCGTCGGCCAGCTGCTGAGGCGTCACTTCGGTGACGCGCACGCCACCGGCTAGGCCGTCTTGGCGGAGGGCTCCACTCGGCAACGGGCGAGCTCGAGACAGGCCGGGGCGGCGAGCAGGAACAACATCCAGCGCTGTAGCTCGGTGTCGCGCCAGTTCGCCTCGAAGAGGCCCGCGACGTTGAACGCGACGATCGCGAGCGCGGCACCCAGCGCCATTTCGCTTCCCTCACCGCCGAGTCGCAGCTGTCGGAGAGCCAGAAGGAGACCGGCGACCATCAGCCATACGTACGAGGCGAAGCCGACGAGACCGCGCTCCGCGGCGGTGTGCACCGGAGTGCTGTGCAGGTGTTTGACGTGGTCGCGGGGAGCCGTGGCGTGACGGTAGATCGGATACCGCTCCGCCACCATGCCGGGACCGATTCCGAAGAGGGGACGCTCCGACGTCATCTTGAGCCCCGCCTGAGCCATGCACAGCCGGTCGTAGTTCGAGATGTCGGTCGGATCGGCGATCGAGCGAACGCGCTCCCAATGCCCCGGAGCCCACGCCGCGATCAGGGCGCTCGCGAGAGTGAGAAGCCCGAAGAGCGCGGCGAGGCGTCGCCAGCCGCGATAGGCGACGCCCAGAACGACGGCCGCCAGCGCTCCGAGCCACGCCGAGCGCGTCAGCGTGAGAACGAGCGTCGCCACCAGAACGGCGAGGCACGTCCACTCGACCCAGCGCGCGCGGGTGCTGCGACGAGGCAGGGCCAGACGCGCCAGCACGAGGCAGAGAGCCAGGAGCAGGACGCCCGAGAAGGTCATGTAGTGCGAGAAGGGCCCCGGCATCCGCCGGTCGATCGATCCGTAACCTGCAAAGACGAACTGCCACAGACCGATCGCCGCGACGCCGACGCCGACCGCGATCAGCAGGTCCGCAAGGCGCCGCAGTTGCGGCACCTGCGCCGCCAGAACGACGACCAGCGGCAAGGTCGCCGCGGAGAACAAATCGCTGAGAGACCTCGAGCTCGAGCCCGGGTCGTAGGAGCTCGCAACGGAGATCGCAAAGGCTGCCAGATACACCGCGAGCGGCTTCAGCACGCCTCCGAAAGGCTGCCTCCAAGCCGCTCCGACTCGCGACCAGTCGAGTTCTCGCCAACGATAGGCGACCCAAAGCAGGGCCATGCCCAACAGGATGTTGGACAGCGCGAGTCCCCAGATCGTGACCAGATGCAGCATCACCAGCGTGAAACCGACGCCAGCTGCTGCGGAGGGGCCGCGGCCTGAAGAAACGGTGGTCGAGGGTACGGGGGCTACGCTCATCAGCGCGCGTAGTTTACTCTGTCGCTCGATGTGCGGGATCGCTGGAATTGTCGGGACGGGCGCGGATCCGGACCTCGTCCGGAGCATGACGGACCGGCAGGCCCACCGCGGTCCGGACGACGCGGGCCACTGGTCCAGCGAGGGCGTCGCTCTCGGCCACCGCCGCCTGTCGATCCTGGACCTCAGCGCCGCCGGGCACCAGCCGATGGAGCTGGGATCCCTGGTCCTCACCTACAACGGTGAGATCTACAACTTTCGCGCGCTGCGCGATGAACTCGGCGGACCTTGGAAGAGTGAGACCGACTCCGAGGTGATCCTGCGGCTCTACGCCGAGGTCGGGATGCGGTGCGTCGACAGGCTCGTCGGCATGTTCGCCTTCGCCCTCTGGGACCGCGAGCGCCGAACGCTCTTTGCAGCTCGAGACCGTCTCGGGATCAAGCCTCTTCACTATCGCGCCGAAAACGGATCGTTCGCCTTCGCCTCCGAACTGAAGGCGCTCACCGGAGGCGCCGTGCCGCCGCTGCGGACTCCGAGCGTCGATCGCACGGCGCTGCGCGACTTCTTCACCTACAAGTACGTTCCGACACCCAAGACAATCTACGCCGGCATCCAGAAGCTTCCCCCCGCGCACACGCTCTCCGTCTCGCTCGACGATCCCGAGACGGTTCGCCTCGAGCGCTATTGGGCGCCCTCGAGTGAGACCACGCTGAACGATCCCGAAGAGGCCCTGGCCGCCTACTCCGAGACGCTGCACAGAGTCGTCAACGAGCACACCCTCTCGGACGTCCCCGTCGGCGTCTTTCTCAGCGGCGGCATCGACTCGACCTCGGTCGTCGCGAACCTCGACCGGCCGAAGACCTTCACGCTGGGCTTCGACCGCGGCCGCGACGAGAGCGACGCCGCCGCCCAGATCGCGGAGCACTTCGGCACCGATCACAGCCTGCTGACGGCCGGCGGCGCCGACCTCGAGACCGCCGTCGAAGCCGTCCCCCGTATGTACGACGAGCCGTTCGGCGACCACGGGGCCTGGCCGACGCATCTTGTGTCCAAGCTGGCTCAGAGCCAGGTCACCGTCGCCTTGAGCGGCGAAGGCGGCGACGAGCTCTTCGCCGGCTACCACTGGTACGACAAGGTCGTGCGTTTTCGCGCCACGCCCTGGAATCGGATGCTGGCCAGGGCCCTGCCTCCGTTGTCACCGTCCAGCCGAGCGGCCCAGCGAAGGGCGGCGCAGGGCGTCGAGCGGTACTCGATGTTCCTCGGACCCTTCACGCCTCGCCAGAAGCAGCACCTTCTTTCTCCGGACCTGCTCGACCCCGAGTACGACGACCTCTGGGTCTACCGCCGCCTCGAACGGCCTGAACTCGATTCCGTGAAGCAGATGCAGTGGTGGGACCTTCACACTTATCTCGCCGACGACATGCTGCCGAAGCTCGACCGGGCGAGCATGGCCGTCTCCCTGGAGTCCCGCCCACCCTACGTCGATCACCGCATGGTCGAGCTGGCGCTGCGCACGCACCCCGATCTCATGCGCTCCGGCAAGATCGGAAAAGTGCTCGCCCGACGCTTCCTCGAACCGCGCGTTCCCGACGGCTTCCTCGAACGTCCGAAGATCGGTTTTTCGATGCCGGTCAGGCGCTGGGTTGCCAAGCAGCCGCAGGTCCTCGACGCTGCCCTCGAGCGCCTGCATTCCCAGGGAGTGCTGCGCACGAAGCGCCGCTACCGGTTCAACAGCGAGCAGATCTGGAGCCTGCTCGTGCTCGACCGTTGGATCACGCAGAAAGGTCTCTGAGACCGGTGCGCCGCGCACCCGAAGGCCCTCCGGGAGGGCCTCCTTCGACTGCTACACTCGCTTTTGATTCGAGTCAGGAGTGAGCGGTCGTGCGGCGGCGGACAGGCTGCTGAGGACTCGATGAGGAACGAGACTTGAGCCGCGAAGACGTCACCACCCTGCTCCACGCCTATTGCAACGGCGACCGTGAAGCGTTCAATCAGCTCGTCCCGTTGGTGTATCAGGACCTTCGACAAATCGCGCGACGCCACCTCCGACGAACGCAGCGCGGACAGACGCTCGATACGACGGCGCTCGTCCACGAGGTCTACATGAAGATGGTGGATCAGAAGAAGGTGAGCCTCAAGGACCGCGCTCACTTCCTCGCCGTCTCGGCCTGCGCCATGAGGCAGGTCATCGTCACCCACGCGCGAGCGCGCACCGCGGCCAAGCGGGGCGGCGGCAAGGAGCCGGTAAGTCTCGACGAAGCGCGTATCGCAATCGATCGGCAGGCCGAGAAGTTGCTGTCGCTCGACGAGTCGCTGACCAAGCTGCGCGAGCGCAACGAACGCATGGCTCAGGTCGTCGAGTGTCGCTTCTTCGCGGGGCTCTCGGAGCAGGAAACCGCCGAGGCGCTCGACATTTCCGTGCGCACGGCTCAGCGTGACTGGACGCGCGCCCGAGCCTGGCTTCAGCGAGATCTTTCCGCTGCCGGCCCCAGCCCGGGGCCGTCCTAGCCCGGCAAGCGGAGCTCCGACTCGAAGGGCGACGCGTCTGCCTCGAAAGTGCGCGCTCGTTCCGTGGCGGGAGGTCGCTCCGGCGACTCAGGCCGTCGAAGCGGCCTTCTTCTTGCGCGGGCTCTTTCGTCCGTCCTTTCCACTCTGGACCCCATTCCGCTGCGCCTCCCTGGCAGCGGCGCGCTCGCGGCGACGACGATCCATCTCCCGGCGGTGCCGAACGGCCTTGCGGATCGAGGCGGCGGCGTCCGGAGTCTTGCAGCCCGTGTCGCCGTGATCGACCTCGACGGCCCCGATACGCTGAGCCGCGGCGAGACAGCGTTTGCGCCACTCCGGCGAGCGTAGTCCCAGCTGAATCAGGGTGTTGTTCATGGCGTAGCGCACGCGGTTGCGAGCACAGTGCACCTCCGCCTCGATGACCGCCAGCCGGTCCGCGAGGAAGGCGTCGTCGAGATCCGCGTCGGCAACGAGCAGGTTCGTCAACACGTTCCACCCCGCCTGGCCGACGAACTCACGCGGCGACGCCGACCACTTCTTCGACTTCGACAGCGCCAGCGGCCCACGGCTGACGAGCCCAGCGAAGGCCGACGCCTCGGCGTAGTTCGAAACGCCGCCGACCCAACGATCCAGCTCGCGGCTGCGCAGCGCCCGAGGGTCGGCCAAACGCGCGGCGAGGATCCGAGCATCGTGGTTACCGCTCTCCCAGAGGCGGATGGCAACGTCGTGTCGCTGAGCAGGCTCGCAGGCCTTCTTGACCTCACGCTCCAGCTTGCCGAGCTCGCCGTAGCTGACGCCGAACATCGGCTCCTGCACGCCATGACGCGCGTAGACCTTGCGGTTCTGTGCCGTGCCGGCGCCACGTAGACGCTTGACGATCTCGCTGTACTTCATCGGGCCTCCCGAGTGACCGTGACTCACGGAGCGAAGATCCTCTCACGGCCCGCGCGCCCCCGCGCACAAGTTTCTGCAAGAAGCTCCTGCGAGACTCAATCGAGGACTCGGCGCGCGAAGCGCAGGCGCCCCATCCAGTAGCGACTCTCGGTCACGCGTGTCTGCACGACGCCGCGGGACGTCGAGGCATGCACCATCTCGAGCGGCTCCCCGGGTCTCGACACGACGACTCCGACGTGATCGATCACGTCTCCGTCGGCGCTGAAGAAGACGAGATCGCCGGGCAGCACTTCGTCCATCGCGACCCACTGCCCCACGGCGGCCTGCTGGCTCGACGTCCGCGGCAGGCTCACGCCGTTGCCGGCGAAGACGAAGTCGACGAGACCCGAGCAGTCGAAGCCCTTGGGCGTCGCCCCGGCAAACTCGTAGGGACGCCCCAACTGATCGAGCGCCGACGAGACCACTTCACGACGAAGACTCCAGCGCCGCGATGCGCCGGGGGGCCTCTCTCGACGGGCCCGAGGTGCGACGGCCGTCGGTGGCTCTTTGGGTTGCGACGCCTTCACTCGGTCGCGGGGTGCGGACCGAGTGACCGGAACGGCCGGATCGGGCGCTCCGGAGCAGGCAACGAACATCGTCCCGAGCATCAGCGCGATCAGGCACCTCCGCGGAACCGTCGCTCGGCTCACGCTGACTCTCCGCGCTCGAGAGTGCGTCGAAACGCCCGAGCGACCTCGCGATCCACCGCGTCGGGGACCGGCTGCGGCCCCAGGGGACTCACCCGGCCGAGAGCGAGCGCCTCGAGCGATCTCGCCTGCAGCGTGAGTCCCATATCCATCGCCTGGATGGGATTCCCGAGCCCGCCCTGCGCCGCCAAGTTGATGATCCGTCCCTCCGCCAGAAGGAACAGCTCTCGACCGTCGCCGGTCCGAACCCGTTCGATGGAGGGGGCGAGTCGCTCGACCGGGCCGAGAGAGCGGAACCCTCCCACGTCGATCTCGCGGTCGGTGTGTCCAGCATTGGCCAGGATCGCACCATCTGACAGCGAAGTCAGCTGCTCCGTCGCGATAACGTCATCGCGACCCGTCGCCGTGAAGACGAGCTGCGCCGCTCCGAGGTCGGCGCCCTCGACGACGCGAAAGCCGTCCATCGTCGCTTCGAGCGCCTTCAGCTCGTCCGGCTCGACGATCTCGACAGCCGCTCCTCTGCGAGCTGCATACAGCGCAATGCCACGCCCACACCAGCCGTAACCGAAGACGATCACCCGCAGACGGTGCAGCGCGAGGTTCGTCACGCGAGTGACCGTATCGATGACGGACTCTCCGACACCGTGCTTGTTCTCGACCAACGACTTGAGCGGGCTGTCGTTGATCACGACCACGGGAAAGGGCACCCGCGCGTCGTACTCTTCGCGGAGCAGGAATGCACCCGACGTCGTCTCTTCGGTCGCGCCGCGCAGGGCACTCCCCGCCTCGATCACGGCCGCGATGACCTCGGCGCCGTTGTCGAGCACGAGATCGGGGTTGGACGAAGCCAGGTGCCCGACCTTGGTGGCGGTCGTTCGGGCATCGTCGCCCGGCTCGTCGAGCACGGCCAATCCGCTCGACCTCAGCACCTCTGCGGTGCCGAACTGAGTGGTGCCCTGGTTACCGAGGACCTCGACCTCAGCGCCGCCTGCCTGCAGCGCCTCGAGCAGGACCGCGGTCTTCGGCTCGACGTGCAGGCGAAAAGCAATCCGGAGCCCTTCGAACGGCCGCGTCTGTGAGAACTGGCGCCCGACGCTGCTCAGGAGGGGCATCCGGCGCCTCGTCCACTCGATGCGGCCGCGCGCCGCCTGCGCCTCCGACGTCAAAGCGCCCTGCCGGACAGTGCTCCTGCAGCGATCATCGGCTCCAAGCCTATGCGGCGATCGGGCGCACGACGAAGAGCAGGTCGCCCTGGTTGACCAGCTGACCGTCCTCCGGGTTGACCCGCACGACTTCGTAGCGCTGATCCATCGGATAGAGCTCCGACTCGCTGTTGAAAGACGCCAGGGAGACCTCCTGAAAGAGCTTCATCGCCTCGATCAGACAGAGTACGTGCGAGCCGCTGACGTGCTCGCCAACCTGCACGAAGTCCGGCTTTCCGGGGGAAGGCGAGGAATAGAAGATGCCCTGTGACTGAGCCACGACCTTGAGCTCACTCGAGTCTTCGATCTCGATCGTGGCGCGGTCGATTCCGCCCGCCTGGCCCGCCGCCTCGTCGATCTCGCTTGCGATCTCCTGCAGGTCGAGCCGGCTCAGCAGTCTCGCCATGTAGGCCGTGTCGTGCTCGCCGCGACGAAACTCGGGATCGTCGAGGATACGAAGGAGGAGGGGGATGTTGGTTCCGACACCCTCAATGCGCGTGCCCTTGAGGAACGCGACGAGCTTGTCGAGCGCGGCATCGCGATCCTTCTCGTGAACGATGACCTGCGCCACCATGCTGTCGTAGAACGGCGACACGGAGATGCCGTCGTCGATCGCCGAGAGGATGTCCACGCCCTCGATGTCGGCATAGTCGCAGCGCGTGATCTGTCCGGGGTCCGGGCGAAAGCTCGGCGAACCGTCGGCGGCGATCTCGAGGCGCTCGGCGTTGACGCGCACCTCCACGGCGAAGCCGCTCTCTTCGATCTGGAGCCCGGCGATCGAGCCGCCCGCAGCGATATCGAACTGCGCCCCGACGATGTCGACGTTCGCCGACTTCTCGGTGACCGGATGCTCGATCTGGAGACGCGTGTTCATCTCCATGAAGTAGAGCTCGTCGCGATCGAGGTCGTACATGAACTCGACGGTGCCCGCGCCGATGTAGCCAACCTCGTTGGCCAGCCGCTCCGCATAGGAGTAGAGCTCGCGCTTGCGCTCTTCCGGCAGGTGCGTGTTGGCCGACTCTTCGACGACCTTCTGGTGATTCCTCTGCACTGAGCAGTCGCGGTAGCCCGGCACCAGTACGTTGCCATTGGAATCCCGCAGGACCTGCACCTCGACGTGACGGAAGCGCTGGACGCAGCGCTCGAGGTAGAGATCACGGCTGCCGAAGGCGTTGGCGGCCTCGGTACCCATGCGCAGGAAGATCTCCTCGAAGTCGTCTCCCTCGTCAACCCGACGAATGCCGCGACCGCCGCCGCCGTGCACCGCCTTGATCATCACCGGAAACCCAACTCGCTGCGCGACCTCGCGAGCGGCTGCCGGCGAGGTGACGACGCCATGACTGCCCGGCACGACCGGGACACCGAGGCGCGTCGCCGTCTGTACCGCGTTCGACTTGTTACCCATCCATTCCATCGCCTCGACGCTCGGTCCGACGAAGTTGAGATCGTGCCGGGCGCAGAGGTCGGCAAACGAGGCGCTCTCGGAGAGAAAGCCGATGCCGGGATGCAGAGAGTCCGCGCCCTCGGTCTCGGCGATGCGAATCACCGAGTGGGCATTGAGATAGCTCTCGTCCGGCGTGCTGCCTCCGAGGCAGACCAGGGTGCTGTCGCCGCGCAGCGCGCGCGCAGCGGTCGACTCCATATCGGGATCCGACTGCACGAGCACGACGTCGATACCGCGCTGCTGAGCGACGTTGACCAGCTTCACCGCGGTACAGCCTCGGCCGTGGATGAGGACCTTGTTGACGGGGCGGAAGGTCTTCTCGCGGTTGCGCTCGGAACGGTGCGCTGCCGGAGTGCTGACCTCTTCGTCCGGCGGCGCCTTGCCTTCGAGCACGCGCTCGATGACCTGCTCCACCGACAGCTCCGGAACCGGGATCTCCGGGTCGATCTCGTAGAGACGCTCGTCGAGGTCGCTGGCGAAGGGATGCCGCACGAGCGCGGTCATCGCGCCGGGCGTCTCCGACAGATAGTTCGACAGTGTCGACGTCAGCGGCAGGTGCGAAGGCGTGACGATCTGCCCGGCGAACGGCATGTTGGTGCCGGAGAAGTAGTAGTTCTCGACCAGAGGATGGGTCACCATGCTCGCCTGGGCACCGCCGGTGCAGTCGCCGAAGCCGAACATCACGATCGGCAGATCGTGGTCGCGAACGAAGCGCGTAATGCGATCGTTGACGACGGACATCGAGAAGAGAGCACCGGCACCCTCCTTGGTCTGCATGCCGCCTGAGGTGACGAAACAGAAGACTGGAAGCCTGCGCCGCGCGCACCGAACGAGCAGTTTGCAGAACTTCTCGCCGGACGCCATGTCGAACGAACCGGCCTGAAAGCCGAGATTCGACACCATGACGCCAACGCGTCTCTTGGTCCCGCCCACCTCGACGTGAGCGAGCGCCGTCACGACGCCGCACGGAACCTGGTCGGAATCGAGGGCCTGTTCGATCGACAGGCGGAAGCCTGGAAACGAGACCGGGTCGCTGGTCATCAGGCTGCTGTTGAGCTCGTCGACTCCGTCGAAGAACTCGTTGAGGATCATCTTCGGTAGAACCCGCTCGCGGCGTTTGACGTCGGTCAGAACCTCCTGGAGTAGGAGGTCCTTGTACGCACGATCGAGTCGGCTCCAGAAGTCCTTGATGCCGATGTTGCGCGGACGGATCGAACCGTCGTAGCGACCGCCGAAGGTCTCGACGTAGTAGTAGTTCTGCAGCAGACGATCGAAGAAGAAGGTGATCAGCCCGAAGAGCGGCTCCGAGACCTGGGGGTAGGCGGCCTTCTTCCAGTCGGCGACGGCCTTGAGCAGCTCCGCGCGTCGACGATGACGACCGAGCCGGCGGATCCATTTGTGCAATGCATCTCGCAGGTCCTCCTCGGAGCTCTGCACGCCGTCCCGGTTCCAGATCGGGTTCTTCTGTGCTGCCTCCACCGCCGCGCCGAGAGAGGCTTCGAGCAGGCGACCCACGGACTCTTTCGAGATCTTGTTCGTCTCCATCGCCTCACGGGCGACGGATTTGAGATCCTGGATCAGACGGTCGTAGAGCAGATCGAAGAGGAGGAGATTGCGACACTCGTCAGCAAACTCCTGACGCACGTCCGGGTCGCTGACGATCTGCAGGACGTCGGCGCTGGCATCCGGCGGCGCCGGGCCAGAGTCGTCCTTCTCGAGGTAGTCGAGGAGGGCAGCTACGTTGTGCTGAGCGCCACTCTTCCAGAGGTTGTACAGGTAGAAAGCGAGCTCGAGCGTCAGCACCTTGCGGTCGCGGACGAGATTCTGCTGGCGGCTGCCGAAGAGGAAGGTCGCCACGCGACCGCGGTCACGGTCGAGTGCCACGCGAGATTTGACGACCGCCTTCCACGCCTCGTTGAGCGGCACGTCGTAGCGAACGTGAAGAGGACTCTCGAGCCAGCGCTCGAAGGCGCTGCGGTTCTCGAGCTCCTGGCGCCGGGCCAGATCCCCCGACGGAATCTCCTGATCACTGAGGCGTCCGTACTTCTGTACGTTCGTCGAACGCAGGCGGCGTCGCATGCCGAGGTAGCGCACGTAGCGGTAGGCGACACCAAAGAGGTTCGGCTGGTGCGTCGGGTTGTCGAGGGTCGACAGCTGATCGCTGCTCTGCTGGCGGCGCAGTCGTTCGGAGGGGTCGAGAAAACGGCTGACGGTGCGACGGTAGTGCTCGAAGACCGCGGGCTGATCGCGCACGAAGCGCGTCGCCAGCTCTTCGACCGCCGCGATCGACGACGTGATCGCGTTCCCGAGATTCTCGACGTTGTCGTCCGGTCGGTCCGGCGTGTAGTCGACGACGCCGTCGAGGTAGCCCTGCTCGAACAGCTCATAGGCGGAGACACCGACCGCCTGGGCGCACTCCTGCCAGGACAGGTTGTACTTGCGAGCGATGTTCGCGAGACCGCGCGGCTGAATGGTGTTGAAGACGCCGTCCGAGACCGAGAGCAGGATGTTGGCCGTCGCCAGTGGGATGGCGCCGCCCGAATAGCCGTTGCCGAGAATGACGCCGACGACGGGTACGTGGATCTGAGCCATCTCCGCGATGAGTCGAGAGATCGAGTGCGCCTGATTGTTGCGGTTGGCGATCTCTCCCGAGTCGGCGCCCGGCGTGTCGATGAACGTGACGATCGGCACGGAGTGCACGGCGAGATCCCGGATCACCTCGACGGCGCGCAGGTGATGCTCGGGGAGCCAGGCGCCGTTGTTCTGGGTGCGGTCCTGCGCGAGGACGCCGATGCGGCGCTGCTGCCCGGCGACCGTGGCCCGGACCTCGGCTCCGTACAGAGGGCCGAACTCGAGCTCACGAATCGTCTGCCAGCCCAGGCGCCGAACAATCGCCCGCACGCCAGCGCGTCCGGGATCCTCGCTCGGCAGGACGCAGCGTTCGACGTACTCGTCGACCGCGAGGCTCCGAAGAACCTGAATCTGGCGCCGAGCGTCCTCCGGAGCGATCAGCCCTTCGATCGGCGCGAAGCGGGCGGTATCGGTCGATTGCGGAAAGAGAGAGAAATCGGACGCAAGTTGCTCGGCACTTTCGAAAAGCGCATCGGTCACGCGTGGTTCAACCATGTCTATATGCACCTCGGCCCGGCGGCTGGCTCGCGAGAGCCCGGGGGACTCACGCCGTCGCTCGCTCGGGCCTCAAGGGTCGAATCGGTATCGTTCCCGAGAGTCTAACTCCGAACCCTGCGCTCCGTCTCCCTCGATGCGGCCGCAGCGAACGAATCGGGCCTGTGGCCTCAGGCGCACTCTTGCCTCGGCTCTTCGAAGGTTTCGGCCGACCTCAAAAGACCGTGAAATGAAGCTCTTGGGCAACCGTGATCTGGGCGACCGGGGCTCGGCGACTCAGTGGATCGAACGGAGTCCACGGACTTGGGCCGACGAGGATCTCGGCCGTCTGGCCGACGAGCTCCTCAAGCTCCGCGAGCTCGAGCCCTCGCTCTAGACCACGGTTCACGTGAAAGGCTCTGCCGTCTCCCTGAAGCCGCAACTCGATGTCCTCGCAGCAGGGACTCGAGACCTCGGCGATGACGCCGCGAACTGCCTCACACTGCTCCCGAGTCTCGGGGGCACGAATCACGGTGAACGGCAGATAGGCGATGAAGAGCGCGACAGAGACGGCGATCGAGAAGAGAGTCTTGCGCATCGTTTCTCCCAAAGTCCCAAACTTCCCGGGGGCCTCACTCGGCGCCGCCAAGTCGTCCAGCGCCGGCGACAGTTCGTGGCCTCTGCGTCGAGCAAAACGACCGCGCGGACAGACCGACTTCGAGGAAAGTGTCAGCCTCTCGCAGAGCAATGGGAGGATGCCGCGTCTCACGAAGGCCGTGGAGCGAAGGCGAGCTGGCCGCTGCCGTGGGAGGTTCCTTCGCGATCGTGCAGGCTTGCGACGCAACGGCCTGGCACCTGCACCGTCAAGTGGTTCCCCGACCAGGACTCGAACCTGGACAAGCAGTTCCAAAGACTGCTGTGCTGCCATTACACCATCGGGGATCACGGTGTGGAGCGGCAACTATGTTCCGAAGGTGGCGAACCGCGCAACCCAGCCGAGGCTCTCCGCTAGCATCGCTCCATGACTCGCCGACGCTCCCTGCTCGCACCCGCTTTCCTGCTCTTCCTGCCCCTCGGTACGCTGCTCTGGGCCGATGTCGCCAGCGCTCAGGCGACGACCAGCGAACAGCGCCTGGCGGAACGTCTGCTCGAGCTCGAGGAGGCCATCGAAGAGCTGCTGGCCCAACTGAGTCCGGAAGGGCGAGCGCGCGTCCGAGCCCTGGCGGCTGCGCTCAAAGAAGCCGAAAACGACGCGGCCGGCAAGAGCGAAGCGCCCACGGCGGCGGAGCCGGCGGCGCGGCTCGACGAAAGGGCCGGAGTCCGCGAGGCGATTCCCCCACGTCAGCCTCCGGCTGTCGAGCCGACGGCCGCGACGCCCCGCGTCGTCGCAAAGGAGCCCGCGACGCCGACTGCCGCCTCGCCTGAGGACGAGGCTCCGAACGTCGAGCGCGACGCCACCGAGACGCCGATCGCGGCGCAGCCCACCGAGAGTGCGACCGGCGCGGCGCCGCCCATCGATGCGAAAGCGCGCCAAGCCGCGGAAGGCGGGGCCGCAGTGGCCGACAGGACCAGCGACGCACCAACGGACGCCTGCCAGCCCCTCGCCCCCTTCGACACGAGCGGCGACGGCTTGCTCTCCGGCGCCGATCGACTGTGGCGCCACTTCTACCTCGAGACCGATCTCCCCAAGGACGACGGCATCGTCAGTCTCTTCGACCTCGACATCCGGTCCGTCGCGCTCGAGGTCGATTCCTACGGAGTCAAGGGCGACGCAGAGGGCTACGTGCAGCGCACTTCGAGGTACCGCTTCCAGCTCATCGGCAGGGCCGCCCGCAAGGTCCGTGACGGCTTCCTCGCCGTCGACGCAGGCGGCCTTGCACGCAACGGAACTCTCGTCCTGCTGGATGCCTCAGGCAACGAGCTCGACGGGATCCAAGTGCTTCAGGCCGGCCAGATTCTCGCTCTCGCAAGCGGCGAGCAGGTGCCGGTTCTCTGCCGCTGAGCGGGCCTCGCGGACTTCCGCAGTTGACCGCCCGACCAGTTCTGTAGAATCAGCGAGCCGCCGGCACGGCGGCTGCGCCGTCGCTCGTTCGAAAACTCCTTCCCGGAGCATCAACATGAAGCACTTCCGAGCTCTCCGCACGCAACTCACACCCCTTGCGCTTTTCGGCCTGGTCGCCGCCACACCCGCGGCCGCAGAGGAGACGAAGTCGGTCACGTTCACCGAAGACGTGGCACCGATCTTCTTCAACAACTGCGTCTCCTGCCACCGGCCGAACGATGCCGCGCCGATGTCTCTCCTCTCCTACGGCGAGGCACGACCGTGGGCGAAGTCGATCCGGCGCGCCGTGACCGAACGAGAAATGCCTCCCTGGGACGCCGACGCCGACCACGGCGTCTTCTCGAACGACATCAGCCTCTCCGACACCGAGATCGCCACGATCCAGGCCTGGGTCGACCAGGGCGCACCGCAGGGCGATCCGAACAAGATGCCGGAGCCGCCGCAGATGGCCGAGGCCGGTAGCTGGAAGATGGGCGAAGAGCCGGACTACGTCATCGAGCTCGCGCCCGTCGAGGTGCCGGAAGGCGGACCCGATCTCTTCATCACCCAGGTCTACGCAATGGAGGTGCCGGAAGGGAAGTGGGTTCGCGCCGTCGAACTGCTGCCCGGAAACACCGAGGTACTCCACCACGTCGTCACCTACTTTGGCCCGTTCGGTATGTCCGATGACGACGACAGCAACGCCGGCGTCAACAAGCTCGTCTACCTGAACGAAGCGGCCAAGCGAAAGACCCGCATGGGCGAAGCCCCGCGCTTCGGCGGCGTCTGGGTCGCCGGCAGCCCGCCCTCGAAGTTTCCGGAAGGCAGCGGCAAGACGGTCGAGCCGAAGCAGATGCTCTCTTTCAACATGCACTACCACCCGAGCGGCAACGCCGGTACGGACGTCTCCAGGGTCGGCCTCTACTTCGGTGAGGGCGAACTCCAGAAGGAGATCACAACGGCCTTTGCCGCCGATCCCGGCATGTTCATCCCGGCTGGCGCCGCCGATCATCACGAGCAGGCGGTGTACGTCTTCTCCCAGGACAGCAAGGTTCTTTCCTTCCTGCCGCACATGCATCAGCGCGGCAAGTCGATGGTCTACACGATTCAGCGTCCTGACTCGGACGAGAAGGAGATCCTTCTCTCCGTGCCCGAGTACGACTACGACTGGCAGAACATCTACGAGCTTGCCGAACCGATCGCCGCTCCCGCAGGCTCCGTTCTCACGGTCGACGCCTGGTGGGACAACTCGGCCGAGAACGCAGCCAATCCCGATGCGTCGATCGACGTGCCGTGGGGCGACGGCACCAACAACGAGATGCTCGTCGCCTTCTTCGACTTCGTCGTCGACGAGGGGGTCAAGGTCAAGCCGGTGCGCACGCGGGACACCGTCGACACGCTGCTCGCCTTGCACGACCCCAAAGAGGGGTACGCGATCTCGATCGACGGCATGGGCTTCGGACAGGTCTGGGGCCTGGTGCTGCCCGAGGAGGAGAATGCAGAAGGCAACTTCTACGTCACCTTCAGCACGCTGATCCTCGATGCCTCGATCCCGAAGATCGAGCGCGTCGGCGACGACTTCGTCTTCACCGCCGAGATGATCACCAGCGCCGGCGGCACGCGCACGCCGATGGGCTTCATCGCAAAGCGCAACGACGACGGAGTCGAAGGTGAGATCTTCTTTGGCCAGCGGATCAGCTCGAGCAACGTCGACACGATGCGTGGCAAGGGCCGGAAGTTCTCCGGCCCCAGCCTGGCCAACGCGATGACGGAGCAGGCCAGCGCCGGCGCCGGCGGCCGGTAGCGGGCCCTTTGGCCGAACGACCGGCACTGACTCTGGAAGAGGCGCAGGTGCCACTGCGCCTCGAGGCGGTGCCGGTCGAGACCGATCTCTCGCGCGCGCAGCGTACCCTCGCCGGACTCGGCTCCGACTGCCCTGCGACCAAGACCCTCGTCGACGACGGCTACCTTCCCCCCGAAGCGCTCGTCGCAGGCAGCGTGCACCTACTGTCGTCCCACTACGAGATCGCCGGTGGCATCTACGCCCGCGAGCAGCTCACTCTGCTGCGACCGGTACGCCTCGACGAACAGCTCGTCGTCAGCGGCTCGCTGGCTTCGCGCTTCGTGAAGCGAAAGCGCCTCTACCGTCAGGTGCTCTCCACCACGCGAGATCGCGACGGCCATACGGTGGCCTCGAGTCGGACGACGAGCCTCGGCCGGTTCAGGCCGCAGGATCGCCGTGGGGCCATGAACCTGGACCGCGGCAGTGCCGAACCGCCTCCGATCGGCCCTCGGCCGGAGGACCATGACCATCTGCCGACGCTCGGATCGCTGAGCGAGGGGCGCTCGATGACGGCGTCACCCAGGCTCTATACCCTGAGCATGATGCAGGCCGAGACCGGACCGGACGACCGCAATCCGATCCACACCGACCCTGCAGTCGCCCGGGCCGCTGGCCTCGCCAAGCCGATCGCCGGCGGTCCGCACGTGCTGTCTTCCCTCCTCGAGCTGCTACACCTCGAGCTCGGTGGGCACGCGCTTTCCCACGGAGCGCACCTCGACGTCCGCTGGATCTCACCGGTCGAGGACGGCGACGCGGTCACCGCGCGCGTCGTGGTGACCGGGCGCTCGGTGACGACGCTCGCTCTCGAAGGCAGTGCGTCCGTCGGCGAACGCCTCGCGATGCTGGCTAGAATCGAGATTCCTCTGCACGATCCGCGCTCTCGGCAACGAGCAGAAATCTCTCGGGAGGTCGACGCATGACCAGCGCAGCCCTGAAGACCCTGATCGAGCTCTTGCGCGAGCAGCGGGCTCCCGTGGACGCCTCCTGGGAAGAGCGGCGCGCCGACATGGAAGAGCGTCAACGTGAGCTCGAGCTGCCGGACGACGTCGTCTGCGCTCCTGTCGAAGCGCATGGTGTCCCCTGTGAGTGGATTCACTGTGGAGATGAGCGAGAGCGCGTCGTGCTCTAC
>JBCCLJ010000015.1:0-57288 GCA_039026915.1 Acidobacteriota bacterium
AACGCCGACCTGGCGCCCGCACTGCAGAAGCGTGCCGTCGATGTCGAAGAGGAGGAGCTTCATCGGAGAACCTCTGGGTCGAGTGCCATGGATCGGCGCCACAACAGGATGTTTCTGAGGGTACTGTCTCGACCGACTATGTCACAACAGCATAGTCTCTGCGAGTTCAGGCCCCGAGCTCTCCAAGGCGCGACTCGAGTTCATCACAAGGCCTCGCAGGGCTTCGTCGGTTCAGGTCTGAAGAACCCCGGTCTTGAACTCCGCTAGCTGCGCATTGTTGGCCGCAGCGGCAAGGCTCTGCGAGAGGATGCTGCGCGTCGCATCGGGTGCCACGATCCCGTCCGTCCAGAGCCGACTCGCTGCGTAGCGCGGATCCATCGCCGCTTCGTAGCGGCCGCGAATGTCGGCAAGCAGCTCTGCCTTCTCCTGCGCATCGACCTCGCGGTTCTTGGTGGCGATCGACAGCAAGGTGTTGCTGGCCTGGGCCGGCCCCATGACCGAAATGGCGGCGGTCGGCCACGACCAGACGAAGCGTGGACCGTACGCCTTGCCGCACATGGCGTAGTTGCCAGCGCCGAAAGAGTTACCCGTGAACAGCGTGATCTTCGGCACGACGGAGTTCGACACGGCGTTGACCAGCTTGGCGCCGTCTTTGATGATGCCGCCCCACTCGGCGCGGCGGCCGACCATGAAGCCGGTGACGTCCTGCAGAAAGATCAGCGGAATCTTCTTCTGATTGCACAGCTGTACGAATCGCGCCGCCTTGTCGGCCGCCTCCGAGTAGAGGACGCCGCCGATCTGGATCTCCTGGTCCGCAGGCCCGGTTCCGGTCTTGCGCGACACGATCAGACGCTGGTTCGCGACGATGCCCACAGACCAACCGTCGATCCACCCGGTGCCGCAGATCACCGAGCCACCGTAGGTTGCCTTGAACTCTTCGAACTCGCCGGCGTCGAGGAGACGGGCGAGAACCTCGCGCACGTCATAGGGCTTGCTCTGGTCGACGGGAAGGAGCCCGTAGATCTCCTCGGGAGCGTACTTCGGAGGACGGCTTTCGCGTCGCTCGAACGGCCCTCGAGGCTCCCGACCGAGCTGCGCGAACTGCTCCCGGATCTTGCGCAGACAGGAGGCGTCGTCGGGGTGCCGATGATCGACGACACCGCTGATGTCAGCCTGCACCACGGCGCCGCCGAGCTCTTCGTTCTCGACCAACTCACCGATCGCCGCCTTCACGAGGTGGGAGCCCGCGAGGAAGATCGAACCCGTCCCTTCGACGATGTGCGACTCGTCGCTCATGATCGGCAGGTAGGCGCCTCCGGCGACGCAGGATCCCATGATCGCGGCCATCTGGAAGATGCCCTCGGAGGAGAGGCGAGCGTTGTTGTAGAAGGCGCGACCGAAGTGGTCGCGGTCGGCGAAGAGCTCGGCCTGCAGCGGCAGAAAAATGCCGGCGGAGTCGACCAGGTAGACCAGCGGAAGCCGGTTCTCGAGGGCGATCTCCTGAGCTCTCAGCACCTTCTTGCAAGTGGCAGGGAACCACGCTCCGGCCTTCACCGTCGCGTCGTTCGCTACGACCATCACCTGTCGATCGCGTACCTGACCGACACCGGTGACGACACCGCCCGCGGGAGCGCCACCCCATTCTTCGTACTGCCCCCACGCGGACCAGAGGCCGACCTCGAGGAAGGCCGAGCCGGGATCGCACAGCTTGGCAACGCGCTCGCGCGCCGTCATCTTGCCCTTGGCTCGCTCCCGTTCGAGGCGCTGCTCGCCACCTCCGAGCTCGATTTCGGCGGCCTCCCGCAGCAGAGATTCTGTGCGCTCACGCCAGTGCGTTTCGCGCTTCGTATAGAGATCGTCGCGCTCGAGGTGCGACTGGAGTTCGGTGGCATCGGACATATCGCGATTATGAACCACGAGCGATCGGCTCGGCAGCGGAGAAACGCACGCACAGACTGCTATAGCATCGCGCCGATGAACGTTCGCGTCTTGACCTTTGCCAGCGCTTCCGACGCCGTCGGCGGCGCCGAAGTCACCCTCGAGCTCGCCCCCGGAGCCGACGTGAGAGCGCTCAAGGAGCGACTCGAGCGCGACTACCCCTCGCTCGGAGAGCTCTGGCACCGCCTCGCCGTCGCCATCGACGGCGAGATCGTGCCTGACGAAGCTCAGCTGAGCGACGGCTGCGAAGTGGCCCTCCTGCCTCCGGTCTCCGGCGGAGCGCCCGCCGAGGTGGCCGAAGCGCTCGGATCGAAAAGAGACGCGACGCGACTGACGACCGCGCCGCTGGTCGCCGACGACGTCGCCCGCGCAGTCGCCGCCCCCACCTGCGGTGCGCTGCTCGTCTTTCTCGGAAACGTCCGCAACCACCACGCGGGACGCGGCGTGGCCAGCATCACCTACTCGGCCTACGAATCGATGGCCGAGCAGCGCATCCGCCAGATCGAGAGCGAACTCGAAGCGCAGTTCGAAGGACTGCGCATCGCCATCGTTCACCGGCTCGGCAACATCGCAGTGCCGGAGTCGAGCGTCGTCATCGCCGCTGCGTCACCGCACCGCGACGTCTCCTACGACGCCAACCGCCTCGCCCTGGAGCGCCTCAAGAAGGAGGTGCCGATCTGGAAGCGGGAGCACTACGAGGACGGCGAAGAGGCCTGGCGTGAGGAAGAGTCGCTGACCGTAGAGCGGGCGACTCCGTAAGACCGATCCACGGTTCGCTGCGCTCATCGAATGGCGCGGGCGACGTCGGCGTGATCCGGCCGGTGCGCAGCTGTGCCGAACTCGTTCCTCGAACCGTCGTCGGACTACTCGTCGTCGCGGTGCACCGTGTTCGGCGAGAACGCCGGCAGACAGACGGCAACGTATTCCGCGCCGCCGGGTTCGGGCGAGCTGTAGCGCACCCACTCACCCGGCTCGGCGATCACCGCCTGCCCCGCATTGACGTCGAGAACGCCGTCTTCGCTCTCGACGCGCAAGGTACCAGCGAGCACGACCGTGACTTCCTCGAACTCGGGCCTCTGCCCGGGCTCGACCCAGCCTTCGGGGGAGACCATACGAGCGACGCTGACGGAGGTGTGCTCGGTGCGCACTCTCCCCGCGTACTCTTCGATCCTCTTCGGTTTGTTGCCGGCAGCGGCGATGACGACGGGTTCGTCGATGAGTCGAGGCATGGGAATCTCCGGTCGATGGCGGGCGCTCGTGCGCTGGCGCCCGTGTGGCGGACAGGCGTAGGATCCTCTCACGCTCGAATCCCCTGGGAGAAGTCACGTGAGCGAAGGAAACAACAACCGTTCCTGCATCTTTGCCGCCGGCGGATGCTGCGGATGCCTCGCCCTCCTGCTGGGCCTCTTCGTCATCCTGCCGCTCGGCGGCGGCGTTGCGCTCTTCCAGGGCCTCAAGCAGACCGACGTCTACACCGGCGCGGTCGACGTCGCCCGGGCCGACGCACGCGTCGTCGAAGAGCTGGGTGAGCCGATCGAGACCGGCATCCTCTTCAGCGGATCTATCAACACCTCGCCCAACTCGGGAGATGCCGACTTCTCCATTCCGCTGAGCGGGCCGAACGGCGCCGCGACGCTCTACGTCGTGGCGATCAAGCAGGCCGGCGTCTGGGAGTACGAGATTCTGGAGATCGAGATCGAGCGCACCGGCGCGCGGTTGGACCTCCGCGGCTCGCTGCCACCGCCTTCGACAGGGGCCGAGGGTTCGATGGAGGCCGTGGGGTCTGCGAGTGCGTCGAGCGCAGAAGACGGGTGAGCCGCTCGACGAAACTGGACGAGGGACAACCTAGAGGCACTGTTCGCGATAGAGACGCTCCAGCTCCTCTTCGAGGTCGGTCGCGAGCCCCTGCCGCACCGGTGACGTCTGTACGACCGCCGAGCGCGGCGCCGTAAGCCAGTGAAAGCGCTCGGACGGCGGCAGCAGGGCCACGGGATCGCCCGGCAGCTTCTCGCCGTGACAGCGCGCAACGAACGTCTCGAGGTGGCGCCGCGCCGTCTCCTGCGATGCGGCAGGAAGCACGCTCTCGAGCCGCTCCCAGCTCGGCTCGACGCGCGCCTTCAGGAACTCTTCGGTCCGCGAGTGGAGGATCACTCCGACGTTGAGGAACTCCTCCCGGTGCACCTGCGGCACGAGGCGAACGGTCGCCCACTCGTACGCGCAGCGGCTCAACGACGGTACTCCTTGCGTTGTTCGTCCGGCGACGCCGCCTGCGCTTCGAGCGCCGCGTCGACGAAACCTCTGGACCGCGCCAAGCGCGCTTCGAAGTATTCGACGTAGGCCGTTCGCGTCGCACCCGGAGTGCCGAAGGGGAGCTCGACGCCGGGCGGTCGATCCGCCAGCAGCTCGTCCGGGACGTCGGCGACGATTTCACGCACGACGTCCCCCTCGAGTTGCTGGCGAGCCCAGCGGTCGGCCGCTTCGAGCTCGGTTGCACGGCGCAGCAGCACGTGATCCCCAGTGCCGACGAACGCCGCCTGTGGATCGGGCGGCGACTCCGGGCTCCAGCCGTGATGGAAGTAGACGGCGGCGCCGTGGTCGATGAGCCAGAGCGAATCCTCGAACCAGAGGAGGTTCGGATTCCGCGGCGTGCGATCGATGTTCGTCGCGAAGCAGTCGAGCCAGAGCACCCGCGAAGCGAGCTCTTCACTGACATCGTCCGCGGCCCCGTCGAAGTTGAAAGCGCCGCGCAGATAGCGGAGTCCGACGTTCGCTCCGACGCTGCCCGCCAGGATGTCGCGGATCTCAGGGTCGCGCTCGGAACGACCGAAGGACTCGTCGAGATCGACGATCACGACTTCGGGCACCGGCAGTTCGAGAGCCTTTGCGAAGCCCGCCACCAGAATCTCGGCGATCAGCGCCTTGGCACCCTGTCCCGCGCCGCGGAACTTGACGACGAAAAGACCATCCTCCGTATCGACGACGGCGGGAAGCGAGCCCCCTTCGGGGAGCGAGGTCACGTAGCGAGAGGCAACGACACGGCGCATGCCTCAACATGGCACGGCACCCGTGGAATCGCAACGGCGCCGTCAGCTGCGAACGCGCCGCAGCAGCCGGACGGCATACCAGAACATCAGAGCGATGGCAGCGAAGAGCTCGAGCCCGGCGGCGACCTCGCGTCCTTTGCGGTAGCGACGCAGAACCTTGTCCGTGCGGTAGAGCACCGCGGCCCCGGCGTAGACCACCATGGCGACGGAGAACCAGACGCCCAGGCGAAAGGGCGTCAGCAGTGCCACGAGGATCGCGACCAGAGCGCACAGCCCGCCCCAGACGAGCAGGGGTCGCAGAAAGTCGAACTCCTTGCCGCTCCACCAGACGACAGCCGTCAGGCTGATGAAACCGAAGACCGTCGCCGCAGCAGCGGAGCCGATCGTTCCCGGTGCCGATCGCTCGGCCCAGTAGAGCAGGGGGACGAAGATCACCGCCTTGGCCACGACGTAGACGATCAGCGCCGAGAGCTGCGCGGCGGTCGAGCGGAGTTTGCGCGCGGCTCCGCTCGCCAGATACGAAACGATCATGTAGCCGCACAGAACGAGCAGCCAGTTGGTCCCGCCGAAGAAGCGCGCCAACTTCGGAGCCGCGCCCGAGGCAAAGAGCGCAGTCTCGAGCGCGACGAGCACCAGGACGGCGAGCAGAAGCACGCCGTAGACGCGGCGCAGGAACTGACGTTTGCTGGGAGTCAAGCGCATGGACGCCGTCACGTTCTCACGACGCGGCCAAGTGAACTAGAGGAGTCCCGCGGCACCGCGCCAGCGCTCGAGCCACCTTTGAAACTGCTCGTCGAGCTCTCGAATCTCGCGGCCGCAGGCACGACTCAGCTCGGCGGCACCGGCCGGACGCCCGAGGGAAACGCTGTTGAGATAGCGGTGGAACTCCTCCGGGTAGGCTTCCAACAGCCAGTGCACGAAGAGTGAGGACTGTGCGTAACGCATGGCGCCCTGCCCTCCACGCACGAACTGATCCCAATCCATGCCCAAGAGTCGCTCGAGGGACAGCCACCGACCGCCGTCGCGGGTCTGAAGCAGGATGCGAAGAGACGCCAGCGGACCCCGATAGAGCGTCTCGTTGCCGAGAGTGAAGCGGTAGGCGCTGAACGGATCGTCCCCCTGCGTCGCGGACAAGAGAGCGAACTCGTCAGCGAGGCCCTCGTCGAGCCAGGGCGGCAGAGCCGGCCCCAGCGCACGTCGATTCAACAGATGCGTGATCTCGTGACGAAGGGTGTCGCGCACGTCGCCGTCGGGGCGGTCCCCCTTGAACAGCGCCACCAGGCCACGCATCGAATGACCGGCGCTCTGCAGGCCAGCAATCCGGGGAGCGGTGTCCTGGAAGCCTCTGTAGCTCTCCTCCTCGCGAAAGACCACGATCGTCTCCGCCGCGTCGCCGAGAGGCTGCAGACGGTACCGGGAACGATAGGCCGCCTCGAGACGCGGCAGCTCGGCCCGCAGCATGCCGACGAGCACCGGGTCGCGAAGCCCGAGAAGGACCGAGTAGCCGGCCACGGAGAGCTGTTCGATGGGCTGCTCCAGATGCTTCATGACGGCGTCGATCTGGGCTCTCGTCGCCGGTGACGCCGGACGAGGGCGCGGCGGCTCGGGAGCGTTGCCGAGGGGGGGTTCGCTCATGTCTCGCTCGGCCTCGGTATCGAGCCAGGCGGTGACGGCCTCGTCGTCGATGCGCTGGAGAACGAGACGAACCCAGCGCCCCTGGCGCTCCAGGGCCTCGAACTGACCGAGCGACTCGGTCACCCGAATCAGCTCGGCGTCGGAGCGAGGCTCCGCCAGGAACCGCGCGCCGATGCCGACGAACTCGGTGTCCGGTGGCGGTTCAGGCCGCTCGCCTCGCGGCTTGGCGGAGGCTCGACGCGGAGAGGGGGAGGAGCCGTCGGCGTCCGGCGGCAGGTAGCGCTCGCGCAGCCGAGCGACCGCCTGGCCCAGGCCCGGGACCTGTTCGATGCGTTCCCAGACCGGCGCTTCGGGCGTCGCCGTCACCGCCGCAAAGAGCGCGAACAGCACGACGACCAGAACGAGGAGCAGACTCGTCAGGCGATCGCGGAGTCGAAGTCGCCAGAGTCGCTCAGTCAACGCGGCGCCTCGCGCCGTTCGAGCGCGACGAGCGTTCGATCGTCTTCGTCCTCGTCCGCCTCTTCGAACTCGTGCAGGATCCCGTCGAGCCAACTCGATGGAGCTTCGGCGGCGCGCGCAGCGATCTCGACAAAGCGCTGATAGCCCACCTCGACGCCGTCGATCCGGGCTTCCGGCAGGCCGTCGGAGTACAGGAGCAGACGATCCCCTTCGGCAAGGACGACTTCGTGCTCTTCGTAGCGGGTCGAAGCCATGGCTCCGAGCGGCAGCCGCTGACCCGGGACCGTGAGCGGCTCCAGATCTCGGGCGCCGCGCACGAGCAGCGGGTCGGGCAGGCCCGCGTTCGCCACCTGCAGAATGCCGGTAGCGGCGTCGAAGCGCACGAGCACGAGCGCCACGAACTCGCGCGAGGCGAGCTCGGAGTGCAGCTTGGCATTCAGAGCGTCGAGAGCCTCGCTGACCGAGCGACCCGAGGTCATCAGGGGCAGGACCGCTTTGACCGACGCCATGATGAGACTGGCCCCGACGCCTTTGCCGGCAACGTCGCCGACGACGCAGCAGACGGTGCTGTCACCTTCGCGAAAGACGTCGTAGAAGTCTCCCGCAACGACCTTGGCCGCGACGTTGCGAGCCGACACTCTGAAGCCCGAACCCTCGATCTCGGGTGGTGGCAGGAGCCGCTCCTGGATGGAACGCGCGATCTCCAGCTCGCTTTCCGCGAGCGCCGCGGCCAGCTCGGAGCGGCGCAGCGCCTCTTCGCGTTCTCGCAGGCGCACCCGAAGCCTCTCGTTGGCGTGGAACACGAGTCCGATCAGAGCAGCGAAGAGGCCGAAGACGACGGTGCGGACCACGAGGACTTCCGAGTACCAGCGGTGGTCGAAGCCGAGGAACGCCAGGACGGCGGTGTGCGCGACCAGATGACCGATCATCCCGCCCAGGAAGTAGCTGACGAAGCGCAGCAGTGCGGTCGGCAGCCGGCGCTCCTGCAGCAACGATACGAAGAACACCTCGGTCATCCACGCACCCGTCGAGATCAGCAGGCCGTAGAGCGCACCGAACGCAAATTGCAACGGCGTCAGCTGATTGGAGTCGCCGAGGCCGATGAAGAACGACACGAAGAGCCCGATGACCATGGAGATCAACGAGTACCTGACGCCCTTGCGCCACGACGCCGAGCGCGAGAAGGGCGCCGGATCGTCCGGATTGCGCATCATCGACATCTGTCCGTATCCTAAGGGTTCGTTTCGCGCTCCAGCGGACGATCTGGGCAGAGGTTCGCAACATGGACGACAGCATTCGCAAGGGCGACGACCGGGTCCCCGCAGGCCAGTACAAGACGAACAAGTGGCCGGTGCTCACCTACGGCGAGACCCCCGAGGTCAAGACCGCCGACTTCGAGCTGCGCATCTTCGGCGCCGTCGAGGAAGAGCGAACGCTGAGCTGGGGCCAGCTCCAGGAGCTGCCGCGCATCGAGGTGCTCGCCGACTTTCACTGCGTCACGCGTTTCTCGACGCTCGACAACCCCTGGAGCGGTTTCTCGACGCGCGCTCTGCTGGAAGGCCTGAGAGTCAGCCCCGATGCGACGCACATCATGGCGCACTGCTACGGCGGCTACACGACGAACATGCCGCTCGAGGACTTTCTCTCGGAGCGGGCACTCGTCGCAGACCGTCACGACGGCAGGGAGCTCGCCGGAGATCACGGCGGTCCGCTGCGCCTCGTCGTGCCGCACCTCTATGCCTGGAAGAGCGCCAAGTGGCTGCAGGGAATCGAACTGCTGACGCAGGACGAGCGCGGCTTCTGGGAGCGCAACGGTTACCACACCTACGGCGACCCCTGGGCCGAAGAGCGCTTCAGCGACCAGGAGACCAGGAACGCGTCACAGGTCCGTCGCCGCGCGAAAGAGCTCGGGCTCGTGCCGGGCGGCGACGAGGGCGAGTAGCCGCTACTCCAGCAGTCCGCGGAACTTGTCGAGCAAGCGATCTCGATCGCGCGCCGACTCGGCAAAGACCAGCACCGTGTCGTCCCCGGCGAGCGTGCCGACGACCTCGGGCAACTCGGCGTTGTCGATGGCGATCGCCGCCGCATTGGCGTGTCCGCTCTGGGTCCGCAAGACGAGCATGGCGTTCGCGGGTCCCGCGTCGACGACGAATTGCTGGCAGGCCTGCCGCAGTGCACCGTCATCGGCGGCGTCGGCGATGTCTCCCGGCAGACCGTAACGAAAGCCGCCTCCCGGCACCGGCAGTTTGACGAGCCCGAGCTGACGCACGTCGCGCGAGATCGTCGCCTGCGTCGCCCTGAGCCCGTCCGCCTCGAGACGCTCGATGAGATCTCGCTGGCTGCGTACCTCGTGTTGCGTCACGGCGCGCAAGACGGCCTGCTGCCGCTGCAGGCGGCTCAAGAACCGTCCTCCACGGCGAGTCGCTCCGACTGACTCAGCGTTCCCGCCCTGTGCGCTCTCAGGACGGGCGGCTCCACTCGGCCCGTCCTCCAAGCGTCGATCGCGTCGCGGGCCGTCACCGCGCGTTCGAGCTGCTCGCGCACCCGCTGAGGAGCCGGGCCTCCGAACGAATCGTGCGCCGCGACCGAGCTCGCTGGGTCGAGGCCCGCGTAGATCGACTCGTCGGCCAGGGGACAGCAGGCGCGCAGGGTGTCGAGCGGAAGCTCCCAGAGTTCCACTCCCGCCTCTTCCGCTGCTCGCACCGCGGCACCCGTCTGCTCGTGCGCCTCGCGAAACGGCAGACCGCGCTTCACCAACGCATCGGCGAGATCGGTCGCCGTGACGAAGCTGCCGTAGAGCGCCGCCGCCATGCGGTCGGCGTCGTAGCTGAGCCCCTGCACGACGACGTTGGCGACCGTGAGAGCCGCTCGCGCCGTCTCGAGCGCATCGAAGAGAGCCTCCTTGTCTTCCTGGAGATCGCTGTTGTAGGTCAGCGGCAAGCCCTTGAGCTGCATCAGGTGCGCCATCAGATCGCCGACGGCGCGACCGCTCTTGCCGCGCAGCACCTCGAGAGGCTCCGGATTCTTCTTCTGCGGCATGATGCTCGAGCCCTTGGCCGCGGCGTCGTCGAGCTGCGCGAAACCGAACTCGGCCGAAGTCCAGAGGATCACCTCCTCCGCCCAGCGAGAGAGATGGACCAGAACCAGAGCGCAGGCGAAACAGGTCTCCACCACATAGTCGCGGTCGGCGACGGCGTGCATGCTGTTGTCGAGAGTGCGCTCGAAGCCGAGCAGCTCGGCGCTGCGCTCCGGGTCGATGTCGTGCGGTGAGCCGGCGAGCGCTCCGGCGCCGAGCACCGACGTGCCGGCCAGACCGTGAGCGCGCATCAGGCGTTGAGCATCGGCTTCGAGGAACCAGAAGTGCGCGAGCAGATGATGGGCCAGCGAGACGGGCTGACCGCGCTGCAGATGGGTATAGCCCGGCAAGAGGGTGTCGGTGTGCTCCGAGGCCTTGGCGCGCAGCGTCTCGAGGAGCTGGGAGACCAGGCCTACGAGCTCGGCGACCTCATCGCGCAGATAGAGCCGGAGCGCAGTGCCCGTCTGATCGTTGCGGCTGCGGCCGGTGTGCAGCCGGCGTCCCGGATCCCCGAGCCGCTCGATCAGCGTGCCTTCGATCCACGAGTGCACGTCTTCGTAGCCGTCTTGAACCGAGACCGTACCTCCCTCGAGGCCGCTGAGCAGCGCGGACAGGCCGTCGAGGATCGGCTCGGCCGATTCCCGATCGAGCACACCCTGCTCGTAGAGCATGCGCGCATGGGCCATCGAGCCGACGATGTCGTGTGCGGCGAGCCTCTGGTCGAACGGCAGCGACGAGGTGAAGTCGTCGATCGTGCGATCGACCGACTTGGCAAAGCGACCGCCCCAGAGCCTTGCGGGGCCGGCGTTCGGCGGGCCGCCGGTCACGGCGCTTCTCCCGCCGCCTCGACCAGCGCGGTCTCCAGAACGTCGAGAGCGGCGTCGATCTCTTCGTCGGTGACGACGAGCGGCGGCAGCAGACGCAGCGACTGCGCGCGTACGGCGTTGAGCAGCAGACCGCGTTCGAGGCAGAGTGCCGCCACCGGAGCCGCCTCTCCGCGGATCTCGAGGCCGACCATCAACCCGGCACCGCGCGTCTCGAGGACTCCGGCGGCTTGAGCAAAGCTGTCGATGCGCTGGCGCATGCGCTCTCCGGCGACCCGCACCCGTTCGAGGAAGGCGTCGTCGATGACCGTCTCGAGCACCGCGACGACCGCGGCCGCGGACAGGGCGTTGCCGCCGAACGTCGAGCCGTGATCGCCAGGCACGAGGTGCTTCGCCACTTCTTCTCTCGCCATCATCGCTCCGACGGGAACGCCCCCTCCCATGCCCTTGGCGAGCGCGACGATGTCCGGCTCGAGTCCTTCGCGCTGGAAGGCGAACGCCTCGCCCGTCCGGCCAATGCCGGTCTGCACTTCGTCGAGGATGAAGAGCGCACCGCGTTCGCGGCACAGCGCCTGCACCTCCGCAAGATAGCCCGGATCTGCGGGCAGCACGCCGGCTTCGCCCTGAATCGGTTCGAGCAGCACGGCGCAGGTTGCGGGATCGACGGTGTCCTTCATCGCTTCGATGTCGTTCAGCGGAACGCTGCGGAAGCCTCCCGGCAGCGGCTTGAACGCCTCCTGGTACTGCGGAGTCCCCGTCGCAGCGAGGGCGCCCATCGTGCGCCCGTGAAAGCCGCCGACCGTGGAGACGATCGCGGACTTGTCCTGCGCCCCGCCCCACTTGCGCGCCAGCTTGATCGCGGCCTCGTTGGCCTCGGCTCCCGAGTTGCAGAAGAAGACACGATCGAGACCGGGTCCGCCGTGCCGCTTGCTCGCCGCGACGAGCAGCTCCGCCGCACGCGACTGCTCCGGAATCTCGTAGAGGTTGGAGACGTGGATGTAGCGCGCGGCCTGCTCCTGCAGCGCCTGCACGAGACGCGGATGCCCGTGACCGAGGCTGCTCGTGGCAAGTCCCGACAGGAAGTCGAGGTACTTCTTGCCGTCGGTCGCCGTGAGCACCGCACCTTGGCCCGAGACGAAGGCGACCGGTGCACGCCGGTAGTTGGCGAGGAGGGCGTCGTGGGTGCGCGCTTCGCTCATGAGGAACTTCCTTCGACGCTGCGGATCATGGTTCCGACTCCTTCTTCGGTGAACAGCTCCGAGAGCAGCGCGTGCGGCCGACTCGCTTCGATGATGTGGCCACTGCGCACTCCGTTCTCGATCGCCTGGAGGCAGGAGTCGACCTTGGGGATCATGCCGGCAGAGACGACGCCGGTGTCGATCAGCTCCTTGGCCTCGCTCGGCGTCACTTCAGAGACGAGCTCGCCGTCGGCACCCTTGACTCCCGGCACGTCGGTGAGCAGCAGGAGCTTCTCGGCGCCGACCGCAACCGCCAGAGCAGAAGCCGCGGTATCGGCATTGACGTTGTAGGTGGCTCCCTGCTCGTCGACGCCGAGGGAGGCGACGACCGGGATGAACTCGCTGCCGATCAGAGCGTCGAGAATCGACGTGTCGACCCGGGCGATGTCGCCGACGAAGCCGAGCTCCGTCTTCTCGTGCTGCGTGACGCGCAGCATGCCGCCGTCTTTCCCGGAAAGGCCCGCAGCGGCGCCGCCGAGCTGCTGCAGCTCACCGACGAGGCGTTTGTTGACGTGGCCGGCGAGGACCATCTCGACGACGCGCATCGTCTCGCGATCGGTGACCCGCAGACCGTCGAGGAAGCGGGCCTCGAGGCCGAGGCGCTCGAGCGTCTCGGTGATCTCGGGACCGCCGCCGTGCACCAGGATCGGCGCGATGCCCGAGCGCCGGAGGAGAGTGATGTCGGCGAGCAGCGTGCCGTAGGAGCCGGCAGCCATGGCGCGGCCGCCGAACTTGATGACCACACGCCGCCCGCGCCAGGCGGCGACGTAGCCGAGAGCTTCGCTGAGGGCCGCGCCGCGGCCCGCCGAGATCGACATACCGGAGGTCTCCTCGCCGTTCACGAGATGTAGGAAGCGTTGATGTGCACGTACTGCTGACTCAGATCGCAGGTCCAGACTGCGGCCGTCCCCGATCCCAGACCGAGATCGATCTGCAGCACCACCTCGGGACGACGCATGCCCTCGGCGACGACCTCGAGGTCGTCGAGACAGCCGCGGCCACCCTCGACGATCGTCGTGCCATTGAGCGCAATCGAGACGCGGGCCTCTTCGACGGCCGCCGGCGCCCGCCCCGTTGCCATCAGAAAACGCCCCCAATTGGGCTCACCCGAATGGAACGCGGTCTTGACCAGCGGCGAGTTGGCCACCGTCTGCGCGACGGCTCGCGCGTCAGCCTCACTCTGAGCGCCAACGACCCGGACCTCGATCAGGCGCGTCGCTCCCTCCCCGTCGTAGACGATCGATCGTGCGAGATAGCCGAGAAGCTCGGTCAGCGCCCGCTCGAAGAGATCGAGATCCTCACCCTTCAGGCTCGGCCCTCCGGCAGCGCCATTGGCGAGGACGCACAGGGTGTCGTTGGTGCTCGTGTCGCCGTCGACGGTGATGCTGTTGAAGGTCGCTTCGTTGGCTCGAGCGAGAACACGGCGCAGGTCGTCCACATCGACCGCCGCGTCGCACGTCACGAACGCGAGGGTCGT
Organism: Acidobacteriota bacterium; assembly: GCA_039026915.1. GTDB lineage: Bacteria > Acidobacteriota > Thermoanaerobaculia > Multivoradales > Multivoraceae > JBCCLJ01. Next base: position 13,692 of record JBCCLJ010000015.1, read on the forward strand.
CGCATGAGGCACGGCCATCGCCGGAGCGATCATGCCGGAGCCCTTGGTCATTCCGCCGAGCGTGACGGTTCCGCTCGATGTCTCGCACTGCAGGGCGGCCGCCTTGGGCACGGTGTCCGTCGTCAGGATGGCCTCGGCCGCCGCCGCCCCACGGGCGTCCTCGGCCCCGAGCTCGGCGGCCACCGTCGGCACCGCGGCGAGGATCGGCGGCATGTCGAGCCGCACACCGATGACTCCGGTCGAAGCGACGAGCACTTCGGAAGCGTCGACTCCAAGAGCAGCAGCACACGCCTTCGCCATCGCCCGCGTATCCTCCATCCCCTGCTCACCGGTGCAGGCGTTGGCATTACCGCTGTTGACGAGGACCGCTCTGGCCGTTCCCCTCTCGAGGATCTCGCGACAGTAATGAACGGGCGCAGCCTGCACTTGATTCAGCGTCAGAGCACCCGCGACGCTCGCCGGACGCTCCGTCGCGAGAAGCGCCAGGTCGAGATTGCGACGCTTGATGCCGGAATGAACGCCGGCGGCCACGAATCCCTCGGGCGAGGCCACTCCTCCTCCAGAGAGCCAGGTGAATTCGCCCTGCCTTCCCTCGGGAGGCGGCAGTCTGCGGTCTTTGTGGGTCACGGTCTTCTCCTGTCGGTCGTCAGATGAAGACCGGCGGCCGATCGAGGCCGGTCGTCTCGGGCAGGCCGAAGAGCAGGTTCATGTTCTGCACGGCCTGACTCGCAGCGCCCTTGCAGAGATTGTCGATCGCCGAATAGACGGCGAGCTGACCGCGGTCGGCGTCGTAGCGCCAGGCGACGTCGCAGTGGTTCGAAGCGAGCGTCGCCTTGGTCTGCGGCAGATCACCCTGGGCGAGAAGACGCACGAAGGGCTCGTCGTCGTAGGCGGCGTGAAAGCGCTCGTCGATCTCAGCCGCCTCGACGTCGTCGACCGAGACGTAGCAACTCGACAGAATGCCGCGGGTCATCGGCGTCAGATGAGGCGCGAAGAAGACCTGCTGCGCAGCTCCAACGTCACCGAGCTGCCGTTCGATCTCCGGCTGGTGACGGTGCGCACCAACGCCGTAGGGCTTGAGGTTCTCGTTGACCTCTCCGTAGAGCGTGTTCGGACCACCCTTGCGTCCAGCGCCCGAGACGCCGGACTTGGCGTCGATGACGATCGTGTGTCGGGCGAGTTCGGCGACGGGTGCCAGCGCCAGCAGCGACGCCGTCGGGTAGCAGCCGGGGTTGGCGACCAGTCGGCTGTCGGCGATCGCCTCGCGGTGCAGCTCTGGCAGGCCGTAGACCGCCTCTTCGAGCAGATGTGCGCTGCGATGCTCGGTGCCGTACCAACGCTCGTAGTCCTGCGCCGACGCCAGACGAAAATCGCCCCCGAGATCGATGACCTTGGTGTCGCCGTCGAGAAGCTGAGGCACCGCTTCGGTCGCAACGCCGTGTGGCAGGGCGAGGAAGACGACGTCGCACGTCGCAGCGAGTTCCGTCCAGTCCGGCTTGGTGAGCTCGAGGGTCGTATGAGAACGCAAGCCGGGAAAGCTCTCGGACATGGCGCGCCCGGCCTGCTCACCGGCGCACAGCGCAACGATCTCTGCTTCGGCGTGGGAGTGCAGCCAACGGACGAGCTCTCCACCCGAATAGCCGCTGGCTCCGACGATGCCGACTCTGACTGCTGACTTCATCATCTGAATATTTTTCCGCTAAACGGAAAAATATTCAAGAGTCGTTCAGCAATTCAAAGAAACGGACGATTCAACCCTTGAGGATCGGCCACCCGGTGACGACCGAGACCACGACGGACAGCAGCATGATCGCAAAGAGCGCCAGCCCGAGCACGATGTGGTCGATGCGCTCCGGCCTCATCGGGTCGAGTCTCTTGGCGAAGAAGTAGCCGCCAGCGAAGCCGCCGATGTGCGCCCAGTTGTCGACGCCCGGAAGCAGGAAGCCGATCAGGAAGAGGGGCACGATGAAGCCCATCAGCTGTCCCGAGAAGAGCGAGCTCCCGGTGCGCCTCCCATAGTAGACGAGGCAGCCGATCCAACCGAAGATCGCCGCCGACGCGCCGAGGGTGATCGGTGCGCCGCCCAGCCCGAAGCTCGACAGCCTGCGAAAGCCCTGGATGCCGAAGAGGTTGAGGTTGATCCAGGCGACGGCGCTGGTCACCACGAAGCCGGCGACCGAAGTTGCAACGAAGAGAATCATGGCGCGACCAGGACCGTAGAGCTTCGCCATCAGCGGGCCGAGCTGGTTGAGCCAGTAGAGGTTGAAGCCGATATGGATCAGACCTCCGTGCAGCAGACCCGCACTGAGGACCGTCCAGAAGCGGCCTCCGCCGAAGATCGGAAGGTACCCGCTGGCGCCGAAGAGCTCGGCCGCCGAGCTCCCCGGTGAGAGAAAGCTGAGGATGCCGCGATTCGAGATCTGGTCCGGGAACGCGGCCAGCATCAGGACGTAGAGGAAGAGGCAGACGCCGATCACGGCGCGCGTGAAGCCAAGATCGTCGCCGAGAGCGCGAAACGCTGCGGCGTAGCCCCAAAGGCCCGGGTTGCGGCGGCCGCAGTGCCAGCACTTCTCGTCGGTAACGGCGACGAGCTTGCCGCAGGAGGTACAGACGACGGAGCCTTCCGTCTGACGTTTGAAGACCATGTTCCTCCTCAGTCGAGCTGATCGACGATCTGACGGACTTCGACCTCGGCGCGGCGAATCTTGCCCCGGCACACCTCGAGCAGCTGAGTCGCGCGCCGCAGCTCCTCGCCGAGCCGGTCGACGTCGATCTCGTCGCTCTCGATACCGCGGAGAATCCCTTCGAGCTGTTCCAGAGCTTCACCAAAGGGAATCTCTTCGTCAGGAGTCGTGGCCCCCCCGGTCTGCTCTTCTGCAGCCTGCTGTTCTTCGTCGCTCATGCGTCCTCCACTCGGCTGACGATCCTTCCTGTCGCCACCTCGGTCGTCAAGCGGTCGCCGGACTCCAGGGACGCCGCATCGCGGACGGCGCGCCCCTCGGCGTCGCGGGTGATGCTGAAACCGCGCTCCAGGGTGCGCTGCGGATCGAGCTGAGAGAACATGCGCTCGAAGGCGCTCAGCCTCTCTTTGCCGAGGTCGATCTTGCGCCGCCCTTCGCGCCCGAGGCTGCGCTCCAGGTCGTCGCACTGCGCTGCGGAGCGCTCGAGCGAGCGCTGCGACGGGGCCGCGAGGCTGCGTCCCACGGACTCCAGCGCCTCGCGCCGACGGCCGACGAGCGCCAGAGTCTCGCGCCGCAGAGAGTCCTCGAAACCCTGTAGACGATGCGCCTCCCGCTGGAGCAGCAGCTCGGCGCGCCGCAACGACTGGCGCGCGATGTCGAGTGCCGAGCGAGCGCCGTCGAGGGAGCGTTCGGCCTGACGCACGAGCCGCTGCGAGAGCTCCGCGCAGCGTTGGTCGGAGGCCGCCACGCGCTGCACGAGGAGTTCGGCCACGGCCGTCGGCGTGGTGCAGTCGGCGTACGCCACCTCATCGGCGATCGTGCGATCGATCTCGTGGCCCAGGCCGGTCAGCACCGGCAGCTGACTGCGGGCAATCGCCGTCGCCAGGTCGCGACCGTCAAAGGCGGCCAGATCCGACTTGGCACCGCCGCCGCGAATCACGGCGATGGCATCGAGAGAGCCTGCGAGAGAGGACAGGGCGTGCACCGCCGCGGCCACCTCGGCCTCCGCGGCGCCGCCCTGTACCGACGCGTGGGCGAAGGTCACCGCGAAGCCGTAGCCACTCGCTTCGAGCACCGCCATGAAGTCGCGGTGCGCGGCGCTCCCCTCCGACGTGACGAGCCCGACGCGCAGAGGCACGGCGTCGAGCTCGAGCGACGCGTTCCGGCCGAGGAGGCCGTTCTCCCTGAGCCACGCCATTGTCTCCTGACGCCTTTGCGCCAGCGCTCCGACCGCAGAAACCACGTCGATGTCCCTGACGAGGAACTGCAGCCGTCCGTGCGGCGGGTAGAAGTTGAGCTCGCCGAGCATGCGCAGCGTCTGCCCCTCTTCGAGCGAGACGCCGGCCCGCCGCAGCTTGCGCTCGACCCGCAGCGCGTCGCCGCGAAAGAGCGCCGCGTCGAGCTTGGCGCTGACGCGGTCGTTGGCTCCCTTTTCGACGAGCTCGAAGTAGAAGTGCCCGGCGCGTACGCGTCGAGGACGCTGGACCTCGCCGCCGACCCAGACGAACGGGAAGACCTCGTCGAGCATCGCTTCGATGTCGCGACCGAGCTGCGACACGCGGTAGGTGTTCGGCGGAAAGTCCCAGGTCACGGCGTCAGCCCGGCGATCCGATCGGGGTTGCCTGCTGTCCGACCAGCCCGAGCTCAGTGGAAGCTGGCCAGGTCTTCGGCGGTCTCGAGCGGAATTGCCTCAGCCCATTCGAGAGCCTTCGGATCGCCGATCGTGAGCTTGTCGAGGAAGCCGTAGGCTTCGTCGCGATCGGTAAAGAGCCGGAAGATGAAGGTGTGCCCGGCGGGAGCTGTGAAGTACGTGTAGTTCTTGACGCCCTCGCTCAGATCGAAGCCGAGATCGGACTCGCCGTTGACTCCGACGCAGGCGACGGCGATCGCCCGGTAGGCGAGAGCCAGAGCCTTGATCGCGTCCTCGAAGTCCGAGAGCTCTTCGGTCGAGAGCGGCGAGTGGAAGATGGCAATGCGAGAAGCATCTTCTTCCGCGAGCAGGTTGTAAGGGACGTCCTTGCGATCGAGCGCTTCGCGCGTCTCGCTGGTGGTGACGAAGACGTCTTCCGTGCCGTCGACCTTGTACGCGATGGCGTAGGCTTCGGTCTCGAGGTTGTTGAAAGCTTCTGCGAGCATCCCTTCGTCTTCGATGGTGAAGTAGAAGAGACGCGACATGGTGCGCCTGGCGCTCATGGATCGTGCTCCGTTAGCCTCGCGCTCGAGCGCGCGAGTGCCGCTTTGAGGTGGGAGAATCGGTCTGAGGATCGGCTCGAGACGGCCGCCTGAAGGATGGAACGAGTCGCGGCCGCAGGCAGCTCGAGGGGCCTGACCCTGGATGCCTGGACAAGCTGACTGCAGCTCCCGAGCATACCACGAGCCTCACGGCTGCGGGCGTAGCGCTCGGCTGCTTTCTTGCATTTCGATGGACGCAGACGAATACTCTGACGTTCGGGCGTTCCTCGGGCGACGCCTTCTTTTGATTTCTCTCTCGATTTCCCTATGACCGCACCTGCACTGAGCGCCTTCGGCCAGGTCCGCTCGGCCGCGATGCTGAAGATGTGGACCCGAGAGCCGGGTGCGTTCGATCAGCTTCCCGGCTTCTCCGCCTTGGCCGAAAGCGGGATCTTCCGGGTTCGCAGCGATCTCTTCGCCTTCCTACCGGTGGCTGGAGACGCTCAGGTCATCGAGGCGGCACAGCACACGGCACGCCAACTCTTCAGAGCGAGCTCGGCCGACGCTCGTGCACTCGTCTTCCCGGGTTTCGTGCGCTCGCAGGCCGGCACCATCGAAGTCGCATCGAGCGACCTGCTCGAGGATCTCGGCCAGGAGGGCCCGAACCTCGACGTGGGACGTGTCTACTTCACCGGCCACGCGACGCACGAGCTCGAATCGGCCTGGCACCTCGATCGAGCCGACGACTACGTCGGCCCGTCGGGCAAGACCCGCACCATCTTCTCGCTCGGCGAGCCGATGGGCACGACCGTGCCGTGGCGCAATCCGAGGCTGCTCGGCAAGGAGACCCGCACGGTGCCACGCGTCGTCTTCGCTCAGCTGGCCGATGCTCTCCGAGCGCCAGGACTCGTCGTCTACGGCCCCATCGGCTGTGGCAAGAGCCGAGCGGTGCACGAGGCGCTGCGCAACAACGAGCGCCTGGTCGTCTGGACCCGGTGCTGGAGCGAGCGATCCGGCGGCCCGACCATCGCGCGGCAGCTGGCGACGCAGCTGCAGATCGCACACGAAGAAGGCCAATTCAGCACGCTGCCGCCGCAGATCATCCGTCGCGACCCGAGTCTGCGAGCGGACTGGATACACGGCACCAGCGAACAGGAGCAGCGTGAACTGGAGGACATCCTGCTGCGCTTCCTCCGCACCGAAGCGGCCCCCGAGCTCACCCTGGTCGTCGACGACGCTCAGATCGCCCGGCCCTCCGACCTCGACATGGCACTACGCGTCGGAGCTCTCGAGAACCTCAGGCAGAGGCTGCGCCTGGTCGTCGTCGGCCGCTCCAGCGGCGAGTGGCTCCAAGAGCTTGCTCACTTCTCCAAGATCCAGGTCCCGCCCATGGAGTCGAGCGAGTCGGCTTCGTGCTGGCATCAGCTGTCGGGCGGACTGTCGATGCCGCCGCCCGTCGAGCAGCAGTTTCTCGGAGCCTGCGAGGGCTTTCCGTTCGCCCAGGAAGAGGGCCTGCTGCAGCTCGTGCGCCGGCGGCTCCTCCGCCAGCTCTACGGCAACTTCTTCTTCTCCGGCGCAGCAGACGTCGGCTACGAAGCGTCGCCGCGCTTCGTCCGGCACCTGGAGTCCGAAGCACTCCGCCTCGGCAACCCCGATCCGCTGCGGGTGCTCGCGGTCGCCGAACGAGCGATCAGTGCCGACAGCGCCGCCGAGACAGCCTCCGTGCTCGGAGCCAACGTCTCCGAAGGCTGGGTACGGTCGTTCGAGGACGGCGACCTCGTGCGCAGCAACTCGTCGCGCTGGGGCGACACTGTGGCGCTCTCCGCACCGGCCTTCGCCGCAGCACTCGCCAGCCAGCTCGACGAAGACTCTCACCGTAAGATCCGCAGCGGCGTCGTGGCGCGGATGCCGCCGTCGGGAGCCGATGAAAGCGGCACCTGGGAGAGCTATCAGCTCGTCGCCGGCAGCATCGAAGGCGCCAGGGCGGTGCTCGAGATGGCGAAGTCCCCGGGTCGGGGTAAGACCGCTCGCGATCTCTTTCAGGCGATCCGCGACGAGCTCGAAGCGCATCGCGAGCGCGAAGGCGACCCGGAGACGGAGCTCGCCCTTCTCTGGGCGCTGCTGCCTCTCGCTCGACGTCTGTCGCTGCTGCGCGGACTCGACGAAGCGATCGAACGCGCCATCGAGCTCGTCGATTCCGATCCCAGCCGCCGGCTCGCTCTGCAGACGATCAAGGCGGAGCATCTGCGCAAGGCTGGCAAGCTGCGCGAAGCCGAGCAGGAGCTCCACGAGTGCCTCGAAATGTCCAAGGGCAGCGAACCGGTCCGTCAGTCGCTGATTCTCGTACAGATCGGGCTGCTGCTGCAGCGGCAGGGTCGCTACCCCGAAGCCAAGAAGCTCTTCGAGGACTTCCTGCCCAACGTCGATCAGGACGGCAACCTGGCTCTCGCCGCCACCTGCCGCTTCCATCTCGGCAACGTCGCGCTGCACTCGCACCACCTCGAAGAAGCCCTCGACTTCCACCAGCAGGCGCTGCGCATTCGCCAAGACAACGACCTGCTGACGCATCAGGGCGCTTCCCTCGCTGCGCTGGGCAGCGTCATCTGCGCCATGGGCAACTATCCGAGGGCTCTGCGCCTCTACGAGCAGTCGGAGGAGACGCTCGATCAGCACGGTGCACCGGGAGAGATCAGCTATGCGCTTCTCGGCAAGGGGCGCGCCCTCACCCGGCTCGGCGACTTCACCAACGCGTCGACGCCTCTGCGCCGCGGCCTCGAGGCACGAGAGGGCCTCGACGACCAGATGGGGGAAGAGATCGCCCGACTGGCGATCGCCGAGAACCACCTTCTGCTCGGCAAGATCGAGGCAGCGATCGAAGAGACGCGCAAAGCGCACTTCCAGCTGACGCTGCTCGACGCGGCTCGCTACGTCGGCGATGCAGAACAGCTCCTCGGCCGGATTCAGCTTCAGCAAAGACAGTACGAAAGCGCCGCAGAGCACTTCTCGGTCGCTCTCGAGAAGCACCGGCAACACGGCTATCTGCTCGAATCGACCTTCGATCGCTCCTGGCTCCTCGAAGCCGCTTTGGCGATGGAGGACGCGGGACAGATCGAACGACTGACGCGCGAGCTCGACACGGTGATGAAAACGATCGCCTACCCCGAGCTCGGCGAGACTCTCGACCTGCGGATCTATCGCGGCCTCATGTGGCTGCGTTCGCGCGGCATCGACGACTCGGCACCGATCACCGTCCTGCAGCGCGCCTACCGCGAGCTCTTTCGCAAGACCGAGATGCTCGACCAGGAGCTGCGCAACCGCTTCCTGCTCCAGATCCCGGAGAACCAGGCGATTCTCAACGCCGCGACGGAGCACGGGATTTCAGGCGGGGCGACTCTCGGCGGCGGCTAACGCAGGCGCACGCGAGGGCTCGGGGCCGGCAGCCCGTTCAGCCGCCGATGAAAGCCGAGAGTCGCTTGGCCTCCGAGTCGGTGAGCTCTTCGCGCGGCAACAGATAGGTCTCGCCCGGTTCCGGAAGCGGCACTTCGATGTTGGTCAGCGACTCCTCGAGCAGGTCGCAGTCGAGGCTGACGAGGACCAGCGCCATCGGGCGGCAGAGGTTGAAAAGCTTGCCGGCGAGCCGGCTCTCGATCCGCACCTTCACCGATTCCGGAAGCTCGAGCACGCGGATCCAGAAGCCCTCGGCCGCCTCGGTGATGTCGACGCGGCCCCTGAGCACCAGGCTTTGGGCCGGCAGGGCGAGCTCGTCGTCGAGCTGCGTCGCCACGCTTCCCATCTCGACCTGGGCGTTCAGCTTGCCGTAGCCGCCGAGGCGCAGATCGACGGTCGCCAGAAAGCCGCCTTCAGGCGCCGGATGCAGGACGCTCTGATTGCGGATCAGCGTGATCGAGTGCTGGGGCGAGCTCAGGAGAACGTTGGCGCCGCCCACCTGAATCGGTGCCAGCTCCTGAACGAACTCGGAGTACGCGCGGTTCAGCTTCTCGAAGACGAAGGTCTCCTCGGCCCGCGCCGGGGCCAGGAGCAGGAAACCGAGGACCAGCGCTGCGAGCCGGGCTGTGCGCATACGAAGACTCTCCTTCAGAGGGTCTACGGATAGTAGCCGCTGATGGTGCGGGCCTTGGCGCCGCCCTTTACCTTGACCTCGACCTTGCGAAACTCCTTTTCGCCTTCGCCCGGCGGTCGGTCGGAGGTGTAGGCCAGCAGGTACTGGCTGCGCAGCTCCTTCTCGATCTGGCCGTAGACGGCGCGAAGCTCGTCGGCGTTGTTGATGAAGTAGGAGCGGCCGCCGGTCTCTTTCGAGAGCTCCTGCAGCTTGCCGCGCACGCCGGCCTGCAGGCGACCGATGTTGAGGCCGATGCTGTAGATGGCGACGCCGGACCGCTTGGCATATTCGAGCGCCTCGCGGTAGGAAAGACTACTGGCCGTGTCCTCGCCGTCCGAGAGCAGCACCAGAGCGCGTCGCCCCTTGACGCCGCGGAAGTAGTAGAGGCTGGTGACCACCGCGTCGTAGAGCGACGTGCTTCCCGAGGCCCTCAGACCGTCGAGCGCCTGGGTCACCGCAGCAACGTCCGAAGTGCGCGTCATCAGCAGCGCCGGACGGTTGCTGAAGCTGACGGCGAACGAGCGATCGCGCGGCGTCAGAATACTCTCGAGGAAGCCCTTGGCCGAGCGACGCGCCTCACCGAGCGACTCCAACATCGACCCCGAGGTGTCGATGGTGACGCCGATGCTGAGCGCGAGATCGTCGACCAGCTCGAAACGACTGACGGTCTGCCGACGGCCGTCTTCGAGCACCGTGAAGGCCGACTCCTCGAGTCCCTGCACGATGCTGTTCGAACGAGAAACGACGGTCGTGTACAGCTCGATGAGATCGACTTCGACCTCTTCCATGAAGTTCGGCGCGTTGAGGAAGCGGACGTCCTCGGCGAGCGTGCCGTCGTCGAGCTTGGCTTTGACCGTCAGGTAGTTCAGCTGCTGCTCGCTGGGCGCGTCCACGACGTCGACGGTGGCGGACCAGGGCGGTTTGTCGCGCGTCTCCTGCACGGTGTCGTTGACGGCGAAGGTCACTTCCACGACCCGCCGCTCCTCGGGCACGACGACCTGCGCGCGAACGTCGACCTGGCCCGAGGCCATGACGCCCCGGCGTGGCTCGGAGATCTGGACCCGAAGCTCGCCGCGCTGCTGATTGATGAGGAGCTCGTCGGCCGCGACCAGCTCGCCGGCGTCGTCGTAGCCCTCGACGCGGATCGTCTGCTCCTGCGGATACTGTGCCAGCCGCAGTTCGGCATCGAAGGGGGCGCGAGACTTCGTCAACTGCGTCTTCTCGTCGACGATGAACTCCACCTTGCTGATGCGGTCGCCGGTCACCAGGGTCTCTGCGCGCCAGAGTCCGAGTACGACGTCGCTCGTCGGCGGGACCAGGATGATGCCGTCGGAGCCGGCGATACGGCTGACCTCGAGATCTTCGATGATCGCCGTGACGACGTCCTCGGAGATCGGGATTTCGCTCGTCGGATCGGGCTCGCCCGGCACGTCGACGCCCTGGGTCAGCACCGCCGTCGCACCACTGATCTCATCGCGAACGCGGAGCCTGAAGAGCGCCTGACTGTCGGGGCGCAGCGGGCGATCGAGAACCAGAGCGATCGGCTTCTCCGTCTGCGCCTCGACTTTGAACCGAACGCGGAACTGATCGAACGGCTGCCCGTTCATCTCGATCTGCGCCTCGACGCCGACCCGGTACTCGGGATCGCCTTCTCCCTCGGTGAAGGCCTCGAGCCCGACGCCCGCCGGAAGCTGCAGCGTCAGCTGGGTCGTCATGCGCTGCCCCTCGCGCTTGGGAAAAGCGACCTCGACCGAATCGATGTCGAGCTCCTTGGCGAAGTTGAGCTCCGGCGTCGCGATGGCGCGACGCGCCCAGGCGCCGAGATCCCGGGGCGGCTCGAGCCAGCGAGCGATGGACTCGTTCGAGGGGCGATCGTCTTGAATGTCGAAGAGCCCCTTGATGCCGGTGACGCGGTCGACGGCGCGCGTCCAGCGGCAGAGACTCAGATCGAAGCGGCGGCCGGTGATCTGGCTACGCAGCTCGTGGAACTGCTCGAGCCAGTACTCCATCTCCTGTGCGTAGAGCACCCGCTTCGAATCGAGGGGCAGCCAGAGACGAAAGGGGCTTCCCGGCTTCGGCTGATAGACGACGAGTGAGAGACTGCCCTCTTCGGACTTGCGCGGCGTGATCGTACCGCCGTACGTCCAGATCTCGATCGGGCGGAAGGTCTGATCGCAGTCGACCGGCTGGCGCTGCGTCGGCGGGCCGTGGAGGAAGAGGAGCTTGGCGCGATCGTCGAGGAGGGAGACGAAGGTCTGCTGAACGAGACGCTTGCGCTTCTGGATGCCGACGGCCAGCTCGTTCTCGGGCGTTTCGGAGACCGGGTCGCGCGAGAGAAAGCGCTCGATCCACTCGGCCCGCCCGCTCTCGTCGAGGCCGAGCAGGCGCTCGCGCTCTTCATCGTTGAGCAGCAAGCCCGGACCATCGAACCAGAAACTGCGACTCTGGTCGTCCCAGAGGGTGGCGTCGGCCGTCGCGGCCCCGGCGGGCGCGAGCAGCGCAGAGACGACCAGGCTGAACAGCAGGGCCGCGATCTTCGACGCGGCCGTCGGGTGCGCCGCGAAAGCGGTCTCGGTTCGGTTCATCTGCAGAAGCTCCGTGGTTCGTCCCGGGCGAGGGTGTCCTCAGGTTAGTACGAACAGCGCGGCGCGGCGGCTTGTTCCGCCCTCGATCCGGAGTTTTCGGCGGCTCAACCGGCCTGATCGACGTGGTAGAGCATCCAGTACACGACGACGCCGGTGATCGAGACGTACAGCCAGATCGGGAAGGTCCAACGCGCGATCTTTCGGTGGCGAGCGATCTTGGCTGGGTCGCCGTCGTTCTTGAGGCCGCGCCAGAGCGTGATGACCGCGAGGAACGGCACCAGTGCCGCGAGCACGACGTGCGTGAGCAGGATCGAGAGATAGACGGTGCGGATCGTGCCCGTGGACTGGAAGCGGATCGAGCCGACCTGGGAGTGGTAGACCAGATAGGACGTCAGAAAGAGGATGGAGCAGGCGAAGGCGCCCAGCATGGCGCGACGGTGAGCTTCGATGCGTCCGCCGCGCACGAGCACGAAGCCGGTGACCAAGAAGACCGTGGCGATGCCGTTCAGGGTGGCGTTGAGGGTGGGCAGGTCGTGGACGTCCATTACATGTACTCCAGCTCTTCTTCGAACCAGGCGGCGAACTCCTCTTCGGATTCGACGGTCAAGAAGGCCCGCATCCGATAGTGGCCCAAGCCACAGAGCTGCGCACAGGCGATCTCGGTGCGTCCGGTACGGGTCGGGGTGAAGCTGAGGGCGATGCGAGAGCCAGGGATCGCGTCCTGCTTGACTCTCATCACGGGTATCGAAAAAGCATGAATCACGTCCTTCGAGCCGAGCAAGACGAGAACCGGCTTCCCCAGCGGAACGTGCATCTGATTGATCGTCACGAGATCGTCGTTCGATGCCGGGTCGTCATAGTCCAGGCCGAGCGTGTTGATCTCATCGATGTATTCGGGATCGGTGGCGCCGAAGATTCCGTCTTCGCCGGGATAGTGAAAGTTCCAGGCAAACTGTTCCCCAGTGACGCGGACGACCGTCGACTCTTCGGGTGCCGGCAGCTTCTCCCGGCTCACCCAGAGCGGGATCTCGAAGAAGGCCATGAGGATGACCTCGAAGGCGAAGATGCCTCCCGCGACAACCCAGAGCCATCGGGAGCTCGGCCCCTTGCGCTCCGCCTGCGGATGGGCGCCAGCGCGGAACCGCACGAGCGCCAGCACGAAGTAAGCAGCGAAGGCGATCAGGACGGTGAGAATCAACCAGTGCACCAGCACCAGAAGCTGGTCGATGTGGTGACCGTCCTGAGACCAGTCCTCGGGGAGCCCGAGCCAGTCGGCCATCGACAGACCCAGGATCACCTGACCGGGAATCAAGGCGACGTCTCCGCCGGAGTGGCCGGTGCTTCGGCCGATCGACGCGACCGGCGGATCGCACGCACGAAGAAACACACGACGAGCACCTGCACCACGAGCACCAAGCCGAGCAGAACCGCGATTCCAGCGTTGAGACCGGCAGACAGCGTGCCCTCCTCTTCGGGCCCGAAGCAGACCGAGCAGGCGCGGGACGCCTCCGGCAACAGCAGCGTGGCGCAGACGATCGCGCCGACGAACAGCGCCTTGGCACTCCTAGTCACTGACCGGCTCCTTCTGCAGCCGCCGCACGAAAAACCAGCAGTAGCCGGCCAGTGCGCTCGACACCGCGAGAGAGAGCACACCGAGGCCCGTTCGACCCGAGGCCAGGGCCCAACCCGCGAAGGCGACACCCAGCAGCACGGCGCCGACGATGAACACGACGTGGAACGAACGCAGCGACATTCACGGCTCCTCTTCGGCCGCCGGCTGCGGAATGCGCCACAGCGAGTCGGCCTCATGGAGAGAGGTTTCGACCGCCGCGAGGGGCAGAAGCACCAGGCTCAGCAGGTAGAACACCGTGAGAGCCAGCGCGAGGCGCGTGGAGCGCGCTCCGGCAAGACCCAGGCTACCGACGACGATCGACGCGACCTGCGCGAGGACGACCAGCGCGAGGGACCAGGGGGGTGCCCCGATCTTCCAGAAAGCGAGGATCAATGCCCAACCGGCGAGCAGCGGCACGGCGCGGCGCAGAGCAACTCCCTTCGGAGTGGAGGATTCAGACATCGAGCGCGGTCTCAGGTCAGGTACAGCAGAGGAAAGAGCACGAGCCACACGAGATCGACGAAGTGCCAGTAGAGACCCGTCACTTCGATGCGGCGCACGAACTGTTCAGGTCGTCGGCGCCAGAGGGCGACGCCGGGACCGAGCTGAAAGAGGTTCACGACGAGTCCGCCGACCAGGTGCAAAGCGTGAACGCCCGTCAGCGCGAAGTAGAGAGCGAGGAAGGTGCTGTCTTCGGGGCCCAGTCCGTGGCTCAACTTCTCTCGATACTCGTAGCCCTTGACGACCAGAAAGATGATGCCGAGAAGCGTCGTCAGGCCGAGCCAGCGACGGAACGCACCGAGATGCCCCGCTTCGATGGCGAGGAAGGCCGCCGTCATCGAGACGCTCGAAGCGATCAGAAGAGCGGTGTTCATCGCCGCCGTCGGCACGGTGAGGACGTCGCTACCCAACGGCCAGTCGTCCGCGGCGAAGCGCAGCAGCGCATAGGCCGAGACGAGGCTGCCGAAGAACATCGCCTCCGAAGCCAGGAAGAGCCACATGCCGAGCTTGCCGTTGCTCAGCCGAGTGTCGGATCGCTCTTCGACGGTGTAGGGAATGTCCATCAGGCGCTCGCCTCTCCCTGCGCCAGAAAATCGACGTCTTCGCGCTCGACGGGCGAGTACTCGTAGGGGCCTCGAACCACGACCGGCGCGACGTCGAAGTTGCCGTGCGCCTTGGGCGGCGAGGAGCACAGCGTCCACTCGAGCGTCGTTGCGTCCCACGGGTTGGCGGTCGCCCGTTCTCCCCGGAAGAGGCTCCAAACGAGGTTGATCACGAAGAACACCTGGACTGCCGCCAGCGTGTAGGCGGAGTGCGACATCACCTTGTTCAGGATCAGTGTCTCCTGCGCGAACTCGTAAGTCGCTCCGCCGTCGTAGAGGCGCCGCGACACGCCCGCCAGCCCCACGGCAAACATGGGCAGAAAGACGCCGTTCATGCACAGGAGCGACGGCCAGAAGTGGAGCTTGCCGAGCCGCTCACTCATGCGTCGACCGGTGATCTTGGGGAACCAATAGTAGATCCCGGCGAAGATCGCGAAGATGGTGCCCGGCGCGACGATGTAGTGAAAGTGCCCGATGACGTAGTACGTATCGTGCAGCTGTATATCGGTCGCCGCCAGACCGAGCGGCAGCCCGGTGAGCCCGCCGAGGCCGAACATCGGCAGGAAAGCGAGCGCAAAGAGCATCGGCGTATTGAAGCGGATCGAGCCCCCCCAGAGCGACAGGAAGAGCGCCGTCAGAATCACGACCGACGGGATCGAGATGATCATCGTCGTCGCCTGGAAGAAGCTGCTGATCGCTGTGCCCATGCCCGTCAGAAACATGTGGTGCGCCCAGACGATGAACGAGAGAAAGGCCAGCACCAGCGTCGAGCCGACCATCGCGCGATAGCCCCAGAGAGGGCGCCGCGTGTTGTTGGCGATCACCTCGGCGACGATGCCGAACGCCGGCAGGATGAGCACATAGACCTCGGGGTGAGCGAGGAACCAGAAGAGGTGCTGCCAGAGCAGAGGGCTGCCGCCACCCGAGACCTCCATCACCTCACCGCTGATGACGAGTCCGCTCGGCAGGAAGAAGGACGTACCGACAGTTCGGTCCATGAGCTGAAGGACCGCAGCCGCCTGTAGCGCCGGGAAGGCGAGCAGCAGCAGGAAAGAGGTCACCAGCTGCGCCCAGATGAAGAACGGCAGCTTGAAGAAATCGAGGCCGGGTGCCCGCAGTTGAACGATCGTCACGATGATGTTGATCGAGCCGAGCAGACTCGACGCAATCAGGATCAGCATGCCGACGAGCCACGCGGTCTGACCTTCGGTCGCGATCACGGACAGCGGCGGGTAGGACGTCCAGCCCGAGTTCGCCGCGCCGCCGGGAAGGAAGAAGCCGCTGAAGATCACCAGACCGGCGAGCAGATAGGTCCAGTAGGAGAGCATGTTGAGGCGCGGGAAGGCCATGTCGGGCGCGCCCACCTGCAGCGGCACGAGGTAGTTGCCGAAGGCGCCGACGACGAGGGGCACGATCGCGAGGAAGACCATGATCGAACCGTGCATGGCTCCCAGCTGGTTGTAGAACTCCGGCTGCAGAACGCCGTCCGGTGCCCTGAGCGGGCCAAGGAGATCGCCGACGATCGGCACCGGCTCGCCCGGGTAGGCGAGCTGCCAGCGCATGATCAGGATCAGGCAGAAACCGACGGCGAGGAAGACCAGGGAGGTCAGACCGTACTGGATGCCGATCACTTTGTGATCGAGCGAAAAGACCCAGCGCCTCAGGAAGGATTCCTTCGAGTCACTCACGGCGACCTCTTCTCCGCCGCTCCCGCCTGCTCGAGATGCACTTCGACTCGGGGAGTTCGGGAGTCGAAAGGGGCTGGCACGTTCTTCAGGTTCAGATCAGTCGATCGATGACGACACCGAGGATGAGCGCGGGAAGGTAGAGCAGAGAGAAGAGCATAACCCGGCGCGCCCGCTCCCAGCTGCGCTCGCGTAGGAAGAGAACCGAGAAGTAGAGAAAGGCCGCCGCCAGCAGAAGTGCGACCGCCAGGTAGAGGCCGCCGGTGATGCCGATGGCGAAGAGGGACACGCTCGCGGCGCCGAGGAGCAGCGTGTGGACCAGCGAGTGCACCGCGAGACGCAGGCCGCCGTCCTCTCGATTGGAGAGCATGACGAAGCCACCGTCGCGGTAGTCGTCGCGATGCATGTAGGCAATGGCGTAGAAGTGCGGCAGCTGCCAGAAGAAGAGGATCGCGAACAGCGCCCAGGCTCCCGGGGAGAACTCTCCGGTGACCGCCGTCCAGCCCATCGCCGGCGGCAGTGCACCGGGGATCGCTCCGATCAGCGTGGCGAGGGAGGTCACCGTCTTGAGCGGCGTGTAGATGACCACGTAGAACAGGACGGTGACGAGGCCGAGAACCAGAGTCGCCTGGTTGACGAAGGCGGCCAGGATGATCCCGCCGGTGACCAGGAGGGTGAAGCCGAAGAGCAGGGCGACGGTGGGCGAGATGCGCCCCGCGGGGATGGGCCGCCGGGCCGTGCGCCGCATGCGCGCGTCGAGGTCCGCTTCCCACCACATGTTGAGAGCAGCCGCACCGGAGGCCAGAAGGAGCGTGCCAAGCACGGCCGCGACCGCCGTGACGGGGGTCGGAAAACCGTGCGTCACACCCCCGAGCCAGACCCCCAACACGGCTGTCAGAACGACCATGAGCGTGAGACGAGGCTTCGTCAGCTCGTAGAGATCGGTGGTAGCTGAGGTCTGCGGCATCGCCGCCATCTTGACGTTCATTGCGGGTCCCGTCCATGCGACAGAATGGGCGAACCGGAGAACAGTAAACGCTTGTGAAAAACTTCACAAGCCTCTCCATCCGGGTGTTCGCTGCGCACACCGGGTCCAGATGTCGACGCCCAAGAATGAGCCGCCTCGATCGCACCAACGCCGACCTCCTCGAGCTCCTCCTGGAGCTTCAGAACCTCGACCGTGTTCCGCGCATGGGTTACCTCCTGCGGGGC
Source organism: Acidobacteriota bacterium (assembly GCA_039026915.1). Taxonomy (GTDB): domain Bacteria; phylum Acidobacteriota; class Thermoanaerobaculia; order Multivoradales; family Multivoraceae; genus JBCCLJ01. Next base: position 30,862 of record JBCCLJ010000015.1, read on the forward strand.
GTCAGCCCGGTCGAGAGCGTCGCTGAGCACAGCTATCACGTCGCCCTCCTGGTCGGGCTACTGGCGCCGCACGAGGAGTCCGTCGACACCGAACGCGCCCTGCTGATGGCCCTCCTGCACGACGCCGCCGAAGTCCGCAGCGGTGACCTCCCGAGACCGATGACTCACTACCTTCCGAAAGGCGCGAAGAGCACGATGGAGTCGGCGCTCCTGCGCGACCTCTTCGAGCCGGCGGGATCGTCCACACGAGAGCTGCTCGAAGAGTACGGGGCGAAGAAGAGTCCCGAGGCGCGTTTCGTCGCCGCTTGCGATCGGCTGCAGCTCGTCCTCAAGGCGCGGCACTACGAGCTGACGCAGCAGGGCGACGTCGCCGAGTTCTTCCGCGCTCTCGACGAGCCCAGCGAGTGGCAGACGATCGCGGCGCTGCAGAAAGCGCTGAGCGAGAACCGAGGCGAGCCCGACCGGTGAGCGGATCGGACGACTGGACGCGGGTTGCCGAGCTGCTCGACGGAGCCCTGGCGCAACCGGACGAGCTGCGGAGCCGCTACCTGGACGAGCAGATCGACGATCCCGAGCTGCGGGAGCGCGTCGGCGAACTCCTGGCGAGCCACGAGGAAGCCCCGGACTTTCTCGAGGCCGGCGCTCCTTCACCCTTCGAGATCTCGCCGGGCGATGAGCTGGGCCCCTACCGGGTGGTCCGGGAGATCGCCGAGGGCGGCATGGGCGCGGTCTACGAGGGAGAGCGCATCGACGGCAGCTACGACCGATCGGTCGCCCTCAAGGTCATCAAGCCGGGGATGGACACGCGCGCGGTGCTGCGCCGCTTCGAAGCCGAAAGGCGCATCCTGGCACGGCTCGAGCACCCGTCCATCGCTCGCCTCTACGAAGCCGGCGCCACGGAGATCGGGCGCCCCTGGCTCGCTCTGGAGCTGGTCGACGGCGAGCCGATCACCGAATTCGCTCAGGCGCAGGAGCTCACTCTCCGGGAGCGGCTCACTCTCCTGATCCAGGTCTGCGACGCGGTCGAGCATGCTCACCGCAACCTCGTCGTCCATCGCGATCTCAAGCCGAGCAACGTGCTGGTGCGCCCGGACGCGAGCGTCGCTCTTCTCGATTTCGGCGTGGCGAAGCTGCTCGAAGACGGCAACGAAGGACTGACGCGGACCCAGGACCGTTTGATGACGAGGCCGTACGCGGCGCCCGAACAGATTCTCGGCCAGCCGATCACCACCGCGACCGACGTGCATGCACTCGGCATTCTCCTCTTCGAGCTGCTCGCGCGCGAGCGCCCCTTTCAGGCCGATACCGCCACCGCGCTCGAGACGGCGATCCTGGAGTCTTTACCAACGCTACCTCGCGACCTGCCGCCCGAGCTCGGACTCATCTGTGCCAAGGCGCTGTCGAAGGCGCCGCAGGAGCGCTACAGCTCGGCCCGTGCCTTGGCGCAGGATCTCGAGCGCTGGCTCGCCGGTCTGCCGATCGAAGCGCGGCCGCCTTCGACGGTCTACGTCTTGCGAAAGTTCGTGGCCCGACACCGCGCCGGAGTGGCCGCAGGGGTCGCAGCTCTGCTCCTGACGGGCTTCTTCGCCGCCCTCTATGCTTGGCGGATCACCGAAGAGAGAAACACTGCACGGTTCGAGGCGGAGAAGGCGCAGCGGGTTGCCGAGTTCATGGGCGGTCTCTTTCGTGACGCCGATCCGGCGCTGACCGGCGGCAAGGCCGTCAGCGCGCGCCAGGTGCTCGATCGCGCCGCCGAACGACTGCGCAGCGACCGCCAGACGGCTCCGGAAACGAAGGCGCAGCTCCATCAGGCTCTCGGCGAGGTCTACACCAGCCTCGCCGTCTACGACGAAGCCGAGACGCTGCTCAGCGAGGCCGATACGCTGCGCCTCGAGCACCTGAGCTCGTCACACCCGGATCGGGGCGCCGGTCTGCTCGCCCAGTCGAGTCTGGCGCTGGCGAAGGGCCAGCTGCGAGAGGCGCATCGGCTGGCTCGAGAAGGCGAAGAGATCCAGAGGCTGCGGTTCGGCGCGCAGGATCCGCGCACCGCCCGCGCTCAACGCTCGCTGGGGCTCTGCGAGAAGTCGCTGGCGAACTTCGACTCCGCGGAATCGCTTCTGCGCCAGGCACTGCGCACCCTGACCGCGGAGTACGGTGGCAATCACCCAGACGTCGCAACCACCCAGACGGCACTCGCCGAGACGCTGAATCGGCTCGACAGGGTCGAAGACGCCGAGGAGCTCTACCGAGCGGCACTCGAGACTCGGCGCCTTCAGTTCGGTGATACGCATCCCGGCGTCGCGTCCTCCCTGGCACACCTCGGGGACCTGCTGATCAGCGCCGGACGCTTCGAAGACGCCGCCCGCTACTTCCGCGAATCGCTCGACCTCAACCGGCTGCTCCACGGTGAGGACCACCCCAACGTCGCAGACGCCCTGGCTCGCTTCGGAAGTCTCGCCATGCACCGCGGCAGCTTCGACGAGGCAGACGAGTACTACTTCTCCGCCGTCGAGACGTCGCGCCGCGCCTTCGGCGAAGACAACCACCACGTCGCTCGCCAGATCGCAGCGCGCGCCGGGAACATGATCCGTCACGCGCGCTACGACGAGGGACTCACTCTGCTCGACGAAGCGCTCGCGATCCTGCGTCAGTCCGTCGGTGACGCGCACCCGGTCACGGCCCAGGTGCTCGGCGATCGGGCCTACACCATCAGCTATCTCGGAGATCTCGAGGGCGCCGCGGCGGCCTATCGCGAGGTGCTCGAAGCGGAGCAGGCCGTCTTCGGCAAAGAGCATTCGGCTTACGCGACGACGCTCGCGAGCCTCGGCACCGTGCTCTTCGATCTCTCGGATCCGGAGGCCGTGCCGATCACGAAGCGTGCCCTCGAGATTCGACGTCAGGTGCTGCCTCCCGATCATCCTGCGACGGCCAACTCTCTCTACAGCTTGGGCACACAGCATCTGTACGGCGAAGAGCTCGAGAAAGCGGAGCCGCTGATCAGCGAGTGCGCGGCGATGCGCCGACGGCTCTTCGGCGCAGCCGACTGGCGGACGATCCAGGCGGACGCTAGAGACGGACTCATTCGCTCGCGGCTCGGCCGTTCGGGCGCCGGCGACACTCTCCTCGACGCTCAGGATCGCGCTAGAGTCGAGCTCGCCGACAATGCCGGACTTGCCTGGCTGCGGCAGCAGATCGACGACGCCGTCACCGAACACTTGGAACGCGACGAAGGAACCGAGCCCTGACCGACGACCGCAGCGAAGGCCCCGAGGGGCCGATCACCGAGGGCTTGAGACGACTCCGCGAAGGCGATCGCGAGGCGCTCGACGAGCTGCTCCCGCTCCTCTATTCGCAGCTGCGGGCGCTGGCGCAGAGCAAGCTGCGTATGGAGCGCGCCGATCACACTCTGTCGGCCTCCGGCCTCGTGCACGAAGCCTACGTGCGACTTCTGCAGCAGCAACAGCTCAACGCCGAGGACCGTCTGCAGTTCCTGGGCATCGCCTCGAACACGATGCGGCGCGTGCTCGTCGACTGGGCCCGTTCCAAGGGGCGCCTCAAGCGCGGCGGTGACGTCATCCACCTGAATCTCGAAGATCTCAATCGCGAGCTCGGCTTCGAGCAGGCGGACGAGATCGTCGTCCTCGACGAGGCGCTCGATCGGCTGCGCGTTGTCAGCGAGCGCGGCGCGCAGGTCGTCGAGCACAGGTTCTTCGCCGGCCTCTCCGTCGAAGAGACGGCCACACTCCTCGACGTGTCGACGAAGACGGTGCAGCGCGACTGGACGATGGCCAAGGCCTGGCTGCGCAAGGAGATGGCGCCGGCCCCCTGAGGGGCCGACCGAGAGCCGCGAACGGCCTGACGGCTCAAGCCGCCCGCGGCCGGAAGCCTGCTCAGACCGTCTCGAACTGCTCTTCTTCGGTGGAGCCGGCGAGAGCCGTCACCGAGGACTGCCCGCCCGAGATCGCCTCGGCCACGGAGTCGAAGTAGCCGGTGCCGACGAAGCGCTGGTGCTTGGTCGCCTGGTAACCGACGGACTCACGGTCGAACTCGTCGGCCTGCAGCTCCGCGTACGCCGACATGTGGCGCTCGCTGTAGCCGCGCGCCAGATCGAACATCGAGAGGTTGAGCGCATGGAAACCGGCCAACGTCACGAACTGGAACTTGTAGCCCATCGCGCCCAGCTCGCGCTGGAACGTGGCGATCGTGGCGTCGTCGAGCTTGCGCTTCCAGTTGAACGAGGGCGAGCAGTTGTAGGCGAGCTTCTTGCCCGGGAACTGCTCGTGCACGGCTTCGGCGAAACGCCGCGCCTCGTCGAGATCGGGCTCGGAGGTCTCGCACCAGAGCAGATCGGCATACGGCGCATAGGCGAGGCCGCGATCGATGGCGACATCGAGGCCGCCGGAGATCCGGTAGAAGCCTTCGTGCGTGCGCTCGCCGGTCATGAAGCGGTGGTCGCGCGGGTCGATGTCGCTCAACAGGAGCTTGGCGCTGTTGGCGTCGGTGCGCGCGATGAGGATCGTCGGCACGCCGCAGACGTCGGCAGCGAGGCGTGCGGCCACGAGCTTGTGCACGAACTCACTCGTCGGAACGAGGACCTTGCCGCCCATGTGCCCGCACTTCTTGGCGCTCGAGAGCTGATCCTCGAAGTGCACGCCCGCCGCGCCAGCATCGATCATCGCCTTCATCAGCTCGAAAGCGTTGAGGTGGCCACCGAATCCAGCCTCCGCATCGGCGACGATCGGCGCGAACCAGTCGACGTCGCCGACGCCCTCCATGTGCTGAATCTGGTCCGCGCGCTGCAGCGCGTTGTTGATCTTGCGAACGACGCTGGGCACGCTGTTCGCCGGGTAGAGGCTCTGATCGGGGTACATCTGACCGGCATCGTTGGCATCGCCTGCGACCTGCCAGCCGCTGAGATAGATCGCCTGAAGTCCTGCCTTGACCTGCTGGACCGCCTGGTTGCCCGTCAGGGCACCGAGGGCACGGACCGGCTCGTCGTGCTGCAGAGCGGCCCACAAGCGCTCGGCGCCGCGCCGCGCGAGGGTGTACTCGACCTGTAGAGAGCCGCGAAGACGCGCGACCTCACGGGCGTCATAACCGCGCTCGATTCCCTCCCAGCGAGGCTCGCTCGCCCAATCCGACTGCATCTGATCCACGCTCTTCATTGTTCTTTCCTCTTCGGGCGTTCAATATATGGAACGGTAGTTCCACCAACTGGACGATTTTTCGAACAACTCTCGCGCAGCGTCAAGTGAATCGTTGCCAAATATCGAATTGATGTTCAAAATGCCGAACATGACGACGAATACGGCCGTGGACCGAGCGCTCAGCATCCTCGAGGCGGTGGCGCAGTCCGAACGCGGACTGACCAACTCGCAGATCAGCCGCCAGCTCGACATCCCCAAGAGCTCGGCGAGCTATCTGCTGCGAACGCTCGAGCAGCGTGGCTATCTTCGCAAGCCCGGGGGGCAGCGCTACGAGATCGGGCTCAAGGTACTCGGCCTGGGCCAGAGCGCGATGCGCGGCGTCTCGCTGCGGCGCGCGTCGCGGGCGGTGCTTCCTCGCTTGGTCGAAGAAACGGGCTTGACCGCCCACGTGGCGATCCTCGACCACGGCCGCCCGGTCTACATCGATCGCGCCGAAAAGCCCGGCTTCATCAAGATCAACACCTGGGTCGGCCGCGAGCTGCCCGTGCACTCGACGAGCGTCGGCAAGGTCCTGGTCGCGGATCTTGCGTTCGAAGAGCTCACCTCGATTCTCGACCGCGACGGACTCGAGCGCACCACCCACAAGACGATCACCGAGCGGTCCGACTTCCTGGCCGAGATCGATCGCGTCCGCGAGCAGGGGTTCGCCGTCGACGACGAGGAGAACAACCTCGGCGTGCGCTGCATCGCCGTTCCGATTCGCGACGCCGCGGCGCAGGTCGTCGGCGCGCTGGGCGTCAGCGGCGCCACTTCACAGTTCCGTAGCGACCGCGTCGAATCGATGGTGGCGCTCGCCCGCCCCTACGCGGAGGAGATCTCGGAGTCGCTCGGCGCGGCCTGAGGGGCTTCACGCTCCCGCTGCAGCCAGTCCTGCAGGAGCCGGGACCGACCCGGACCGAGGAGGCTCGTCGTCGAGGCCATGAGCCGAGCGAGCGTCTTGCGTAGAGCCTCTCGACCGCTCCAGTGCTCGGCCGCGACCTGCTCCAGATCGGGACCCAGTGCGTGGGTCAGAAGGGTGGCGGCGAGGACGACGTCGTCGATGAAGCCGCCGGCTCCCAGGAGCGCTTCGGGGACCAGGTCGAACGGAGCGACGAAGTACAGAAGAGCGCTACCGATCAGCGCACGATCGGCAGCCGGCACGCGGGCGTCGAGCGATAGCCGTACGATCAGCACGAAGAGGTCCGGCGCCAGCAGGAGCGCATCGACGGTCCCCGGGGCGAGGCCACGCTCCTCGAGCAGGGAGCGACGCATCCGACGTCGCAGGCGATCGTAAAAGCCGCGATGCTCGGTGCTCTCGAGCGCGCCAGGAGTCACAGCTCGAACCCTCTCACTCGGAATCGTCGAGCGACAGCCACAGGTCGCGGATCGCCTGGTCGAGGCCGCGTCTCGGCTGCCATCCGAGCTCGCGCAGGGCCGAAGCGTCGCCGGCGATGACCGGCACGTCGGAGGGCCGTAGCCTTTCGGGATCCTGCACGAGGGAGACGTCGACGCCGGCCGTGGCGATCAAGCGATCGAGAGCGTCACGCAGGACGACGGCGGTACCGGAGGCGAGGTTGTAGCAGTGGCCTGGCTCCCCCTTCTCCGCCAGCAGCCGATAGGCGTCGGCCGCATCGTCGACGTGGACGAAGTCCCGCGCCGCCGACAGATTGCCGACCTTCAGGACTGGCGCCGCATCGCCATTCTTGATGCCGCGCAGCTGCTCGGCGAACGACGGCAGAGCGAAACGCGCATCCTGCCCCGGACCGACCAGATTGAAGGAGCGCACGACGATCGCCCGGTGGCGCACGGCGAGGCGTTCGGCAGCGGCCTTCGTCAGAGCGTAGGGAGTCGTCGGACGAAGCGGCCGATCCTCCGCCACCGGCAGCTCTTCGGGGCGCACCTTGCCATAGACCTCGGCACTGGAAGCGACGACCACCCGGGTGGTCTCCGGGACCGCCTCGAGCAGATTCTCCGTGCCCAGCACGTTGACGGAGAAGTAGCGGTCGAGGTGCTTCCACGACGCCGCGACGTCGCTCAACGCCGCCAGGTGGATGACTGCGTGAGGCCGAACGTCGTGCAGGGCTCCGCGCAGCCACTCGAGATCCTCGACATCACCGACGAGCTGACCGGCGAGGTTGCCAGCGAGCTCTTCCGACGTCATACGCAGTCCGTAGACTTCGTCGCCGGCCTCCTGAAGCCGGGCCAGGAGTCGCTGTCCGACGAACCCGGCGGCACCCGTGACGAGGACTCTCACGGGGTTCCTTCGGCCAGATAGCTCCGCAAGCCCTGCCGCCACGGCGGAAGTGCGCCGCCGATCAGCGCCTCAGTGCGCTCCGTCGACAGCACGCTATAGCGCGGACGCTCGGCCGGGCGCGGGAAGGTAGACGTCGGAACTGGCCGGACCTCCATCGTGAGCTTCGCCTCGTCGAAAATGGCGCGAGCGAAGCCGTTCCAGCTGACGGGCTCCGGGTTCGAGTAGTGCACGACGCGCTCGGACGACGGCAGGTCCCAGAGGTCGGACCAGGCGAGGTCGAGGAGCCCCTGGGCGAGGAACGGGGTGTAGGTCGGACAGCCGACCTGATCGTCGACGACGTCGAGCACGGTGCGGTCGCCCGCGAGCTTGAGCATCGTCTGCACGAAGTTCGGCCCGCCCGGGCCGAAGAGCCAGCTCGTCCGCACGACCGCTCCGCCCGCCGTGCGCGTCGACTCTTCGCCGACGAGCTTGCCGCGCCCGTACGCTTGCAGAGGGGCCGTCGGATGGCTCTCCCGATAGGGCTCGGTGGCCGAACCGTCGAAGACGTAGTCCGTCGACACCTGGAGGAAGCGCACTCCGCGAGCGGCACAGGCGGCCGCCGCACGGCCCACGGCGTATCCGTTGATCTCGGTCGCGCGCTCCTCTTCCTCCTCGCACTGATCCACCTGGGTGAAGGCCGCGCCGTTGACGACGACCTCCGGCCCGATCTCGTCGAGCGCCGTCTCGACGGAGCCGGTGTCGACGAGGTCGACCTGCTGACGCGTCACGCCCGCGACGGGCAGTGAGCGCCGCTGCGCCTCGCCGACGAGCGCCTGCCCCAACATGCCTCCCGCTCCGAGGACGAGAACTCCCTGCGGGCTCATCTGTTGCCGCCGAGGTGTCGGTCGCACGAGGTCCCAGGCGGGATCACTACAGGCTCTCGGAGTTGCCGCCGGTGATGTCGAGGAACGTTCCGACGCCCTTGAGCGTCAGGAGGAAGCGGTACTCGAGGTCTTCGCGATTGCCGGTCTGGAAGTCCGCGACTTCGAGACTCATCGTGTAGCACGAGCCCCGGAAGTTCAGCAGGTAGCGCTGCAGCTGCATGATGCTGCGCTCGATGTCGTAGTTGGCCTGGGCGCGGAAGTCGAGCCTGCGCGGGATGATCGGCAGGCTCCAGGAGGCGCGCACCTGATTCGAACGCGTTTCTCCGGTCTCCGGGTTGGTACGCGTCGTCCACCGCAGACCGAAAGCGCTGTTCTTGCCGATGTCGAAGCTGGTCGAGAGCGCGGTTCGCGAGATCTCACCGAAGAGAGTGTTGTAGGCGACCTCGGTACGCACGCTCGTGCGTCGACTCGGGTTGTAGCGGTACAGCGCCGTCAGCGGCCCCGTGCTGCGCTCCTGAAGGCCGTCCGACGAAGCCTGCAGGGGCGTCTCTGCGTCAAAAGAGTAGTCCTGGAAGACCTGGAGCAGCATGATCTCCCGAGCGCCGCCCTGGCTCTCGTCGGTGGGCTTGGCGAGGAGCCGGTTGAAGAGGCTGAAGCGCGTGACGTTGCGGCCGCGCAGATTGTCGATCTCGTCGAACAGCGGAATGCGATCCTGATCGTCGTACTCGTCGAAGAAGCCGTAGTTGATGCGTGGCTCGATCACGTGCTTGTACTTCGAGAACTTCTTGCCGTCGGTCTCATAGATGCGCGAGAAGCTCGGGCCGACGATCTCGGCGGCGGCCGTCGGCACGAAGCGCGTGATGTTGTCGCCGCTGAAACGAGAAACCTGGTCGGTCTCGGCCTGCTCGGCACCAGTCAGCAGACTGTCGCCGTACCAGGTGAAGCGGCTGCCCACGGTGAAGGAGAGCGAAAGCCAGGGCTTGGCGCGCCACGGGAGAGTGATCTCGGGGAAGACGTCGGCGCGCTGGTACGTGTTGTCGAGCGCTTCCGAGCGGTCCATGTCGAGGAAGTGGAACGAGCTCTGCAGCGCCAGATAGAGCGGCGTCTTGCCGAGGCGCGTCGAGCGCAGCTTGTACTCGATCTCGGGAGCTTGCCGCAGCGTCACGGTGTCGCCAGCGGAGCCGACGATCGCCTCTCGATCGTCGAACAGCACGTTGAGCGAATTGGCGCCCCAGTTCTTGGTGAGGAAGCCGCGCGAGTAGATGCGCCGCTGGCTGTTGCGATCGGCGCGACGCTCGAAGTCCTGGAAGAAGTCGAAGTCCGAGACGTCGACGATCGAGACGACCCCGCGAAAACCGAGCGGCAGGTTCTTCGACTCGTGGTCGTAGCGAATGCGCCAGCGCCAGTCGTTGTCGCGCTCCGGGTCGCGAATGGCGTAGCCCTCGAAGAGTCCCGAAGTGCCTTCGCTGGGCCGGTAGCGGAACTCGTTGCCGATACCGAGAAAGTTGCCGGAGGTCGCCCCGTCGGCCGACGCGTCGCTGGCCCCGCCGCCGAAGACGTCGACGTTGATCGTCGTATCGGCGCTGCGACCGAGCGTCTGGTAGTACGCGAGGCCGAGGGATGCACCACGCCGCTGCGAGTAACCCGGCTTGGCGACGAGGAATCCCGACGTGCGGTCGGCCTTGGCCGGCCAGAGAACGTAGGGAAAATAGAGCACCGGCAGCTTCTTGGCGCGGAGCGTGGCGCCGCGCGCCTTGGCGTAGCCGTCGACGGTGACCTTGATCCGCTTGGCCCGGAAGCTCCACGCCGGCGGGAAGCCCTCGCAGGAGGTGAAGATGCCGTCCTCGATCTCGTAGGTGTTCTCGCCGACCTTCGCGACGCGACTTCCGGTGAAGAAGTACTCGGTCGACAGCGCACCCTGGACCTCGGTCAGCTCACCGAGCTTTTCGTCGAGATCGAACTGAAGCGTCTTGCCGACGAGGCGGCGCGGCCCCTGGTCGAAGACGACGTTGCCCTCCGCGAACAGGGTCTCCTCCTCGCGGTTGAGCGTGACCTGATCGGCGGTGACCTTGATGTCCTGGTAGGTGAACTCGACGTTGCCGAGGAAGAGGTCGTCGCCGTTCTCGGCAGACCGGAAGTCGTCGAAGCGAACGACGACCTTGCCGCCGCCGTCCTCTTCGGAGAGCCCCCGCTCCATGAAGAAGCGATCGTCTTCCTCTTCGGGCTCCTGCTCCTCGGCGTCGGGATCCGCATCCGAGGGCTCGGACGCAGCGGCTTCGGAGGTGGCTTCCTCGGCCTGAGCCTCTTCGGAAGGCGTCTCTTCGGGCTGAGTCTCCTCGGGTTGGGGCTCCGGAGTCTCCTGAGCCGTCGCCGCGCCGGGCGCCACCGCCAACAACAGCACGAGGAAGAGCAGCCCCCAACCGAGGTCGCGGCGCAGGCCCTGACTCTGGCGTGAGGGTGACGGGCAGGCCAACACTCGGTCAGTCCGCCGAGCGTTCGAGAATGATCGCCGTCGCTTCGCCGCCGCCAATGCAGATCGCAGCGCAGCCGCGCCGCGCGCCGCGAGCCTCCATCGCGTGAAGGAGCGTCGTCACGATGCGAGCGCCCGAGGCACCGATCGGATGCCCGAGAGCGACGGAGCCGCCGCGCACGTTCACCTGATCGTGGTGCAGGCCGAGCTCCTTCATGCAGGCGAGGACGACGACGGAGAACGCCTCGTTGATCTCGTAGAGATCGATGTCCGAGGCCTGGAGACCGGCACGCTCGAGAGCGAGCTTCACGGCGCCGATCGGGGCCGTCGTGAACCACTCGGGCTCCTGTGCGAAGGAGGCGTGGGCCAGAACGCGCGCTTGGGGCGCGAGGCCGCGCTCACGACAGACGGCGTCGGTCGTCAGCACGAGCGCCGAGGCGCCGTCGCTGAGCGAGCTCGCGTTGGCGGCCGTGACGGTGCCTTCCTTCTGAAAGGCCGCGCGCAGTGCACGCGCTTTGTCGGCGTCGAAACGGAACGGCTCCTCGTCGCGTTCGACCGTCTGCGTCTTGCGCCGCACGGTGACGTCGACCGGCGTGATCTCGCCAGCGAACTCCCCTGCTTCGGAAGCGGCCACGGCGCGGCGGTAGCTCTCTTCGGCAAAGGCGTCCTGCTCCTCGCGGGTGAACGAGTAGTGAGCGGCGCAGGTCTCGGCACAGTTGCCCATGTGCTTGTCGCCATACACGTCCCAGAGGCCGTCATGAACGATGGAGTCGATCAGCTTCTTCTCGCCGAGACGCAGGCCTTGTCGCGCCTCCGGCATGAGGTAGGGAGCATTCGACATGCTCTCCATACCGCCCGCGGCGACGATCTGGAAGTCGCCGCAGCGCAGATCGTTGGCCGCCATCATCACGGTCCGCATGCCGGAGCCGCAGACCTTGTTGACGGTCACCGCACCGGTGGACTGCGGGCAACCGGCGGCGAGTGTCGCCTGGCGGGCCGGCGCCTGGCCGATGCCGGCGGGCAGCACGCAGCCCATGTTGACCTGATCGATGTCGGCGGGCGCGAGTCCCGCACGCTCGATCGCGGAGCGGAGCGCCTGCGCGCCGAGCTCCGGGGCCGTGGCGGCAGCGAGAGATCCTTGAAACGCGCCGATCGGCGTGCGGACGGAACTGAGGACGACGACGTCGGTCACGGGCGGCTCACAGTGCTGGGGAGAGCGGGTCTTGGAGGTCCTTGACCAACGGCCTTGAAGGCGCTCCAGGGAAGAGCCGGGGCCGTGACAGGGCTTCGCAACGCGCGAAACTGTAGCACAGCGACCGACGGCATCCAGGCCCGTTTGACAGGCCCACCAAAGGCGTTGAGAGTTGTGCCATGAGTTCTGCGGAGGCTTCGAATCGAACGCAGGTTCTGGGGGTCGACTTCGGCGAGAGCCGTGTCGGTCTGGCCCTTTCCGACGAGCAGCAGAAACACTGCGTTCCGCTGAAGACGGTCGACCGCCGCTCGGACGCCCAGGTCATCGAAGAGGTACTGGAGATCGCGACCGAGCACGGAGCGGGAGAGATCCTCGTCGGCGAGCCCAAGAACGTCGACGGCAGTCGCGGCCCGGCCGCGAAGCGCGCTCGCAGCTTCGCCCGCAAGCTCTCCCGTCGCTGCGAGCTCCCCGTGACCCTGGTCGACGAGGCGCTGACCACTGTCGAGGCCACGGAGAGGCTCCGCGAGGCAGGACTCTCGGGAGCGGCCTTGCGTGCGCGCGTCGATGCCGTTGCTGCCCAGGTGCTGCTGGAGGGAGCTCTGAGCGAGCGAGCACAGCGGCCGGGTGATTCGTCATGAGACGCTGGCTCGTCGCTGCTGCGGCGCTCGCCCTCGTGGCCCTGGCGGGATTCGGCTTCGCGGGGTACCGAGCCTGGGCGTCGCTCGAAGAGCCGTATCCGGAGGGCCCGGCCGAGCCCGTGACCGTCGACATCCTCCCGGGAACGAGCGGTACCGCGATCCTGCGCACGCTGCAGAGCCAGGGCGTGATCCGGGACGCACGCCTGGCGCGGCTCTACCTGATCCACATCCTGGAGGATCCGTCGCTGCAAGCCGGCGAGTACCGCTTCGAACGCCCGTCGACGACCAAGCAGGTTCTCGACCAGATCATTCGAGGAAGCGTCGTCACCTATCCCGTGACGATCATCGAGGGCCTCACCTTTCAGGAGACGGCGGAGCAGCTGGCAGCCCAGGGCTTCGGACGTCTCGAGGTCTTCGAAGAGCTCGTGACCGACCCCGCGCTGATCATCGACCTCGATCCGGCCGCCGAAAATCTGGAGGGCTATCTCTACCCCGACACCTACTCGTTTCCTCGGGGTACCCCGGAGGACGAGATCGTGCGGGCGATGGTCCAGGCTTTTCGTTTGCGCTGGACCGAGGAGGTCGTGCCGCTGCTCGGTCAGGGCGCTGCCGTCCGCGAGGTGCGGGAGGTCGTGACGCTGGCCAGCATCATCGAGAAGGAAGCGAAGCTCCAGGAGGAGCGCGCGCTCATCAGCTCCGTCTACAACAACCGTCTCGAGATCGGGATGGGTCTCTACGCCGACCCGACGATCATCTACGCGATGAAGATCGCCGGCACCTGGGACGGCAACATTCGTCGACGCGACCTGAAGATGGAGTCCCCGTACAACACCTATCTCGTGCCGGGACTACCCCCGAGCCCGATCGGATCTCCGGCTCTGCGCAGCCTGATCGCCGCCGTGCAACCGGAGGATTCGCCCTACCTCTTCTTCGTCAGCCGCAACGATGGCAGCCACGTCTTCGCGCAGTCCATCGATGAGCACAACCGCAACGTGCGCATCTGGCAGAAGGAGTTCTGGACGAAGAAATGGGCCGAAGAGCGTGCCAAGAAGGGCACCAAGTAGCCGAAGCGGCATCCGTTCAGATCGGACGGCCTTTTCTAAGTCGCTGAGAACGCAGAGGTTGCTCTGTTTGCGCCAATCCTTGGCTCCGGAAGCCGGATTTTGGGCTCGAGGATCGAGTAGAATAGAACCTTGGCTATTTTTCTTTTGTTGTCAGTCCTCTCCTACTCCAGCGCAAGACAGTGATCAAACAACAGTTCGGCCCCTACGTCCTCTTCAAGAAGCTCGGTCACGATCCGCTCGGCGAGACCTTTCGCGCCGGTCGTGTTCAGGGCAACAGCGTCGGCCAGGTGGTTCTCCTCCGGGTCTACAACGGCACGGCGATCGCCCAGCAGGCGATCGAATCGGCCCTGCGTGAGCGTCACGACCTGACGCGCCACGTTCGCGGACCGCAAATCGCACCCAGCATCGACCACGGACGTCTCGACGGCGTCCCGTACTCGGCCTACGAGTACTCGTCGAGCCAGGACCTGCGCACGATCACGGATCTAGCGCGCAAGCGTGGCCAGCCGGTGCCCAAGGAGCAGGCCGTCGCCATCCTCGAGCGGCTCGCTCAAGGTCTTCGAACCGCAAGCGAATCGGACTACAAAGGCCGGGGCGTGCACCACGGCTTCCTGGTGCCCGAGCTCGTTCAGATCTCGACCGAGGGTGAGGTCCGACTGCTGGGGTTCGAAGTCGGTGAAGCCCTGAGGCGAGGCGCCTCCGGCGGCTCGATCGATCCCGAGCATCAGCGCTTCCTCGCACCCGAGGCCGCTGCCGGCACGGAGCTCAGCTCCGCGGACGATGTCTTCTCTCTGGGAGTGCTCCTTCTGGAACTGATGACCAACGCTCGCGCCACCGATGCGCAGAGCCGGGACGAGCTGCTGACGCGGCTCGAAGCGACGCAGAGCGAGATCGCCGGACTCGTGCGCAAGAGCCTGGGGCCCGCGAGCGAGCGCATTCCGAACGTCGTCGAGTGGCACGACACGATCGGCGAGATCGTCCCCCAGTCGGGACCGAGCACCTTCCAGCTCGCCTTCTATCTCCACAACCTGCTCAAGGACGAGATTGCGAAGGAGGCCCGAGAGCGCCTCGACGAATCGGACGTCGCCATTCCGGTGCAGGTGGCTGCCGAGACCGCTGCGGTGCCGGTCACCCAGACGTCGGAGAGCCCTCTGCTGCTGACGGACTCGGGTTCGCTTCCGACCCAGCCCGTTCCCCTGCCAGCCCCCGAGCTGCCGACGCCGACCGACTCGCAGGAGCTCCTCGCGACCTCCGACGTGCTGGACCAGGTCCTGCGCGAGCCCGCGGAGCCCAAGCCGGAGTCCGCTCCGGCTCCGGCAGCGGCGAGCGCCTCCTCCAGCGGCCGTCGTCTCGGACCGATGCTGGCTGCAGCCGCTCTGGTGACGACGGCGGTCGGTGCCGGTGCTTTCTACGGACCCGATCTGCTGCAGCGGGGCACGACCGAAGAGCCGCAGTCGTTGGCCGCGATGCAGCCGGACCTCCCCAAGAGCACGCCTGAGCCGGTCGACGTCCAGAGCGAAGACGCCGAAGCCGCTGCAGCACTCGCAGCAGAGGCCGCCGCCGAGGAGCAGGCCGTACTGCAGGAGATCGATCGCCTCGTCACGGAACGAGCAGCGCGCCTCGAGAAGAGCCTGCGCAGCGAGTACGACAAGGAGATCGAGCTTCTTCGCCAGCAGCTCGACGAAACGCGCGAGACGGCAGCGCGCAGCGCGGCGGCTCCGAGGCCTGTCCCGGTCACTGCTCGTCCCGAGACCCGACCCGAACCGAAGCCCGGCCTCGGTGAACCGTCCTCTCCGCCGGCACCGATCCAGGAAGCACGGGTCGCGAGCGCGGTCCCGCGGAGTTCGGAGGAGAGCGCTCCACCGGAGACCGATCTGCCTTCGGCCTCCGAGGACGTCGAGAGCGCCCCCGAGCAGGAGCCGGCGGAGACGCGGACGGCGAAGCTCGAAGAGCAGGAGACCGACACCTTCGTAGAGCCGGTCGTCGTGCCTCCGAACCTCGTCAAGCCGGCATCACCGCGCTACCCGCCGGTGGCTCAGCGTCTCTCCAAGGAGGCCATCGTCGAGCTTCGCGTGTTCGTCGAGATCGACGGCTCCGTCAGCCAGGTGCGTCCCATCGGCAAGCACGGCTACGGCTTCGACGAAGCCGCTGCCCGCGCCGCCAGGGCGGCCCTGTTCGAGCCGGGCAGCCGAGATGGAGTGGCTGTCAGCACCTGGACGACGATGCGCGTCCGCTTCCAGCTCAAGTAGTCGCCGGCGCGCGCCCCCCGTCTGCACCGAACCCTCGAACGAAAACGGCCGATCGAGAAACCCGATCGGCCGCCTCTGATGCGCTCTTGCGAGCGCCGTCTTTCCAGCGTTCGCTCAGAAGGAGGCCTTGAGGCTGGCCACGAGCTCCTGGACGACGGGCTTCAGCACCCGGTCGAACATGGCGTCGTCGCTGGCTCCACCGCCGAAGCCACCGACGCGTACCTTGACGCTCTTGGTGCTCTTGCGGCCCTCGTCGGCCCAGATGATCTCACCGGTCTCGGCGTCGATCAGGCGAGCGTTCATCGCGGCACTGAACTTCTTGCGCCCGACGCGTACGGAGGGCAACCCACCGACACCCGGGCCACCGCCCGAGGCGGTGCTGGCGCCGTACTCGGTGATCGATCCGGCGAGCAGGTACTTCACTCCGAGCAGGCGACCTGCCTGGACCGCGGTATCGGCGGAGACGTCACCGGAGAGAGCGAGGTTCTTTTCCCTCATGATCGCGTCGAGTCGCTCGCGATCAATGACGCGGAACTTGCCACTCTTGACCAGCTCGGTGACGAAGACGTCCTGTGCTGCAGCTGCACCGCCGTTGCGCCACCAGCTGTACCAGTTGCCGTCGGCCTTCGCCTTGAACTCGATCACGGCGATTCGAGGTTTGTCCTGGGCCGCCGCGGGCGCAGCCAGGGCGATCGCCAGGGCCACGATCACAGCGCTGATCGTCAGTTTTTCAATCATCTTCTTCATGGTTGGGCTTACCTCCGTGTACATCGGGTGATTCCCCGTGGTGCTGCGTGCCGCGGCTCGTTCGACTTCGAGCCGTGTGCGCGTGTCCTCAGCGTCCCCAAGGATTCGATCTGAAAAGAAACGCGGCGCGGCCTCTTCTATGCAAACGCAGAAACGCCGCACATAGGGCCATCGCCACTACACAATTCTAGCAGTCGCAGGGGCTTGCCGACCAAGAAGCGGCCGAGATCGTACGATGGACCCCATGATCGTCGTAGAGCAAGAAAGAGGGCTCGAGATCATCACCCAGAACGATCACGCCCGATTGGCCGGGCAGATTCTGGAGCTGATGCCGGCACTCGCCTCCCATCCTCGCCGGGATTCGCTCATCCTCGCGGGACACCTGCACGACGTCGGTTGGCAGGAGATCGACTCGGCCCCCAGCGTCGACGCGCAAGGCGCACCGTACGACTTTCTGTCGCAGCCGACGACCACTCGACTGGAGATCTGGCAGCGCAGCGTGCAGCGCGTGCTCGACAAGGACCGTCACGCCGGACTTCTCGTCGTACTGCACGCGTCTCGGCTCTACACAGAGTCTCTTCGTCGCTCTTCAGATGAGGCCGTCCGCGACGAGCTCGAGCGCCTCAACGAACTCCAAGACGCTCTCTTCGTCGAGCTGGACGTCACGGCGGACACCGCCCGGTCGGACTACGGCTGGCTCGATCTCGTCGACCTCCTCTCGCTCGTGGCCTGCAACCGTTGGACGACGCCGCTGAAGCGTCAGCTCCCTGACGGGACCGAGCTCGAGATCTGCTGGGACGGCGACGCCCTGCGTCTCGAACCGCTGCTTCTGGCAGGGGATACGACCCTCCGAGTGCCGCAGCGGGAATTCGAACGCCGAAGTTTCGGCGAGTCCCTGGAGTACGCGATGGCGCTGGCGACAGCCCGCTGGAAGGAACGAGACGTCCCGATCCGCGGCAGGCGCAAAGACATTCTCTAGAAATCTGAGAAAATACAGAATGGCTCGGCCCCGCGGCTGCGGAAGCCGTGTTACCCTCCGCGCGAATGTCGGACGAAGTGGCCACGCTCGAAGGCACTGCAGAAACGGACGGAGAGGAGCTCCCTCCGCTGCAGCGCGTCCTGTTGCCGTCTCCTTTGGGGAGCCTCGGACTGGACTTTCGTGGCGAGACGATCACCCGGTTCGTCATCGTACCCGAGCGCAAGGAGCGGAAGCACTACCAGCCGCTCGGTGACATCGACCGCTCGGAGTTCCTCGACGAGGCGCTGGGGCGCCTGCTCGAGTACTTCGCCGGCGCGCGCCTGCAGCTGAAGCTCGACTTCGAACTCTCCTCGAGCGGACTCGACGAGTTCAGCCAGCGGGTGCTCCTCGCCACGAGCGAGATCCCTTACGGCGAAACGAGGACGTACCAGAAGCTCGCCTCGTTCGTCGGCGCTCCGGACTCCTACCGCCTCGTGCGCTCCATCCTCGTCGGCAACCCTCTGCCGATCCTTCTCCCCTGCCACCGCGTCGTGCCGCGCAAGGGTGGAGCCGGAAGCTACGTCGCGGGGACGAAGAAGAAGGAGTGGCTTCTCAAGATGGAGAAGCGGGCACTCGAGGAGCGCGAAGGCTGAGACGAGCGCGAGCGAGGACCTCGCCCGCGCCGAGATCTCTACTCCTGGTCGAGCCGAGCGTCGACGTCGAGCCGCTCGCCGGGACTCACTTCGATCTCGAGGACGCGCGTCGCGTAGCCGGGACGGGTGACCTCCAGCTTGTGCGTTCCGGGATCGACGAGCAGAGCGGAATGCAGGCGAGCCAGCTCACTTCCCGAGCCGAGCAGTCGCCCGTCGAGGTAGACCACGGCGTCCGCGGGCTCGATGTTCAGTGAGAGCTTGCCGGGCTCTCCACGCTGATCGGCCTCGATGCCGCCTTGAGAGCGCAGTCGATCGAGCTCGCCGGGAGACTCGCCTGCGGCCGGCGCTCGCGGCCGGGGCACCCGCGCCGGAACCCTCGTACGCGGCTGCGGCAGACGAGTGGCCTGCTCACGCACCGGCTGGGCGGGCTCGGCCGCCTCGGCACTGCGGTCGCCATAGATCTCTTCCGGAGTCGTGGCGGTGCCGGGAACCATACGGTCGTTGAGGTCGATGACCGCGCCAGGCTCGATGCGGAGACGTCGCTTCAGCGTCTCGAAGCCCTCTTTGTAGGCGACGAGCTCGTAGGTGCCCGATCGCAGCCACAGATAGCGCGGAAACCCGTCATAGTTGTCCGCGACGCCGACGTAGTCGCCGTCGATGTAGATCCGGGCCTTCTCGGGACGGATGTCGAGATCGACGGCACCCGAGTTCGGGTCGACCACGACGCCGCCACCCCAGCCGGGGCCCCAACCCCAGCCGCCCCAACCGGGACCCCAACCCCAACCGGGGCCCCAGCCCCAGCCGCCCCAGCCACGGAAGCCCGAATAGAAGCCCAGACCCGGTCGAACCCGAAAACCACCGCGGAATCCTCCGCGGAAGCCACGCCCACCGCGGATCGCGCGCCGGCCGCGTCGTTGGGAGACAGTCGTCTGCGCGACGGCAGCGGTCGCCACGTCCATCGTGAGCGGGACGCGCGGCGCCGACTGGGCTGCCGCAGGTGCAGTGAAGGTCAGCAGACCGGCACCGGCCAAGGCGACTCCAAGGGCAGAGCAGGTGATGCGATGGCGCGAGATGGAATAGCTCATGATCCGTCCTCCTGTCACGTGCGCAGGACGCGCTACGGTTGGGTGGCCTGCCAGCCGCGATGGAGTCCGACGATGTAGTGGTATCTCAGGACGTCTTCCCAAAGGCGCGGCAGGCTCACCGGGAGTTTTTGCAAACCTCGGGCCAGCCTCATTCTCCATCGTTGACGGGCGGCGCCGGGCAAGGCCGGTGGCCCGCCCTCACCGAAACCGAGGAAGCCGCCCAACTCGGGGTGAAGGCGGTAGAAGACCGCGGCACAGTACCCCGCGCGCTCCTGTCGTTCGGCGAAGCGCAGCAAATCGGTCGGGTGATCGTGTGCAACCTGCGCCTCGGCCGCGTAGTGCAGCCGAAAGCCCTTGGCGTAGAGCCGGTAGCTGACCTCGATATCTTCCCAGGCTGCATACGGAAATGACGTATTGAAGGGGTTTTCCAGCAACAGTTCGCGCGGCAGCGAGAGGTTCGAGGTGTAGAAGAACTGGAAGCCGACGTCGAGAGGGTCGTCCAGGAGCGAGTAGCCGAACTGAAGCCCGAACTCGTTGATGTAGCGCAGAAACGGAGTCATCCGCATGCGCGGGTGCCAGGACGTGTAGCCGATCACGCCGACCTCCCCACCCTGCGCCCGAATCTCCTCGGCCGCCGCCGACCCCAGGGCCTCGCGATGCCCCTGCAACCATCCGGTTCTCGGGACGGTGTCGTCCCCCAGAAAGGCCACCCAACGTCCCCGGGCAAGGGCGACGCCGGCATTGCGCGCGGCCGCCGGGCCGGCGTTCTCCTGATGCAGAATCTGCACTGCCAGGGGAGTTCGCAGCTCGTCGAGAAACTCGGCGGTGCCATCGGTCGAGCCGTCGTCGACGACGACGACCTCGAACGAGGAGCCCTCCTGCGTTTCGAGCGCCTCGAGCACCTCCGCCAGCACTTGGCGACGGTTGTAGCTCGGGATGACGATCGAGAAGTCCATCAGGCGTCCATGATCTCCTCGAGGTTCGCACGGCGAATCGGCAGGTCGGCAGGCAACCACTCACAAAAGCCCGCCGAGCCAAAGAGCTTCTCGTCTCCCGGGTAGGTGGGAACGACGAGCAGAGGGAACCGCTCGAAAAGCTCCCGATCGTCGCGCCGGCGCCGGGCCTGCACCTGCCGACGTGCGGAAGCCAAGGCGTCGAGATCGCCCAGGAGATAGGTGATCGCGCGGAACTGCGCGACGGTTCGCGGGTCGTCGAGCGTCGTCGCCGCCTGAGGAGGCAGGAAGCGATCGACGACGTGGCGGGCAAACTGTCGACTCCCCATTTCACGCCAGCGACGCAGCAATCGCAGCGGCAGCACCGGGCGCCTCTCGACGGGCGCATCCTGCCGAGTCGCCGGCTGTGCTTCCCGAGCAGACGACGGGATGGCGTAGGGATCGATCGTCAGCAGCTCGCCGCCGGGGTTGTTCTGCACGAGCAGGGTCTGCGTGCGCGCGAGAAGGGTCATCATCACTGCGGGGAGAAGCCGGGGCCAAAGCTCCGCGTCGTAGTTTTTGTACGCCGTCAGGAAAGCGTTCCTCTCGAAGAGAAAGCCGCGGTTGTAGACGCCGAGGAGATCGCTCGTCGCCATGGAGCGATGGTGAACGACCGCGCGGCGCGCCAGCAGCACCCGCTCGCCACCCGACCAGAGGCGCCACCCGAGGTCGACGTCTTCGAGGTAGGCAAAATACCTCGGGTCGAAGCCGCCGGCCGCGAGGAAACTCTGCCGACGAATGAGCATGTTGCCACCGCAGGCGAAGAGGAGCTCTTCGCCGTCGGCCGGCAGTGTCACCTCGTCGAGAGGACGGTGGTAGTCGAGCTGGAAGGCATGACCGTCGAAGGTCATCGCTCCGCGCGCGAAGTCGAGACGCTCACCCTCCCAGTCGACGATCAAGCCCGAGACCGCCGCGACGTCCTCTGGAGCGCAGCGCAGCGCAGCGACGAGCTCTGCGAGCCACTCGGGCTGCGGACGTGTGTCGTTGTTGAGCAAGGCGATCGCATCGGCCGGACTCTCTTCGATCAGCCGGTTGTAGCCACCGCAGAAACCGAGATTGCGTTCACTTTCGACGACCACGAGGCGCGGCAGATCGAGCGCAGCCAGCCACTCCCTCGAGCCGTCGGTCGAGCCGTTGTCGAAGACGACGATGCGCCAGTCGACTCCGGGGTCGCGCTGCTCGGAGAGCGCGTCGAGACAGGGCTTGAGATGCTTCAGGCCGTTCCAGTTGAGAATGCCGACGTCGACGAAGTAACTCACGAGCCACTCCAGAGTCGACGCAGCTTGCGACGCGCGCGAAACTCCCAACGGTCGGCGGGAGCTCGCGTGCCGGGCGAAAAGGCGAAGTCTTCCTTCCAGGGATCGACCTGTGGAGCGCGCAAGAACTCCACGAGTGGCTCGAGCGCCGCGGCCCAGCTGAACTTGCTGGCGAGCGTCCTGCCTGCCGCCACACGAGTCTGCCGTTCGTCCACCGAGGTCAGAATCTGCCGCAGGGCGGAGGCCAGCTCGGACGGATCACCGGGAGGCACCACCCAGCCGGCGCCGTGCTCGACGAGCAGACGACTCATGGCGCCGCCCTGGCTCGTGAGCACCGGGACCTCCGCCACCAGAGCATCGAGGAAACGCGTGCGCAGAGAAAGGTCGGTCTCGAGAGACGGCAGGTGCGTCGTCGCCAGCAGATCGACGTCTCGCAGCAGGTCGTAGCGGCGCTCGTAGGGAACCCAATCGATGAAGCGGACGCGGGCATCGTCTGCGTCGTTCGCCCACCCTCGCCGGTGCGCCGAGGCGGTCACCTCGGCCAGCTTGCGCTGCGGGGTTTCTCCAGCGTTCGGGCTGCGCACGAAGAGAAGCTGCCAGTCGAGATCGAGCATGCCGTCGAGCGCCTCCAGGAGACACTCCGGGTCGTACCAGTCGTAGAGGCCACCGAACAGAATGCGA
Source organism: Acidobacteriota bacterium (assembly GCA_039026915.1). Taxonomy (GTDB): domain Bacteria; phylum Acidobacteriota; class Thermoanaerobaculia; order Multivoradales; family Multivoraceae; genus JBCCLJ01. The sequence goes on from JBCCLJ010000015.1 coordinate 53,150, forward strand.
GGACGCTCGGAAGGCTCGAGCCAGGGTCGATGCTCAGGTACCGCCCCCGGCACACCGAAGGGACAGATACCGAGCAGTCCCGTCGCTCCCGGATCCGAGGCAACGCTCTGCGGGTGCACGCGTCCGAGTGCCGTCAGCAGACCGAGATAGTAGAGCCGCTGTTCCTCCGAAGAGCAGAGAAAAAAGTCGCCCCGACTCATCTGCAGCATCCAGGTGGCGTGATCGTTGCGGTAGGGGTCGAGGCCCAGAGTCTCGAAGTAATGGAGGTTCTCGACCAGCCAGGGGTCGTAGAGATCGACGACGGACGGCAGGCTGGGACACTCGAGCACGACGTCGTTGGCCAGCTGCCCCTGTGCCACGACCGCCCGACAGCCGGCGAGCTGATGCGAGAGGGCGCCACGCTCGAACGAGGTCGCCGCGACCTCACTCCCCAGGACCTCCGACATCTCCTCGGTTGACGCAGGCGACACTGCGACGACCTCGAAACCTTCCCCGCCCAGGTGCCGAGCCATCTCGAGGTAGCGGATACCGATGCCCGCCATGCGAGGGCGCAGGGGTTCGCTACTGACCAGAGCGATCCGGCTCACACGACACCTCAGCCCTTGCGACCGAGCAGCTGCTGAAGCTTGAAAGCCCGGCTCGATTCCATCGCATCGATCAGACCGCCGAGACGCTCGATCTCGGCGTAGGTCCGTGCCAGGTGCTCCTGCAGCTCGGACGCACTCGCGCGCAGGACCTTCTCCTCGGCGAAGAGCCGCGCGAGCTCCTGTTGGGATGTCGACAGCTCGTCGAGCAACCGCTCTCGCTCCTGGCGAAGGGTGCCGACTTCCCCATGGATCCGCTCGAAACGCCCTCTCAGCTGCTCGAGCTCCTGCCGAGCGTTGCGCTCGTCCCGCCGAGCGGCATCACGCGCCTCCAGGGCGCGCACCCCTTCGTCGCGCAGAACGCTCGAGGCGGCCGCCAGGCGCGCCGGGGTCAGGTTTGCCGCGTGCTTGGCGAGCACCCGCGCTTTCGCGGCAGCTCGCTGACCATGGCTCTTCACGTCCGCCGCCAGCGCGTGGTGTCCGCTGCCCAGAAAGTGACGGTATTCACACGTCACGAGCGGCAGGTGATGGAAGGCGGTGAGCTCGCTGAGGCGCAACAGCCAGTCCCAGTCTTCGAAGCTGTCGAACGAATCGTCGAAGGCGCCCACCTCCCTACACAGCGCTCGTTCGACCAGCAGAGTGTGCAGCGGAATGTAGTTCTCCAGACGCAACAGGTCTGCATCGTGGTCTCGGCTGTAGGGAATTCGCCTCGAGACCTCTCGCCATCCGTCACCCAGCTCGTAGGCGACGACCGCTGCGTCCGAGTAGACGACCCGCACGCCGGCTCCGAGAGCAGCAACCAGCGTCGCATAGTGCTCCGGATAGACGAGGTCGTCATCGTCGAGAAAGGCCACGTACTCGCCGCGCGCTGCATCGACGCCGGCCTGCGCGGCGCCCGCCCGCCCCCGGCCCGGCTGCAGATCGACCGTGTCGATCGGTAGCGGATAGTTCTCGGGGGTTGACGGAGGAGCGCCACCGTCATTCACGACGAGCACTTCGAGATTGCGGTAGAAACTGGCCGCCACGCTTTCGAGCGCCTCGGCGAGCAGATCCGGCCGATCCTTCGTGCGCACGACGACAGAGACCAGCGGCCCGTCCGAAACCGACTGCGTCTCGGGCAAGCCTCCCATGTGGGCCACCAGCTGGGCGTAAGAGCGGGTCTGGAAGTCGGCGAGCTCGAGCCGGAAGTAGCCTTCCGCCGCCTCGATCTCAGGACCGAGGGTGTGGGTGCGGTAGTGCCGCAGACCGAGAGCAGCCGAAAGATAGTCGTGTCGGGACTGCTGGCTGGCGTACTCGGCCATCGCCGTCTCGAGAGTCTCGAGCTCACCCGTCGCGTCGATCAGGAGGTTCGGGTAGAGCGGATGGTTGATCTCGTAGGCGAGCACGGAGAGTCCAGAGGCAAGGGTGCCCCGGTCCTGATGCAGGACGTCGTGCAGCGCAGCGAAGGCGGCGCGATGATCGGGGGTACTTTCCAGCGGCGACGGCGAGAGCACGAGATCGACTTCGGGCACGAGGAGCTCGTCCAAGCGCCTCGCCAACTCAGCCCTCTCCGACTCCAGCCGGCCGTCGGGCAGGTCGAAGAAGTGAAGGCTCTCGAGTCCGAGCACCGCCCCGGCACGCTCCGCCTCGGCTCGACGCGTCGCCGCGTAGGACTCGGGCGAGTCCCCTTCCGGAGCGCCTTCGACGCCCCCACCACCGTCGGTGAGAAAGGCGACGTCGACGCGGGCGCCCGCGCGAGTCAGCAGCGACAGCAGAACGCCGCAGCCGAGGACCTCATCGTCGTAGTGAGGAGCGAGAACCAGCACGCGTTCGGCATGGACCGAGCCGGGCTCGCCAGGAGGATTCAGGTGCATCTCCCCAGCACTCTATCTTCGCCGGCTCGCCAATGGCAGCGTCCTCGAACGGCAGCGAGGACACTTATGATGAAGCCCCCACCCATGACGTCTTCTGAACCTCCTACAGCACCGACGACCCTCGCGCAGCAGCTCGAGACCGCCCGAACCAAACGCGTTTACCTCTTCGCGGAGGATGAGCGGATCGTTCCGCTGGAGCGGCTCGTCGCAGAGAGCGGCCTCGAGGTTGCAAGCAGCGCGACGGGACTCCCTGTCCGTGAAGCCGTGGCGCTCGTCGATGGCGAAGCCGGGGCCAAGAGCCTGCTCTCGACCGCACGGCGAGAGCTGGCCGTCCTGTTCGTTCACGCCTCTCGCAACGAGCTGCTGCCTCTCCTCGAAGCGGGCTACCGGTTCGGTCCCGAGGTGCAGCTCGACGAGGGCCGTCTGCTGCGTCGAGGCAAGGCCGGTGAATACCGCATCCACAGGTATCGGGACGGCGACGAAGCCGAGATCCTCGACCTGTTCCGCTCGGCCTTTCACGTCGACCGCTCCGTCGAGCACTGGCGCTGGAAGTACGTCGATTGCCCCTACGGCGCGTCCCGCATCAGTGTCGTCCGAGGTCCCGACGACGAACTCGTCGGGCAGTACTGCGCCTACCCCGTGCCCTTTCTCCCACGCGGCGAAGCGAACGCCCGCATCGTGCATCAAGTCGGCGACACGATGACCGCACCGTCCGTTCGCGCGGTCGGTCGCGGCCACGGCTCACTGCTGGCCAGCACGGCGCAGCACTTCTATGCAGCGTTCTGCCGAGACCGGGTCGACTTCAACTTCGGCTTCAACACCGGCAACATCCGCAAGTTCTCCACCCGTTTCGTCGGCGCCGAGGAGATCGAGAATGTCCGCTTCCGCGTCGCCCAACGCGACGGCGTCGACGCCCGTCGACGCTTCCTCGCTCCGAGGGCGCGACGCGAGCAGCACTTCGACGCTGCCTACGACGAGTTCTTTCATCGCGTGCGCTCCCACTATGGAGCTCTTCTCCAGCGCGACGCACGCTACCTGTCGTGGCGCTACGCCGGGCGGCCGGACCTCGACTACCGTTGGTTCGCGCTACGACGCAGACGCATTTCGGGGTGGGGCGTCTTCTGTCGTCGGGACGCGACGCTCGTCTGGGGTGACGCGCTCTTCGATCCACCAGCAGCCCGCGATGCCTCCGCCCTTCTCCACGCGGCGCTCGAGTCCTTCGAAGCCCAGGGACCGATCGAGCGCATCGTCGGCTGGTTCCCCGATCGGCCGGACTGGTGGCACCGAGCGCTGCAGAAACTCGGTTTCGTCGAAGCCGACGAACCGCAGGAGCTCGGACTCGTCGCGGTTCCCTTCAACACGCCGCGCACGGAACTCATCCGCGGCCTGAAGGACGATCTCTACTACGCCTACGGCGACAGCGATCTCTTCTAGCCGCGCGCCGTTGGCGCGGCCCGCTAGCCGGGGATGCTGAAGGGAGCCGACTCCGCGTCGTCGTCGCTCACCCATCGACCGGTCAGGGCGAGTTCTGGATGACGGGCACGGACGTCGGCCGGCAAACGCCACGCGGGATCGAGCCCCTCTGGAAAGTGGGCACCCACCGCAGGAAAACCGCGAGGGCTCGGCGAGACCTCCAGCCAGCCGGAGTTCCGATCGGACGGCAGCGATCGCTGCTCACAGGCGACCGAGCCGGCCGTTCCGC
>JBCCLJ010000016.1:0-56811 GCA_039026915.1 Acidobacteriota bacterium
ACCGACGTCACCAAGAACACGGCCGGCGTCTCCGTCAACCTCGTGACCAAGCGCGGCTCCAACGAGTTCCGCGGTTCGGCTCGCTTCTACAACACCAAGTCCGGTGGCTACTTCGGTGGCGGACTCAAGCAGTCCCAGCCGAACGTCGACAACGCTGACCTGGGCAACAACCTCGCCAACAACGGTAACCTGCAGTGCCTCCCGGGCGACACGAACCCGAACTGTGGCCAGACCTACGTCGGCGCTCAGATCCGCGAGATCGAGGACATGGGCTTCGAGGCCGGTGGCGCGGTGATCCGCGACAAGTTCTGGCTGTGGGGCTCCTGGGGTCAGAACGACGTCCAGCAGAACGCTGCCAACGGCGCCGCGGATGACACCATCCTCGAGAACCAGTCGCTCAAGACGAACGCTCAGTTCTCTCAGGCGAACTCGTTCGTCGGCTCCTGGAACAACGGTGACAAGCTGAAGTTCGGCCGTAACGCCGGTCTGACGCGTCCGCCGGAAACCACCTGGAACCAGCGTGGTCCTTCCGCCATCTACCGCTTCGAGGACACCCACGTGTTCTCGTCCAACCTCTTCCTCACCGGCACCTACTCCCTCGGCGACTTCGGCTTCCAGCTGGCCGCACAGGGCGGCGTCGGTACGGAGGCCCCTGAGGCATGGCGCGGTAACGACGGCGTCTGGAACGACAACTTCCTCACCGGTGCTGCCACCGGCCCCAACGATGAGTTCAAGCTCGACGCTTCGTACTTCTTCAACACGGGCAATGCAGCACACGAGCTGAAGGTCGGCGGTCGCTTCCGCACCTACGAGGCGAGCTCGGACTTCATCTGGCCGGGCCGTAACCTCTTCACCTTCAACAGTGGCTCCACCACCTTCGTTTCGGCGAAGCGCGGTGTCTCCACTCCGGTGACGATGGAGTACGCCTCCTTCTGGGCTCAGGACACCATCAGCCTCGGCAAGTTCACCCTCAACCTCGGTCTTCGTTTCGACGACCAGAGTGGTGTGAACGAGGCCGCCAGTGTCCCGGGCAACCCGCTGCGTCCCGACGTCCTCCCGGCGTTGGACTTCGGGGGCCAGGGCGCGGAATTCGACTGGACTTCGATCACCCCGCGTCTCGGTGTCACCTACGCGCTGGGCAACGAGCGTGACACCCTCATCCGCGCCAGCTTCGCGCAGTTTGCGGATCAGCTGGGCGTCGGTACGGTCAACCGCACCAACCCCGCTGGTGAGGCTTACGCTTACTTCACCACTCCGACGTTCCTGAACGGCCCCTACCAGGGCGACGGTTCGGACCTGACCTTCTCGTTCCCGAACGGATTCGATCCGGACAACCCGGGTGCGCTGGTCAGCCCGAACGTGACCGATCCGGGCCTCGACGCCCCGATCACGTCTGAGCTCGTTCTCAACGTCGAGCACGCACTCCTCCCCGAGTTCGTGATCGGCGCGACCGTCACCCTGCGTGAGGTCGACGACATCCTCGAGACTCGCTCGTTCGTCAACGACGGCACCGGTGTCCGCACGTTGAACATCAACGACTTCACCGCGCTGGGCGGCTTCTGCGGCATCAGTTCTGGCGCTGCTGACGTGTGTGATCGCGTTCGCGGCACGGGCATCGGCCTCGATCCGAACGTGGCCGTGTTCTCTCGTGACCTGCCGGCTTCGGCCCTCACGGGTGGCTCGTTGCTCCTCAACGGCGACCGTGCTCGCCGCTACGAAGGCATCGCCCTGACCTTCACGAAGCGTCTCGCCAACCGCTGGATGCTCCGTGGCTACGTCAACTACGGTGATGCAGAGTGGGATATCGGACAGGACTACCTTCAGAACTCCGATCCGAACTTCGCTTCGGGCGGTGGTGATGTGGACGGCCAGCTCTTCCTGACCCGTTCGACGGGCTCCGGTAAGGGTGAGCGTTTCGTCCAGTCCACGTGGACGTCCAACCTGAACGGCCTCTATCAGGTCGCTCCGGACAAGCCTTGGGGCTTCAACCTCTCGGCTTCGATCCAGTCGCGTCAGGGCACGCCCGTGCCCTACATCATCGACGCCATCAACGTTGGTGACGGCGTGACCCGTGACCTCAACATCGTTGGCGACTTCGACGACTTCCGTCTCGACGATGTCACGACCATCGATCTCCGCCTCGAGAAGGAATTCGCGCTGACCAGCGCGGTGAACTTCACGTTCGGCATCGATGCCTTCAACATCACCAACGAAGGTACGGAGCTCTCTCGCGTCCGCGAGGCGAACACCTCCAACGTTGGCTTCCTCAACGACAACATCAGCCCGCGCATCTACCGCCTCGGTGTGCGCCTCGGCTGGAAGTAAGTCGTTGCTCTCTTCCCCTCGGGCCTAGCCCGAGGGTCGAGAACAGAAGGCCGGGGGTTCTCCCCCGGCCTTTTTTCTTGCCTGGAAGAGTCGCGCAAACGCGCCACTGCAGCGCCCGCGACGTCACGTTCGGAATCGACCGGCGTCCCGGCGGGTTGACGAGAGTGTCTGACCTGCGCGGAGAGCTACGGCGGCGAAGCCGTATCTGGATCGCGGGAGCCATTGCAACGCAGCGGAAAGACGCATCGACGGTCGAAAGCCAGCAGACTCTCCAGCACAGAACACTCGGGTCGAGGCCTCCCCCGGTTCCTCTTTCCCTGCTAGAGTTTTCGTACTCTAAACAGCTGTATTCTCGCTCCGGGACGGCCTCTCCCCCCGTTGAGCAACTCAGCTTCTTATCCAGGAGAACCCCAGATGCTTCTCGACTCCCGCGACGCGCGCCGTCTCACCCTGCTTTCCTGCTTCTTCCTCCTCACCGGACTGGCTCTGGCCACCGCCGCTTCCGCCCAAGACTGGAAGGGTCGCGCCCGCGTCCAGGGCCTCGTGACCGACGAGAACGGCCAGCCCGTCGTCGGTGCCACCGTCACTCTGCGCCGAGGCGACGCCGACGGCCCCGGCCCCGACGCCTTGACGACGAACAAGAAGGGGCGCTGGAGCTTCCTCGGACTCACGGGTGGTCCCTGGAACGTCACGATCGAGCACCCTGGCTACGACGTCTCCGAAGGCACCATGCCCGTGACCGAGGCAGGCACCAACGACCTCGTGCGCACCCAGCTCGACCTAGCGGGCGCCGCGGCGGCTGCCGAGGACCCCGCCGTCGCTGCCGCGAACGCAGCGGCGTCAGCCGCTTCCGACGCGCTGACGCGCGCCGGCTCCCTGCTTTCCGAGGGCAAGGGAGCGGAAGCGCGCGCGGCGATGGCCGAGGCGATGGAATCTCTCGATGCGGCGCGGCACCCCCAGATCCTGCTGAGCATCGCCAAGAGCCACTTTCAGGACGGCAACACCGCAGACGCCATCAGCACTCTCGAAAAGGGCCTCGCGATCGCACCGGAAGACCCGGAATCGCTCAAGCTGATCTCCAGCATCCTGGTCAACGAGGGTCGGCAGGAAGAGGCCAACGCCTACATCGCCAAACTGCCCGAAGGCGCCAAGGTCGATCCGAACGCGCTCCTCAACCAGGGCATTCAGAAGTACAACGGCAACGACCTCGACGGCGCTCTCGCGGACTTCGACGCGATCGTCGCCGACTACCCGGACAACGCCGACGCCTACTACTACCGCGGCCTCGTGAACATGGGTAAGGGCCTGCTCGATCCGGCCAAGGCCGACTTCCAGAAGATGCTCGATCTCGCTCCGGATCACGCCAACGCGGGCGAGGCCAAGCAGTTCCTCGAGTACCTCAGCAGCCAGTGAGTCGGGCGCGCCACTGGGGTGCCCCGATCAAGCAGTGCGCCGCCCTCGCTCTCCTGCTGGGAGTCGCCGGGTGCGCTGCGCCGACCGCCTCCGAAGTCCTTTCCGAGGCGTCACAGACGACGTCGGCCGCCGGCACCGTGGAGCCGGCGCGCGACGTCGTCCTCGTCACGCTCGATACTCTGCGATGGGACGCCGTCGGCTTTCTCGGCGAGCGTAGAGACATCACGCCCGGCCTCGATCGTTGGGCGGCCAGGGGCACCGTGTTCGAAAGAGCCTGGGCCCACAACGTGATGACCCTGCCCTCGCACGCGAACATCCTCACCGGGCGCCTGCCCTACCAGCACGGGGTTCGCGACAATGCGGGCTTCGCGCTGCGCGAGGGCGAGACGACCTTGGCCACACTGCTCCAGGACGCCGGGTTCGCCACGGGCGCGGTGGTCAGCGCGTTCCCGCTCGACGCACGCTACGGCCTGAACCGAGGCTTTGACAGCTACGACGATCGAGTACCGGAAGGAGCTGAAAGGGACTTCCTGCTTCCGGAGCGACCGGGCACCGAGTCGGTCGAGCTCGCTGAGGAGTGGTGGGCGGCGCACGAAGGTGAGCGCCGCTTCCTCTGGCTCCATCTCTTCGATCCGCATGCGCCGTACAGAGCGCCCTCCCCCTGGCGTGAGCGCTTTGCCTCCGAGCCCTACCTCGGCGAAGTCGCCGCTCTCGACGCCTTCCTGACGCCCTTTCTCGAGGGCCTGGACCCCCAAACGACGGTCGTGGCGCTGACGTCCGACCACGGCGAGTCACTCGGCGAGCACGGCGAGCAGACACACGGGCTCTTTGCTTATGACGCCACGCTGCGTGTGCCGCTGGTGATCTGGGGCGACGGTATCCCTGCGGGGCGCAGCCGAGCGGTCGCCGGACACATCGACATTCTCCCGACGCTCGCTGCTGCGGCCGGCGTCGAGGCGCCGGGCGGCCTGCCCGGGCGCTCGCTGCTCGACGCACCGGAAGGTCCCCGTTCGCTCTACTTCGAAGCGCTGGGCGCGCACCTCGACCGGGACTGGGCTCCCCTTCGCGGCCTGCTCGACGGGCAGATCAAGGCGATCGACCTGCCTCTGCCCGAGCTCTACGACCTCATCGAAGACCCGAGCGAGATCGAGAACCTCGTTGCTCGCCGTGGCGACGATCACGCGCAGCGCGTCCGCGAGCTGCCCTCCGAATCCGAGTGGCCCCCGGACCGGGCCGCGCTCAGCGAGAGCGAGCAACGCAAGCTGGCAGCACTCGGCTATCTCGGAGGCAGCGGCACCGGTCCGACGCGATCACCGCGAGACTACGGTCCGGCCGACGACCCCAAGAATCTGGTCGCCATCGACGAGCTGATGCACCGCTTCATGGCCACGTACCGCAGCGGCGATCTCGGGACGGCGGAGCGTCTCGCGCGCGAGCTCGTGCTGAAGCAGCCGAAGATGGCCGACGGCCACTACCACCTGGCGCAGGTGCTTCTCGACCAGAACCGCGTCGAGGAGGCCTTTCGCACGATGATGACCGCCTACCGAAACGGCGTTCGCCAGCCCAAGCTCGTGCGGCAGCTCGGCCTGACGCTGGCCGAGATCGGCCGGGCTCCAGACGCCGTGCGGCTCCTGTCGAGCCTGCGCGAATCAGACGATCCGAAAGACCTCAACGCTCTGGGACTGGTGCTGTCGGAGGCCGGGGATCAGAACGCAGCACGCGAGGTGCTCGAGCGCGTCTTCACCCTCGACGAGCGCAACGCGACGGCGCACGAGACGCTGGCGCTGATCGCCGTACGCGGCGCCGACTGGGCCAAGGCTCTCGCCCAATCGGATCGCGCGCTCGCCGTCGACGACTCCCTGGCTCTCGCGTGGAACTATCGCGGTATGGCTCTCTACAACCTGAATCGCAAGCCGGAAGCACTCGACTGCTGGGAGCGATCGTTTCAAAACGCCCCGGACTTCGACGTGCTCTTCAACCTCGGAGTCGTCGCGGCAGAGCTCCGCGATCCTCGAGCACGGCGCGCCCTCGAGCTGTTCGTCCAGGAGGCACCCCCCGCCCGCTACGGACCGGACATCGCAGCCGCGCGCACGCGCCTGCGGGGGCTGCCATGAGGCTGCGGCGGCTCGGCTTGATCGGGCTACTCCTTCTCAGCACGGCAGCGTGCAGCGGCGAGGGCGGCGGTGAACGAACGGCGCGCCGAGGGGCTCCCGCACCGGTGATCTTGATCTCGGTCGACACGCTGCGCTCGGATCGCCTGCCGATGTACGGCTACGAGGGCATCGAGACGCCGGCGTACGACGCCCTGCGACGTGACGCCGTCCTGGTCGAGCGCGCCTACGCTCACCTGCCCCTGACGCTGCCGTCCCACACGTCGATGTTCACCGGAAGGCTGCCGGTCGAACACGGCCTCAGAGACAACCTCGGCTACAAGGTCGACGCCTCGATCCCGACGCTGCCCGAAATCCTCCGCACCGAGGGTTGGTCGACCGGCGCAGCCGTCTCCGCCTACGTCCTCCGGGCCAGCACCGGCATCGCCCGCGGCTTCGAGAGCTACGACGACGAGATCCAGGCGGTCACCGGGATCGAGCTCGGCGGCCTTCAGAGAGCGGGGGACGACACTCTCGATCGAGCGCTGTCCTGGCTCGAGCAGCAGCAGGGAACGCCCTTTCTCTTCCTCCACCTGTACGAGCCGCACAGCCCGTATACGCCGCCGGAGCCGTTCGCCAGCCGCTACGAAGACCCCTACGACGGCGAGATCGCAGCCAGCGATGCGATTCTGGCTCGGCTCTGGGAGCGCCTTCGCGCTCTCGAACTCTACGACGAGGCTCTGATCGCGCTCGTCTCCGATCATGGCGAAGGCCTCATGGACCACGGCGAGATGGAGCACGAGGTGCTCATCTACCGCGAGACCCTGCAGGTGCCCATGCTCTTCAAGCTGCCCGGCAACGAGCGCGCGGGAGAAACGGTGACGGCGCCGGCGCAGATCATCGACGTGCTCCCTACCGTACTCGACGTGGTCGGCGTCGACGCGCCCTCGGGGCTGCAGGGCAAGAGCGTGCTGCAATTGACCGAGGCTGATCGCGAGCGCCTCGTCTTCAGCGAGAGCGTCTATCCGAAGATCCACTTCGGCTGGTCCGACCTGGCCTCGATGATCGAAGACCGCTACCACTTCATCGACGGCCCGGACCCCGAACTCTACGATCTCCTGAACGACCCCGCGGAGACCGAGAACATCATCCAGCGGGAAAGAGCGGTCGCACGCCGACTGCGCGGCGCGATCGGAGAGATCGATCGTTCGCTGCTGCCGCCCTCGGAGGTCGACCCCAGCGTCAGAGCGAGCCTGCTGACGCTCGGCTACGTCGGCGGCGGTGGCTCCGCGAAGCCCACAGGGGCGGACCCCAAGGCCAAAGTCCACGTGCTCGAGGAACTCGGTCAGGCGTCGAGGCTCTATGCACGCAACGAGTTCGAAGAAGCGGCGAGGGCGTATCAACGAGTCCTCGACGGCGATCCGGGAATGGTCTACGCCCGCGAGCAGCTGGCGAAGGCGCTGCGGCGCTCCGGGCGCATCGCGGAGGCCATCGCCGAGCTGCGGACGGCGCTGGAGGACTCTGGAGGGGCACCACACATCGCTCTGAGCGCCGCCGAGCTGTACCTCAGTCAGGGCGAGCTGGAAGAGGCCGAGGCGCACGCCGAGATCGCCAAGACCCAGAATGAGGCGGCCTGGGACCTGCTCACGCAGATCGCTCTGCGTCGCGGCGATCTCGAGTCGGCCTCGAGCCTCTCCGAGACGGCTCTCTCACTGCGCGGCACGCGCGTCGAGCCTCTGCTGACGCTGACCGAGCTGCGCGTGCTGCAGAGCCGCTTCGCAGATGCGCTGCAGGTGGCGGCCGAGGCCGAGCGGGAATTCGGGCAGCGGCCCGATCGAGAGGTTCTTCGCGGGCTCTATCTGCAGAAAGGCATCGCTTTCGCCAACCTTCAACGCAATGACGAAGCGGAGCAGGCGTTCCTTGCCGAGATCGAGCTTTCGCCGAGAGAGCTCGTTCCTTACTCTCGCTTGGCGGTTCTCTACGTCGTTCGCAACGAGCCGCAGAAGGCGGTCGACGCGCTGCGCCGGATGGTCGAAAGGAACGATCGCCCCGCCGCCTTCGTGGAGGCGGCAAAGACCTTCCGCGCCCTCGGCAACGAGGGCGCTGCGCAGGGACTGCTCGCCACTGCGCGCCAGCGGTTCCCTGGAGCTCCAGAGCTGCGCTAGGTAGCGATCAGCGGCCGGCCATCGCGCGCGCCAGCAGGGCACGGAGCTCCGTGCGATGGGGGTCGGACTGCAGCGCCGCTTCCAGCACTCTCTGCGCCTCTTCGAAACGCCCGAGACGAAGAAGAGCGAGGCCGCGAAGCTCGACCAGCTCCGCTCCTTCTCCCGCGAGCGCTTCGAGAGCGAGCGCCGGCTCGTCCGCAGCCAGATGTCGGCGCGCCGCCGCCGCCCGCGCAGCGGTCAGCCCGGAAGAGCGCGTCGCTTCCCGATCCCGACGATCGAGATCGCGATAGCGCGCCATCGCTACTCGAGCCGCCTCCGCATTCCCGGCTCGTGCCTGAAGGCGAGCGACGCGGTAGTGGAGCTGCGAGCTGTCGGGGATCTGTCGAACAAGATCGTCGTAGGCGCCGAGGGCGCGTTCCATCAGGGCCGGCTCCGAACCGGCCTCGGCGAGTTGCGCCAGCGCTCGCGCGAGCTCCACCCGAAGCTCGAGACTGTCGCCTCCGAGCTCCAGAGCGCGCTCGAAGGCGGCGAGCGCGTCCTGCGGTCGGCTGCGCCAGAGCTGCAAACGACCGAGCTGCGTCCAGCCCGCAGCGGCCAGTGCGGCGTTCGAGGGAGCCGAATCACCGACCTGACGAAAGAGCACGGCAGCCCGTTCGGCGTCGCCGTTCTCCCAAGCGACAGAACCGAGCAGAAGCGCCGTGCGGGAATCGGGGCGGGCAGCCAGAGAACGTTCGAGCGGCGCTCGTGCCGCTGCAAAACGACGGAGACGGATGAGGACATCGCCCAGCTGAGCTTGCAGTGCTGCGTCGTCGGGTGCCTCCTCGACGAGGAAAGTGAGCGTCGCAGCGGCCGGTTCCAGGGCATCGGCCCGAAGCCAGCGATCGACGGCGGATCGAAGTCGTGGCAGCGCCTCGGACTGACGCTCCTGCCCCCGAAGTGCAGTCGCCCAACCGACAAGCGCCTCCGCGTCGTCGGGGTCCGTGAGGGATGCCTGACGGAAGAGCCGTTCAGCCTCGGCAAAATCGCCCTTCTCGAGGGCCGCCTCTGCCGGTTCCTCGGCGGGGGAAGTCTGCGCCGAGGGCGCCGTCAGTGCAAGCAGCAGCAGGGCAGCGACTCGGCTCATCGGTCGACCCTAGCAGGCCAGTTGCAGCCCCGGAGGGCGAGAAGAGGGCGTCGCCAGGGGCGACAAAAACCGCTGAAGGACCTCCGAACGTTGCGGGCGCCGTCGAAACTACTCGACGACCGTCGGTTGGCGACGACCCTGTTCTCTGAGTGTGTATACGCTCGAGTCGCCGGAAGGATCCAAGGGACTCTGCAGAAGTGACGCCCAAACCAAAAACTGGGACGAAACGCTTGTCAGTAGGGTGCAGCCGGTTCTGCCAGCGCTCTCGGCGAACCTCCGCACTGCGCCGACGCGAGCTAGAATGACGTCGTGTTTCGACCACGCTTCTCCGCCACCGCGCTCCTCTGCGCGACTCTCTCCGCGGGACTCACCGCCGCTGGCTTCGCTCAGGAGAAGGATCCGGCCGTCGAGGCCGTGCGCCGCGAGCTGAGCGCACGCTGTGAGCGCGAGCTCGCGAGCGACAGCGAGTTCTTCGGACAATCCGAGCTCCTCGCGATCGAGCGCCGACTCGAAGTGCCCTCGACAGACTCCCGCATCACAGCCCAGGAGCTGCTCAAACTCGCCTGGGAAGAAGTTCGACTCGGACGTCATGAATCGGCTCTGTCCCGGCTCGAGAAGGCCAACGGACTCCTGGTCGACGTCATCGATTCGGATCCGAAGGCGCGCGAGATCGACACGCTGGTTCTGATGCTGCGCGGCATCGCGCACTTCCAGCTGGCCGAGAACCTCAACTGCGTCGACTTCCACAACCCAGCCGCCTGCATCTTGCCCATTGGCCCGGACGCCGTGCATCCGAAGCCGGAGCAGAGCAGAGTGGCCGGCGACTTGTTCCGCAGAGTCGTCGAGCGCAATCCCGACTTCATTTCGGCGCACTGGATGTTCGTGCTGTCGCGCATGCTCACGGGCAGCTACCCGCAGGACGTGCCGCCCGACCTGCGCCTGCCTCCTGGCACCTTCGCCGACGAGACGATTCCCGGAGGCCCGCCGCCGCTCCCTCGCTTGATCAACGTCGGACGGCACCTCGGTCTTCACGGCGAAGACTTCGCAGGAGGCGCGATCCTCGAGGACTTCGACGGCGACGGACTGCTCGACATCGTCACCTCATCGTGGCATCCGTGCACTCCGATGCAGGCATACCGCAACACCGGCGAGGGCTTTCAGGACGTCTCCGAGCTCTGGGGGCTCGACGCCATCCTGGGAGGCCTCAATACGCTGCAGGCGGACTACGACAACGACGGCGACCGAGACATTCTTCTCCTCCGCGGAGCCTGGCAGGGACCGCGTGGGAAGGTCCGCAACTCATTACTCCGTAACGACTTGTCGGACGGAGGCGGGTTCGTCGATGTGGCCGCCCGCGCCGGACTCGCCTACCCCGCCTTCCCGACACAGGCGGCGGCCTGGGGCGACTATGACCTCGATGGCGATCTCGATCTGGTGATCGCGAACGAGGCAGTCGACATCGTCATCGACGCCTCGGCCTATCGCAACGTCGTCGACCGTTCCTATCCATTGCAGCTCTTCAAGAACGACGGCGGCGTCTTTCGCGACGTCTCGAAGAGCGTCGGACTCGACCGCCGCTCCTTCGGAAAAGGCGTCGCCTGGGGCGACATCGACAACGACGGCGACCTCGATCTCTACGTCTCGAACCTGGGGCCGAATCAGCTCTACCGTAACGACCGCGAAGAGGGCTTCGTCGACGTCAGCCATCTCGCCGGCCCAGGGCTCGGCGATCGCCGCACCTTCGCAACCTGGTTCTTCGACCAGAACAACGACGGCTGGCTCGACCTCTTCGTCGCTTCGTACAACCTGCCGGTCGACGCCATCTCGGCAAACTACCTCGGGCTCGACTATCGCCGCGCCGACATTCCGGCCAACGAGCAGCCGGTCAGCACTCCGGTGCTCCTGCGCAACGACGGCGAGCAGCTCACCGACGTTTCGGCCTCGGTCGGCTTCACCACGCCGATGCTCATCATGGGGTCGAACTATGGCGATCTCGACAACGACGGCGAGCACGACCTCTATTTCGGCACAGGCATGCCCGACTTCACCGCGATGTCGCCGAACGTCTTCTACCGAGGATGGAAGGACCGCTTCGTCGACCAGACCTACGGCATCGGCCTGGGACACCTCCAGAAGGGCCACGGTGTCGCATTCGGCGATCTGGACAACGACGGCGATCAGGACTTACTTCAGCAGCTGGGTGGCGCCTACCCCGCCGACAGCTTCGAAAACGCTCTCTACCTGAATCCCCTTTCCGAGAGCGACGATCCGCCGCGATTCCTGTCACTCGATCTCGTCGGCACCACCGCAAACCGCGATGCGATCGGTGCCCGCGTCGCCGTCTCGACACGCGACGCCGACGGCAACGAGCGCACGCTGCATCGTGTCGTCGGCTCGGGCAGCTCTTTCGGGGCCTCGAGCCTGCGCCTCGAGATGGGACTCGCCCGGGCGACGGAGATCGACGGCGTCGTCATCCGCTGGCCCGACGGCAGCGCGCCGGTCACCTACCGCAATCTCGAGCTCGACGCCTTCTACGAGATTACGCAGGGCAAAGCACCGCGACGGTTGCGCGTCGAGCGAACGCACCTCGGGCACACCGGCTCGAGCGGTCACTGATGTGAGCTTCGGCGTCCGGATCCTCGCTACGGTCCCCCGTCTGGTCCTGCTGCTCCTCGCCGCGCCCGGCGGCGCGCAGAACGCCTTCGAGCCGGCCGACGACTGGGGAATCGACTTCGTGCACCAGCACGGGGGCACCGGCGCCTTCTACATGACCGAGACGATGGGCTCGGGCGCCGCCGTCTTCGACTTCGACGGTGACGGGGACCGCGACGTTCTCCTGCTGAGCAGCGGTCCGACGCCGGAGTTCGAAGGCGCTCCAGCTCCGTCGCAGCTCTTCCGCAACGATGCGGGCCGATTCGTGCCCTGGCGCGGAACGCCCTCGATCGAGGGCTACCCGATGGGAGCGGCGGTCGGCGACGTCAACGGTAACGGCGTGCTCGATCTGGTGGTCACCACCTTTGGCCCGGATCAGCTCTTCCTCGGCACCGCCGAAGGCACCTTCGTACCGACGCCCCTGCCGACCGAGCCGTCCTGGGGCACCTCTGCCGCGTTCGACGACGTCGACGGTGACGGCGATCTCGACCTCTACATCACCCGCTACGTCGACTTCGACTACGACAACAACAAGCTCTGCGGCATCAAGGAGCGCGGCCTGCGCTCGTACTGCCACCCCAACGTCTACGACGGCCTCGACGACGTCTTCTTCACGAACGACGGGCAGGGAAACTTCAGCGATCGCACGAAGGAGGCGGGTTTCGGCTCCGCCAGCGGCAACGGACTGGGAGTGATCTTCAGCGACCTCGACGGCGACGGCCTGCGCGACCTCTACGTCGCCAACGACATGACCGCGAACTACCAGTTCATGAACTCGCCGGCCGGCTCGTTCGAGGAGCTCGCTCTGCTCTTCGGGACCGCACTCTCGAACGACGGCGCCCCCGAGGCAGGCATGGGAGTCGCCGCCGGCGACCTCGACGGCGACGGCCGCATGGACCTGATCACGACACACCTCGATCAGCAGACCAACGCCGTCTACGGCAACACGGGGACCGGCGTCTTCGTCGACCGTCGCTTCGTCTCCAAGCTCGCCGAGCCGTCGCTCCCCAAGGTCGGCTTCGGCGTCTCCATCGAGGACTTCGATCTCGACGGCGACAACGACGTACTCGTCGCCAACGGCCACATCATTCACAACGTCGAGGACTACGAGCGCGGCACGACGTTCAAGCAGCCCAACCAGCTCTTCCTGAACGGCGGGGACGGCGTGTTCACCGAGAGCGGAACTTCCGGCCTCGACGTCGTCGAGTCGAGTCGGGGATCGGCCACGGGGGATCTCGACGGTGACGGCGACCTCGATCTGGTGATCAACAATTCCGACGCTCGCGCCGAGGTCTACCGCAACCTCGCTACGGGCCACTGGATTGCCATCGAGCCGCGCTGGCGAAGCCGGGTCGACGTCGGCGCCCGGGTCACGTTGCGCGGGGGCGCGGGTGCAGCGGCGCGAACGCAGGTCAGCGAGGTACGCAGCGGCACCTCGTACCTCTCCCACAGCGACTCGGTCGCCACTTTCGGCCTGGGCGAAGACCCCGGCGAGCCCGTCGTCGAGCTGACGTGGTCCGACGGCCGGAAACAGACCTTCCGGGGCCTGCCCGCCGACCGGCGCATCGTCGTGCGCCGCAGCCCTGCGCGGGGGTCCGCGCCTTAGCCTGAGAGCTTCCTCAGGTTCTCGGCGGCCACCGGGTCGTCCGGGTTGAGCGACAGGATGCGCTCGAAGAGCGGCTTGGCCTCTTCAGGTCGCTCGTCTTCGATCAGAAGAACGGCGAGATCGTTCATCGCGGGCGTGTACTCCGGGTGGCTCTCCAGGAGAGAGCGGAAGCCGTTCTCGGCCGCCGCAAAGTCCTGCAGCGCCATCTGTGCGGTGGCGATGCTGTAGAGCGCGTCCGGACTGCCTGGAGCCAGCGCCACGGCGTTGCGGGCCGCTGCGAGGGCATTCTCCGGCTGCGCCATCATCAGGTAAGCCCGACTCAGGAAGAGCAGCGGACGCGGATCCTGGGGCGAGATCTGTGCCTCTCGCTGAAGGCGCTCGAGCGCCCGCTCCGGGCTACCGCTGACGAGGAGCTGCATCGACTCTCTCAGCTCGCGTCCTGTCGGGTCTTCGAGATCGCGCTGCGCCTGGTTCAGAGAGGTCTCGACCTCGGCGGAGTCGAGCTGGGTGAACATCGCCAGCGCTTCCTTCGCCTCGTCGCGGCGACCGTCGGCAGCCAGCGCCTGGCCGAGGGCCTGCCAGCCGAGCTTGTCTCGCGGGTCGATCTCGGTGCCCGCTTCGAGGAACGGCAGAGCCTCGGAGTGGCGCGCCGCTGCGATCAGGTGCTGGCCGTGGGCCAGGAGGGCCTTCGAGCGATCGTCGATCGGCATCGGTTGTTGAGGATCGAGTGCGCGCTGCGCTGACGCTTCCAGGGCTTTGAGCGCATCGTCGATCCGGCCGTTGCGAAAGTAGGCCTGGCTGAGAAGAGTCGAGGCGCGAACGTCCTTGGACTCCTGCCCCTCGAGGGCCTGGATCGCCAGGTCCGACTCGCCGACCGTGAGATAAGCGTCCGCAAGCAGCCGCCGCACGTCGGCCGCGAGGGCCGGCGGCGCGCTCTCGAGGAGCGGCTGCAGATAGCCGACGGCTCCCCAGGGCTCGCCCTTGAGCATGAGCAGGCGTCCCCAGAGCAACTGGACTCCGGGATCCGTCTGCGGCAGCTCTCCGAGCAGCTGCTCCGCTTCCGGGACGCGACGCAGCTCGACGGCGCCGAGCGCTGCAGCGAGACGCGCCTCGGTGTCTCCAGGATTGGAGATGACCCAGGGCCGGAGAATCACGTAGGCCTCCTCGGCTCGACCCTGCCGCCCCCGCAGCAGGCCGAGGGCACGCGCCGCGGGCGACGCCGGCGCCAGGCGAGCCGCCTGCTGGAGGTACTCGGCCCCGAGCTCTGGATTGCCCGACTGCTGCGCCGCGCGTCCGGCGTTGAAGAGCACGGCCGGGTTGGCTTGCCCAGCCTCGATCACCTTCTGCAGAAGCGGCAGAGCTCGGTCGCCTTCGCCGCGCTCGACGTAGAGGCCACCGAGGATGCCCAGAGCCGGCAGCGGCACGTCCGCACCTGCAACGACTTCCTCGAGAAGGCGAACGGCTTCGTCCAGATCGCCGCGATCGAAGGCCTCCAGGGCCGGAACGAGGACCGCCGGCGGGCCCGCCGGGGCCTCCTGCGCAAGGGCCGTCGAAGCGGCGAGCGCGACCGGCGCGCAGCGCGTCAGGAAAAGCCTGAGCGAGTCTGAAAGCAGCTGAAGAGGTCTGATCTGCATGGTCGATGTCCTTCCGGAGGAATGCTATTGCGAGAGCGGCGGCTCCGCGACCGTCAGAGTGACGTTCGACGGCAGGTCGACGAAGCGCTGCAGCACTCCGCTGGGCCAGCGAACTTCGAGCGCCACCGACTCACTCGAGTCGAGGCCGAAGTGCACGACGGTTTCGTTTTGTGACAGGTACGACGAGCCGGTCGTGACCAGAGCTCGCGCCGCAACCGATGCGCCGTCGATTCGCCGGGTCGCGGTGAGCCGCGCGCCGACGCCCTGGGCGTTGCTCTGACGGCCCGAGAGGCGCACTCTGAAGAACCGGCCGCGCTCGGCGCCCCAGAGGTTCTCGTAGACCTCGGCCCGCTCGTTCGAGTTGACGACGACCAGGTCCTGATCGCCGTCGCCGTCGAGATCGCCCACAGCGAGCCCTCGACTGGGAAGCACCTCGCTCAGACCCGAGGCTTCATTCTCCCGAAAGACGCCGCGGCCGTCGTTCACGAAGAGCTGGTTGGGCATCGCGTAGCTGCTCGTCGTGTCGCCGAGAGCCTCGAGGTTGTCGATCGTGTGGCCGTTGCCGACGACGACGTCGAGGTCGCCGTCGTGCTCGATGTCGACCGCGGCGGCGCCAAAGCCGAGCATGCGATGGGACGGCTCCGCGAGCTTCGACTGAAAACGCGCATCGGTGAACAGTCCATCCCCCAGATTTCGATAGAGGGCGTTGGTCTCCAGAGCAAAGTTCGTGACGAAGACGTCGTGCGTCAGGTCACCGTCGAAGTCGGCCCCGATCACTCCCATGCCGGCCTCCGCCTTGCCGCGGTCGCCGAGCGCCGTTCCCGACAGGAGCGAGGCGTCTTCGAAGACGCCTTCGCCCAGGTTGAGAAAGAGCAGGTTGGGATCGAGGTCGTTGGCGACGTAGACGTCTGGATCGCCGTCGTCGTCGAGATCGACGAAGAGCACGCCAAGGCCCGCCTCCTGGGGACCCGCGATCCCCGCCGCCTCGGATGCGTCGACGAAGCCACCGCGCCCGTCACCGCGGAGGAAGACGTCCGAGGTCCCCCGGTAGACGTCGGGGTGGCAGTAGCCGCGCGTACCGCCCTCGGCATCGCCGCAGAATCTGCGTTCTTCGATGTCGTGCTCGACGTAGCCTGCGACGTACAGATCGAGGTTGCCGTCGCCGTCCGCATCGCTGAAGGCCGCGGAGGTCGTCCAACGCTGGGGCAGTCCCTCGGCTGCGGCGCGCTCGAATCGCCCGTCACCGCGATTGAGAAAGAGGGCGTCGCCACGGTAGGCCGTGAGGTAGAGGTCGACGTCGCCGTCGTTGTCGACGTCGGCCGCGGCGGCGCCACAGCCGTAGCCCGAGAAATCGATCCCGGAACGCCCCGTCCAATCGACGAAGCGTCCGCCGTCGTTGCGGAAGAGCCGGGAGCGCGGGGTCTCGCCGACGTAGCCGGGCAGCTCGCCGCCGTCGACGAACAGGACGTCGTTGTCGCCGTCCCCGTCGAAGTCGAAGAGCACGACGCCACCCACCACGGTCTCCATCATGTAGCGCTGACCCGAGCCGCCGTGCCGGTGCACGAACTCGAGCTGCCACTCCGAGGAGACCTCGCGAAAGGCCGCTTCCGACGCGACGGCCGTCGCCGGCAGGGCGAGCAGCGCCGCCAGTGGCAGTGTCAGGCGCACTACTGTCTCCAGGGAGCACGCACCGGCCGGGCGTTGCGGTAGCTGTCGAGTACCTGAAGTCGGTACGCGTGCTCACTGCCTCTCGCCTGCCCCATGCGTTCGGCCTGACCGATCAGTTGCTGCTGCAGTCCGACGGCGTCCTCGAAGCGCCCGACCTCCGCCAGAGCCATGGCCATGGTCTCCGCGTGCTGGAGGGTCAACCTCGCCTGCATTACCTTCTGAGCGAGCTCGAGAGCTCGAGAACCGTTGCGCACGGAGTCCTCCGGGCAGGTCGCCAGGAGCCGCGCGAGTGCGTGCTCGAACTGAAGCCCCCCCGTACGCGCCCCTTCGAGCACGTCGCGGGCCTCCAGATAGCGTTCACTGAGGATCAGCGCCGTCGCACGAGCGAAGCGCAGCTCCTCGAGCGGTACCTGCTGCGGCAGCTCCAGAGCTTCGGCCAGCATGTCGGCGGCCTCCGAGAACTGGCCCGCCTGCCCGAGCATGCGGGCGAGTGACGCCTTGTACTCGCCGGCCTTGTCGTCGAGCTCGACCGCGAGTCGCGACGAAGCCAGCGCCTCTTCGAGCCGGCCGCTGCGCGAATGCACCCCGGCGGCGACGTAGTGAGCCTCCGCGGCCGTCTTGGGACCGACACCGTTGATTGCAATGAGCGCCTCGGCCGCCTCGAGAGCCTCGCGGGAGCGCCCCAGAAGAGACAGAACCGAAGCGCGCTTGAGCAGCACGAACAGCTCCTCGACACCGCGCTCGAGAAGCGACTCGAGCTCCCGGAGAGCTCGCTCCGGCTCGCCGCGCTTCGCCAGGAGTACGGCCCACTCGGTGTGAATGCCGACGTCGTACGGGTCGATCTCGTGAGCACGCTCGTAGTGAACGAAGGCGCCTTCGAGATCTCCCTCTTCGGCGAGGGCCGAGCCCAGAGAGAAGTGACCGCCGCGGTAGTCCGGATCGATCTCGATGGCGCGGCGCAGCGCTGCCTTGCCTCCTTCCCAATCGCCGGAAGCGAGGAGCGAGACGCCGAGATTGTGATGGCCGACGCGGTCCTCGGGCGACCCCTCGAGATACTGGCGATAGAGACCCGCGGCACGCTCCATCTCTCCGCGGCGCATTGCCGATGCGGCCTCGTGGAAGAGGCCTTCGACGCTGAGATTGAGATCCGCAAGTGCTTCGAGAAGGGGATCGGGGAAGGCCACGCGGCCGTGCTTGTTGAGCTGCACGAGTCGGCGCGCCTCGTCGACGTTGCCGAGCGCCCGGTGGGACAGCGCCATTGGATGGTAGAGGCTGTCGGCCGACGGCTGGAGCTCGATCGCACGCTCGAAGCCTCGGATCGCGTCCTCGTGGCGTCCGGCCTCGCGGTCGAGGCGAGCGATGCCGGCAATCGCCGCGGCAGTCGTTGGCGTCTGGGCCACCGCTGCTTCGTACTGCTCCCTCGCCTCGTCGAAGCGGCCGCTTTCCTGCAGCAGATCGCCGTAGCGAACCCGCACGGCGATGTCGCGAGGGCGCTCGACGACGAGTCTCTCGAGCAGCGCCTCGACCTCCGCCACCTCACCTTCGAAGGTCTGGTGGGCGGCCAGCAGGTAGCGCCATTCGACGTTGTCCGGATCGAGCTGGGCCGCGTTGCGCAGCGCGATCGGCGCCAGGTTCGAGAAGTCGTAGAGAAAGTAGAGGCGCCCAAGGTGTCCGTAGAAGCCCGCTCTCTCCCGGGCGCTGGACTGCGGGTTCGCCAGCGAGCCATCGAGCTCTGCGCGCGCTTCGGCAAGCTGGTCACGGACGCGATCCAGCTGCCCCTCCATGCTCGGCAGAGGCAGTGCCACCAGCGGCTCGTCCTGAGCGCTCAGTCCGGCAGAGACGGCGACGCTGAAGGCAGCGAGCGCCGGAACGAGCGCGCGCAACCTCATTTCGCCGTACCCGACCCTTGTACCAACGTCACGTACTGACCCACCGGCAGCCGATCGGCGCCGAAGACCTCGGCGCTGCCGTCCGGCCAGATCACCTCGAGTGACTTCGGCTCACTGTCGCCCAGACCGAAGAGAACTCTGGGATCGTGCGACGAGACGTAGCTGCCGTCGGTGCGCACGCGACGGTGCAGCGTCGGCAAGCCTTCCCGCGCCAGAGAAACGCGGGCGCCGAGAGCGTCTCGACCGGAGCCCGGCAGAGTGAGCCGGACCCCCAACCAACGCGACTTGGAGCCGACCTGGTTCAGCAGCACGCGGACCTTGCCGCCGTTGTTGGTGACGACGAGATCGGAGTCACCGTCGTTGTCGAGATCCCCTACGGCGACGCCACGACTGACCTCGGAGTACACCGCGTCGATTCGCGCCTCGCCTTCGATCTCGGTGAAGCTGCCGCCGCCGCTTCCGCGAAAGAGCTGGTTCGTCTGCTCGAGCGCCAGCGGGCGACCGAGCCGCACCTGCTCCGGATTCCGCTTGACCGCGCCGTTCGAAACGTAGAGGTCGAGGACGCCGTCGTTGTCGTAGTCGAAGAGTGCCGCCCCGAACCCGGTGAATGGAAAACTCGAGCGCCCAAGGCCCGAAGGCAGCGCCTTGTCTGTGAAGAGGCCGCTGCCGTCGTTGATGTAGATCATGTTCATCTCCATGCGCAGATGCGTCATGAACAGATCTTCGTGACCGTCGCCGTCGAGATCTCCAGCCACGACGCCCATGCTGGCCTGCGGCTGGCCCTGACTGTCGACAGCGGCGCCGGCAAAGAGCGCGTCCTCGAGGAAGGTGCCGTCGCCCTGGTTCATCCAGAGGTGGTTCGGAACCTGATCGTTGGCGACGTAGAGATCGGGCCACCCGTTGGAGTCGAAGTCGCCGACGACGGTCCCCAGCGTCGTCGCCGCCGGGTTGCCCGAGAGCGCCTTGGCCGTCACCGACTCGAATCTCATTTCACCGAGGTTGCGCAACAGGCGGTTCCCCTGCGCGGCGTACGAGAGCGGTCCGCAGTAGTCGACGGCGCCGGTCGAGCTGGTGCAGTCCTTGTGCAAAGCCATGCGGAACTCGACGTAGTTGCCGAGGAAAAGATCGAGCCGGCCGTCGCGATCGAAGTCGATGAGGCTCGCGGCCACGGTCCAACGCTCGTCTCCGGCTTTCGCCTCCGCCGTGACGTCGGTGAACCTGCCGCCGTCGTTGCGCAGTAGGTGGTTCTGACCGATGTTGGTGACGTAGAGGTCGACGTCGCCGTCGTCGTCGAGATCGCCGGCGATCGCACCCATGTTGTAGCCCTGGGCCGCGAGTCCCGCCGCTTCGGTCGCGTCGGTGAACGACAGCGTCGAAGGCTCCCCCGAGCTCAGGTCGTTGCGGTAGAGACGGTCGGTCGTCGGCAGCGGGTACTTCGACGGTAGTACGGCCGCATCGGCCGCGTCGCTCCCGAAGAGGTTGCCCTGCCCCAGATAGACGTCGAGATCACCGTCGCCGTCGAAGTCGAAGAGCGCGACGCCGCCACCCGCCATCTCGGGGAAGTAGAGCTTGCCGACCATCCCGTTGAAGTGCTCGAAATCGATTCCGAGACGCTCTGCCGACTCGAGAAAGACGGGCTCCTCGCCGCCGGCGATCTGCGCCACCACGGCGCACAGTGCGAAGAGAGCGAGGGTCGTCGGGCGCGGCCCGCGAGGGAGCATGGGTCTCATGATTTTCGAGGAGGGTCCGGGTCGGCTCGGCGCAGAGCAGCGCCGAGGTGGGGGTCGTCCCGCGATTCTTCCAACCCGCTGGACGATCGACAAGTCGTGAGCTGCAAACGACCTACGGCGCCTCGGCAGATGCCGAGTCTGTCCGCCGGAATAGATGCCTTTGAACGTCGAGTTCAACAACGTTGAAGACGACTGCTAGCATTCCAGAACTTCACTCTCAGAGCCCCCGGAAATTGCGGGCTCACGGCGCGTCGCAGCCCCAGCGACGATGCCGGACACCCGAGGACTGGCCATCATGAGCGCACAATCGACCTCCGCAGCCCTTTCGCTCAGTCTCCGCAGATCCGCCATCGCAGCGGCACTGGGGCTCTACTTGTGCTTCGTGGCGCTCCCCGAGCCGGCCGTCGCCGAGCCGACGGTGGCCCAGGAAGACGAAAAGAAAAAGAAGAAGCGACGCAAGCAGCGAGGCAAGGTGGTCAAGGCGACCGTCGTACCGGTAGCTCCGGCGGAGCCAGCACCGAAGGAGGAGGCAACGGCTGAGAACGTGGCAGAAGAAGCCGTGGCGGAAGAAGCCGCGGCCGAGGATGCGTCGACCCGGGACGCCGGACCGGCCGAGTCGGCGGCCGCAGAAGAGGCCGCGGCCAGGAAAGCCGCCGCGCAGCAGGAGCGCGCGGATCGCGAAGCCGCCGCCGCCGAGGCTCGCGAAGCCAAGCGCGCGGACCGCGAGGCGAAGCGTCGCGCCGAGCAGGAGCAGAAGGAGCAGGAGCGCGCGGACAGAGCCGCGGCGAAGCAGCAGGAGGAAGATCAGCGTACCGCCGAGCGTGAGCAGCAGCGCGAGGCCGAGCAGGCCGAGCAGGCGGCCCGAGCGGCTGCCGACCGCGAGGCAACGCGGCAACGCGAAGAGGCCCGCGAAGCCAAGCGCGCAGAAGCCGAAGCCGCGGCACAGGCCAAAGCCGAGTCGCGAGCCGAGGCGCGCGCCGAGAAAGAAGCTCGTCGAGCGGCCGCCGAGACCGCACAGGCCGAGAGCGAAGCGGCGACCGCGGAACCCGCGGTCGTGAGCACGCGCTCGGCAGCCCCGGCGCCGGAACCAGAGCGCCCGGCCGCGGCGCCGGCACGCACAGCAGATCGACCGGCGCCCGCTCCGGCAAACGACGTTCGCGCCGCCGACCTTTCCGAGACGATCCAGGTCCGTGAGGTGCTGCTCGACGTGCTCGTGACCGACCGCAAGGGCAACGTGCTCGAAGGCCTCAGCCCCGCAGACTTCGAAGTCACCGAAGACGGACGCCCGGTCGAAGTCACCAGCGTCGTCTTCTACGGCGGCGCCGAGGAGCTGCAGAGCGCCGGTATCGAGGAGCGCCGCACCGACCGCTACTTCATGCTGCTCTTCCACGACCAGGCACAGGCGGCTCCGTTCCTGCGCGCCGCACAGCTCGACAACGGTCGCTGGGTGCAGAAGTGGATCGACGAAGAGCTGCAGCCGAACGACCAGGTAGCCGTGCTCGGCTACGACGTCCGCCTCAAGGTCTTCCAGGACTTCACCACCGACAAGGTACTGCTGAGCCAGGCCGTCGAAGCCGCAGCGAGGGGTGGGGCACGCGAGCCCGATCGCTGGCGTACGGAGGAAGCTGACCCGGCGCGCGACGGCAGCCCGTCGCTGCTCATCAACCTGCCGAAAGGCAAGGCGCTCTCTCGGGAAACCCGCCGGATTCAGAACGCTCTGGAGCTGATCGGACGCGCCTCCGAAGGCATCGTCGGCCGCAAGAATCTCATGCTCTTCAGCGCCGGCTTCGGCGACATCGATCAGATCGGCGTCTGGACTCCGGATCCGCGCTTCTACCCGGCGATGAAAGAGTCGCTCAATACGGGCAACGTCGCCGTCTACAGCATCGATCTCGTCGGCAGTCGACGCGGCGCACCACAGGGCCGCGACATCAACGACGCACTGAGCGCGATCTCCAACGACACCGGCGGCAACTACTACGCTACCTTCGCCAACGCCCTGACGCCGCTGCGCAACGTCGCTGACGACAACCTCGGCTACTACCTCTTGAGTTACCGTTCGGAGTTCGAGCGCGGCACGTCGGGCTACCGCGAGGTAAAGGTCAAAGTCGCACGTCCCGAAGGCGGCAAGAAGCCGAAGGTGAAGGCCCGCAAGGGCTACCGCTTCGGCACCTGAGACCGACACGTCCGGGCGGCTTCAGCCCGGACGTGACCCGCCGCGGCGTTCCCTGTACCCTCGACCCTCCGGTTCACTGAAGGCGCAGCGAGGGTCCGCCCTCCAGCGCCTGGAGATTCGATCGATGCCCAGGCCTCTCTGCGCGCGGCTCGCGTTTCACGCACTCATCGTCCTGACGCTCGGCCTGCTCGCAGGCTTTCCCTGGGCCAACGTCATCAACGGCACGATGGAAGGTGATTCGAGAGCGTGGCGTATGGCTCACCTCGAAGGTCTCCTCAACGCTCTCCTCATGCTTGCCGTGGCCGCAGCTGGCTCGCTGCTGACGCTCAGCGAAGCGCGCAGTCGAGCGCTGGTCTGGCTGCTCCTGCTCGCCGGCTACGGCAACATCGTCGCCTCGATCGTCGGAGCGAGCACGGGCCACCGCGGACTGACGCCCACCGGACCGGCGCCCAATCTCGTCGTCTTCGTGCTCTTCATGGTCGCCGTGGTGGCTGTCTTCGTCGCGGTCGCGCTGGCACTCGCCGGGGCACACCGAACGGCGCGCCAACTGACGGCGTCCGACCCGTAAGATGAGCCCCTATCGGGAGCGTCCATGGTTGCGATGAGTGAGAGAGAGTTCGAGCGAGTGAGCTCGGTCCTGGGAGAGGACACGTGCCGAGCACTCGGGCTCGTTTCGGTCCCCGACGGCTTCGTGCTGTCGGTCGTCGTTCCGGTATTCAACGAGGTCCAGACGATCGAAACCGTCATCCGGGCCGTGCAGGACGTCCCGATCCGCACCGAGGTCGTCGTCGTGGACGACTTCAGCACCGACGGCACTCGCGAGCTTCTCCGCGAAAAGGCCGGCGAGTGGCAGATCCAGCTCTTCGAGCATCTCGAGAACCGCGGCAAGGGCGCCGCCCTGCAAACGGGATTCGTCCAAGCGACGGGCAGCGCGGTGATCGTGCAGGACGCCGACCTCGAGTACGACCCCTTCGACTATCTGAGACTCATCCAGCCGATCCTCGACGGGCGCGCCGACGTCGTCTACGGCAGCCGCTTCATCGGCGAGACGCACCGGGTTCTGTACTTCTGGCACTCGGTCGGAAACCGCTTTCTGACGCTGCTTTCGAACGCCTTCACGAACCTGAACCTCACCGACATGGAGACCTGCTACAAGCTCTTCCGCCGTGAGGTGATCCAGCAGATCGCGCCCCAGCTGCGGGAGAACCGGTTCGGCATCGAACCGGAGATCACGGCTCGCGTCGCAGCGCTCCCCGAGGCACGGATCTACGAAATGCCCATCAGCTACAACGGGCGCACCTACCGCGAAGGCAAGAAGATCGGTTGGCGCGATGGCGTTTCGGCCATCCGCTGCATCCTCCGCTACGCCTACTTCAGGTAAGCGGCGGCCGCAGGCTCTCGCGCCGAGGCGGCCTACCCCTCGTTGAGGGTCTCGTAGACCTTCATCATCCGCCGGCGCAGCCGCTTGGTCTCGAGCTGCACTGCCAGGAGGCTGCGGTACGCCTCCGGGTCGTCCATGTAGAGAGCGATCGAGCGCAGCGGCTGAACACGGTCCGTGTCCGACTCCAGCGTCTCGAGCCGGAAGAGAGCGCTGAGGTAGTCGAAGGCGTTGTCGATCGGGTTGCGGCGCAGCTGCGATGCGTAGGCAAGCCAGTCAAGGAAGGTCTCGAGAGTGCCGTCCGGACCTCGGTAGGCGACGACCAGCAGCTCGTCACCGCGAGCGAATCGATCCCCTAGCTCCTCAGCCGACAGTCGGTCCGAGGGGCAGCCGTCGACCGAGCCATGGATCGCCAGATCGAAGAAGAGACTCTGTTCGGGTACGTGGACAGACTCGTGCAGCTTGGCCCGCAGCGTCGGGCCGCCCGATTCCTTGGGCGAGACCGGCTCCTCCACCAGTACGGAGAGCACGAAGGACGCGATCGGGAAGCGCAGCGGCAGGTTCCACTTGGCCGGCTGGCAGCGCGCTTCGGCCGCCGTGGAACCGAGAAAGAGGAGCAACGCAGCAGCTGCGATGCTTCTCATCGTTCGATTTCCACGCGGGCGCTCGCACTCTGGGGAAGGCCCTCAACGGAGCCGAGAGACGTCCACACCTGCTCCGATTCGACCTCTTCGATGCGGACCCAACGGGCTTCGCGAAGCCTTACTTCGACGGTCAGGGCTCCTTGCGCGGGAAGCTCGCGCCCCGTCTCGGAAGACCAGAAGTTGAACAGCTTCAGTCTCCGTGTCTCGCCGGCTTCGACGGGATCGAGAAAGAGCTGGCTTTCGTACACGGTCAGCTTCTCGCCGCCCACCAAGACATCGAAAGCGAAGGCGTCCGCGGTGCTGCTGCCCGTGTTGGTCACCTCCACGGAGAGCTTGCAGAGCGTCTCGGCACGAATCACCTTGGGCTCGACCGAGAGCTTCGCGAGGCTCAGCTGAGCGGCCGGCTCCTGAGCCGATGCAGCGGCCAGAGAGAAAAGGCTCAGAAGGAGCACCGCCAGGCAGGGCGGACGGAGAGTCGAGGGGAAGATCATCGGCAGTACGGCTCGCAATTCTAGCAGCGCCGGCTAATCGAGCCGCTTCAGAGTGAGGGGATCTCGACCTGGCAGAACGACCGCCGGCGTCTGCTGGCTGGTCGAGCTCTGAAGGCTCTCGAGAATCGGCCCGGCAGAGCCCACGACGATGCCCCGCAGCTGCCCTGGCGAGAGGAAGCGCTGCGCGACGCGCTGCACGTCGGCCGCCGTCACCGCACGGATCCGCTCGGCATAGAGACTCCAGTAGGTGTGCGGGCGGTCGAGCAGGAGATCTTCGGCGAGGCGGCCGGCAATCGCTTCGGACGTCTCGAAGAGCAACGGCAGGGAATCGAGCAGGCTCCGTTGGGCCAGGTCCAGCTCGAGTGCCGGCACCTGCTGGGACTGAAGGCGCCGCAACTCCTCGACAATGAGGTCGACGACCCGTCCGACGCGAGGGGGGTCCGTCACGCAGACGATCTCGAAGAGACCTTCGTCCCGCGAGCCGATTCCAAAGGTGGCCTGCACCTGGTACACGAGCCCCTCACGCGCGCGCAGACGGCTGCCGAGGCGGGAGACGGCTCCGGATCCCGCGAGAACCTCATCGAGAACGAGAAGCGCCCAGCTCTCCCGGTCGTCCCAGGAGACTCGACGGGCTCCGGCGTGGCCGAGGACGATCTGCGCCTGACGCAGCGGTGCGTCGAGCACGCGCAGGCCCGGCTTGGCAGGAGACAGCTCGAGCCCCGCGACGGCCTTACAGTCGCCGCTCGCGGTCCATGCGCCGAGAGCCTCTTCGAAGCGCTGCACGACGTCGTCCGCAGAGACGGCTCCGGAGACGGCGATCACGGTCTGTTCCGGGCGATAGCAGCGCCGGTGGAAATCGAGCAGCGCCGCCCGATCCAGGCGCTCCAGATCGGCGGGACGCAGCTGGCGCGCCGCCAGGCCCTCTTCGCCGTGCATCAGCCAACGCCACTCCCGATCGAGAGCACCACTCGGCGAGTCTCCTCGACGCTCGAGACTGCGCCGCAGGCCGTCACGAAAGCGGCGCACCTCAGCTTCCTCGAAACGCGGCGCCGTGAGCATGCTGACGAAGAGACTGACGCCCTCGGACAGCCGCTCGGAGAGGCCTCCCAGGGTGACTCCGCTGCGACGGAACCCACCGACGCTCGAAGCGCTGAAGCCAGCGCGATCGATCGCCCGATCGAAGGCGTCCGCAGAGCGCTTCCCGGCCCCCCCACGACGCAGCAGCGCCCCGACGGTCGCCGCGACGCCCAGGCTCTGCGGACCGTCCAAAATCTCGCCGACGGGGAGAGCGGCGGCGAGATCGAAGAGCGGGAGAGTGTCGTCCTCGACGATGACCAGCCGGACTCCGTTGCTCAGGCGGCGCTCGGTCGCCTGCTCCAGCGGCGCTTCGAAGGAGACTTCCGGCAGCAGCAGACCCTCCGGACGCGGCGGCGGAGCCTGACCGCTCAGCGAGCCGCCGATCGTCGGCAGCCAGCAGAGAGCGCCGACGAGGAAGGCCTGCCTGCCGAGGGTCAACGGCCGCCCTCTACGTGCCGGATGACGGCGCGGGCCGCCGGATCCGAGGCTAGAAAGCGACGCGCGACGCGCTGAACGTCCTCCGCACTCACCTCGCGCATCCGCTCAGGATCGTCTCGAACGAAGGTCCACGCGCCCAGCGCGTCGTAGACCAGGAGACGCCGGGCCAGCGCCGACGGTGAGCGCAGCTGCCGCCACGCCGACGCCGCCAGCTGGTTGCGTACGGCATCCAGCTCGTCTTCCCCCACCGGAGCTTCGGCGAGCTCCGTCAGCTCGCGGCGGAGTCGAGCGTCGAGCTCTTCGAGCGTCAGTCCGC
The DNA here is from genome assembly GCA_039026915.1 of Acidobacteriota bacterium. Lineage (GTDB taxonomy): Bacteria > Acidobacteriota > Thermoanaerobaculia > Multivoradales > Multivoraceae > JBCCLJ01. The sequence goes on from JBCCLJ010000016.1 coordinate 26,816, forward strand.
CGTCGCTCGCTGCAAAGAGCGAGAAGCTCCCGGCTTGGCGCAGCGCGTTGTGGCGCGCCGAGGCCGAGGTCGCGCCGGCATCGACGAGCGGCGCCAGTCGACCCGTGCGCCCGTTGAACAGGGCCGCGACGACGTCGAGCACGACGCGATCTTCGTGGCTGAACGGAACCGTCGCGAAGCGCAGCTCGACCTGATCCGCGCAGAAGCAAGGCTCGGAGAATTCGAGCGTCTCGACCTTTTCCGCTGGCGCGCGGCTCGACGTCTCGTGCGGCACGCCCGGGGGCAGGCGCTCGAAGTATTTCTTCGCCAACGCCCGGAGGGCTTCGACTTCGAGATCTCCGACGAGCACCATCGTCAGGTCGCTTCCCCGGTAGTACTCGTCGAAGTGCTCCCGAAGCTCAACGCGCCCCAGACTCAGCACGTCGGAAGCGCGACCGCCGGTCGACCACGAGTAGGGGTGATCCGCGCCGTACAGATGCTGCCAGTAGGCGGCCTCGAAGCGCCCTCGAATCTGTGCCACCTCAGTGGCGGTACGTTGCCGCTCCTCCTGGAGCACGACCTCGGCCTCATTGCCGAGCTCACGGAACACCGGGGCCGCCAGGCGATCCGACTCCATCCAGAACCACACTTCGATCTGGGACGCCGGAATGCGCAGGTCGTAGAGCGTGAAGTCCCGATGCGTCAGAGCATCGATGCCGAGCGCTCCGGCTCGGTTGTAGATCAGAGCCGACTCCCCGGGGATACGCAGCGCGCGCAGCTCGTCCTGGAGCTCCTGCCGCCGTCGCTGCGCCTTTCGTCCAGGTTTGGCAGGGGCCTCGAGCCGCTGCATCAGCTCGAGCTCGAGGGCTCCGTCCTTCGTTCCGATCGTCCGAGTGCCCCGGAACATCATGTGTTCGAGGAGGTGGGAGATGCCCGTCGCTCCGGGCGTTTCGTCACCGGAGCCGACGCGCGCCGACCAGCCCGCTGCGACGAGCGGAGCTCCCGGACGCTCCACCAGCAGCACGCGGATACCGTTCTTCAGCTCGATCTCGTGAACCGTCAGGCCCGCGACGGCCGCCGGCCAAAGCCCGAGCAGGAACAGCAGCGTCATCACTCTCACGAAGGACACGTCACGAGCCTCCCTGGACGATACGCAGATAGCCCCCGCGCGGCGGCTCTCGCCACACCTGACGCTGGCCTCCCGGCCACAACACCTCGAGCTGCACGCCGCCTTCGGCGGGCGCGGCGAAGCTGACCCGCCGATCGTGCGACGAGAGATAGGAGCCGCCGCCGGTCACCCAGGCGGTCTGCAGGCCGTCTTCGCTGCGCAGACGCACCACCGCGCCGAGCGCCTGCGTGTTCGGCGCACGGCCGATCAGCTCGACGCCGATCCAGCGCTCGGGTGACGGGTCCGTGAGATTCCTCAGCAGATCCGGCCGATCGGCATTGTTCGCCACCAGCAGATCGAAGTCCCCATCGTGATCGACGTCGGCCGCGGCCAGGCCGCGGGAGACGCGCGGCTCGGCCGGAGCGCAGTCCTCAGCGCGAAACCGACCTCGACCGTCGCCGCGCAGCAGTAAGTCGGACTGCGCGTAGGAAACGTTGTCTCGGGCCGGCTTCTCGAAGATGTGGCCGTTGGCGACGTAAACGTCGACCGCACCATCGAGGTCGAAGTCTCGCGCCACCATGCCGAAACCGAGCAGGTTGAAGGACGGCAGTCCGAAGCCCGAAGACGCAGCCACGTCGCTGAAGAAGAGCGCTCCGTCGTTGCGATAAAGGGTGTTCGTTTCGACGTCGAAGTTGGTCACGGCGAGGTCGGCGTCCCCGTCGCCGTCGCTGTCGAGCACCGCCACGCCCATCCCGGCCTCGGACTTGCCGTCGGCGTTCACGGCGACGCCTGAGAGCAGCGACAGGTCCTCGAGCCCCTCGGCTCGACCGACGAGGAGGTGATTCGGGGTCAGGTCGTTGGCGACGTAGACGTCGGCGCGACCGTCGCCGTCGAGATCCGCGATGTCGACACCGAGCCCCTTGCCGGCCTCGACGACGGTCCATTCGTAGCTCGGGTCCGAGGCGGCCGGCTCCCCGAACACCCGACTCTCCACCGCTCGGTAGCTGCCGTCCTCGCGCAGGAGGATCAGATCCGGCTGTGCTGGAAAGAGGCTCGGATCGCAGAACTCTCGCCCGCGCTCCTCCTGCGGCCCGACCATCTCTTCACAGCGCAGGCCATGATCGAGAGCGTATTCGAGGTAGCGGGCCACGTAGAGGTCGACGTCGCCGTCGCCGTCGAGATCCCCGGCGGCCGCGGACGTGGTCCAGTCGAGCGCGCCCGACCCTGGAAGCTGCAAGAGATCGCCGAGGCGTCCTCCCTCGTTCAGAGCCAGACCGTGCCCGCCGTAGCCGGTGAGATGGAGATCGAGATCGCCGTCGCCGTCAGCGTCGAACGCCAGGGCGCCCTGACCGTAGAAGCGCCGGGACGGCCCCTTCACAGCCGTCTCAGGCAGGAGGCGACCCGAGTGGTTCCGGAGGAGCAGGCCCGAGGACGCCCGCTGCGCAGGCAGACCGCCGGACTGCACGAGAAACGCGTCCAGCCAACCGTCGCCGTCGACGTCGAGCCACGCGGCACCGGCACCCATCGACTCCGGCAGGTGCTTTTCACCCTGGGCACCCGTCTCGTGCACGAAACCGAGGTCCTCGGACACTCGCTCGAACTGCAGCAGGCACTCCTCGGCAGCGAGAGGCGCGGACACGAGTGCGACCAGCAGAAGCGGGCCGCGGCGGGCTTTTCCGTCGAACGTCATCGACTCTTCAGAGTACCACCCGGAGTGGCGGCTTCGCGGCCCTGCGGCGAACAGGTTCAGGCGCCGCCCAACAGCGCGCGAAGCGTTCGTCTCCAAGCGCCGCGACTCGTTTCCACGACCGCCAGCCCCGAGTGAAAGCGCGGACAGATTTCTCCGAAGGGCCCTCTTTCGGTCGCCACCAGACGCGACCAGAGAAGCACGACGTCCAGCTCCGCTTCGCATGGCGAGCCCGCCGAACGAAGAACGGACAGGCGTCCCGGGCCGAAGCGAAACGGCAGCTCACTCTCGACGCGCAGCCCTGACGGGCCGACCTCGAGCACCCGCACGCTCCACAAACGCTGGTAACGAGCCACCGCATCGAGAAGGTGGCGTCCGGCCCGGCGCCGCTCACGCCCCGCCCTCGTGGCGGAGCCAACGCCTCCCGGACGTGCGTCTTCTTCGGCCTCTGCTGCTTCGACGATCATCGCCTTCTCCCCTCTCCTAGCGCAGGGGCCTCGGCAGTGAGGCCCCTCTTCGTCAAAAGGAGACTCCGAAAGCGCGATCGACCTTGCGACGCGTACAATCTCCAGGCTCTCACCCACAAGAACCGCACTGGCCCGGCCGCCGCGCCGTGGCCACCAAGGAGGACGCCCGATGACTTCGAGCGACGACCGCCCCACGATGTCCGAGATCGATCGCAGAAAAGCCCTCGCCCTGGCCCTCGGTGGCGCGGCGACCCTCGGCTTCCAGCGCGCAGCGCAGGCCGAAGACCTCGCCAACGCCATCACTCAGACGGCCGCTTTCCAGCTCGCCGAGGGCAAGGAGGAAGAGGGCCGCAAGATCCTCGCCGAGCTCGTCGCCGCGGTGGAAGCCAACGAGCCTGGCGTGCTCGCTTACATCTGCCACCAGGCCAGCGACGACCCCAGCAAGGTCTTCTTCTTCGAGATCTACAAGGATCAGGAGGCTCTCGCCAACCACAGCACGCAACCGCACATGGGCAAGCTCATGTCGAACGTCGGCACGCTCTTTCTGCCTCCCTTCGAGATCGTCAAGATGGACCGCATCGCGGGCTTCTCCCGCTGACCAAAGCGCCATGGACTTCGAGCTCACTCCGGAGCAGGAGACGTTGCGGCGCACCGTCGTGCAGGCGTGCGACGCCTTCGACGACGACTACTGGAGTGAGCGCGACCGCGACGCGCGCTTCCCCGAGGAGTTCTACACGGCGATGGCCGAGTGCGGCGTGCTCGGCATCGCCATGCCGACCGACTACGGCGGCACCGGCGCCGGCATCATCGAGGCCTCGCTCGTCATGCACGCCATCGCCAACTCCTCGGGCGGGCAGAGCGCCGCGTCGGCGGTGCACATCAACATCTTCGGCCCGCACCCGATCGTCCGTTTCGGCACCGAGGAGCAGCGACAGAGGTTCCTTCCCGACCTGATCGAGGGTCGAGTGAAGACCTGCTTCGGCGTCACCGAGCCCAACGCCGGGCTCGACACGACCAGCATCACGACGCGCGCCGAGCGAGACGGCGACGTCTACCGCGTCAACGGCCGCAAGATCTGGACGTCCACCGCGCAGGAGGCCGGCAAGATCCTGCTGCTGGCACGCACGACACCCAAAGAAGAGTGCGAGCGCCGCACCGACGGCCTCAGCCTCTTCTACACCGACTTCGACCGCAACCACATCGAAGCCCACGTCATCCCCAAGATGGGCCGGGCGGCGGTGGACACGAACGAGGTCTTCATCGACGACCTGCCCGTGCCTCGCGAGGATCTGATCGGCGAGGAAGGAAAGGGCTTCGGATACCTGCTGCACTCGTTGAACCCGGAGCGCATCTTGATCGGCATCGAGGCGGTCGGCATCGGCCAGAACGCGCTGTCGCGCGCCGCCGACTACGCCCGCGAGCGCGTCGTCTTCGGACGCCCCATCGGCCAGAACCAAGGGATCCAGCATCCGCTCGCCGAGTGCTGGATGGAGCTCGAAGCGGCCTACCTGATGTGCCTCAGTGCCGCCAGCCTCTACGAAAAGGGCAAGCCCTGCGGGCCGCAGGCCAATGCGGCGAAGTACCTGGGGGCCGAAGCGGGCTTCAAAGCCTGCACCCAGGCGGTCATGACCCACGGAGGCATGGGCTACGCCAAGGAGTTCGTCGTCGAGCGACTGCTGCGCGAGATCATGATCGCGCGCATTGCGCCCGTGAGTCCGCAGCTGATTCTCTGCAACGTCGCCGAGAAGGCACTGGGCCTGCCGAAGTCCTACTAGTGAAGTCCGTGGTGGCTACCACGAACTTCACTCGTCATTCGATGCTCCGTCCCCTCCGGGGACTCCGCCAAGGCGAAGGGAGTCGTTGCAAACGAGCGAAGTCGTCTCCCTTCGCCCGATCGCGAACGAAGACCACAGATCAAAATTGCATCGGCTTCGTTCGCTGGCCGTGGCTCGCTTCGCTCGCCCGCTTGGCTTGAAAGTCCGTGGTGGCTACCACGGACTTCGCTCGTCATTCGATGCTCCGTCCCCTCCGGGGACTCCGCCAAGGCGAAGGGAGTCGTTGCAAACGAGCGAAGTCGTCTCCTTTCGCCCGATCGCGAACGAAGACCACAGATCAAAACTGCATCGGCTTCGTTCGCTGGCCGTGGCCTGAGAGTCCGCGGTGGCTACCCAGAGCTTCGCTCGTCCCGTGGATGGGTCGAGGGCGCCGAGGCGAAGGCAGTCAGCTCTCCAGCACCCTCCCACCGTCGGCCGTCCAAGCCGCGCTTGAGATCTCGAGGAAGACGGCTCCTTCCGCGTCGTCGAGCGGCGGCTCGAACGTCGCGGGATCGACCCGTCGCATGCCGCAGCGCTCCATGACGCGAATCGAGGCGTCATTCGGCTCGTCGGTAGCGCCGCGCACGACCTCGAAACCGCAGGTCTCGAAGCCGACCTCCAACAGTGCTCTCAGAGCTTCGGTCGCCAGGCCGCGGCCCCAGGCCCGGGGGTGCAGCGCGTAGATGACCTGCAGCTGCGGCGGCTCGAAGAAGTCTCGATAGCCCGCCACACCGAGAAGCTCGTCTCCTTCGTCGCGCAGCGTCCAGAGGCCTGCACCCGCCGCCTTGAACTGAGCCTCGGAATCGGCGACGACGGCCTCCACCCAGCTCTTCGGCATGACGGTGTCGTCCAACAGATAGCGGCGCACCTCCGCGAGAGCGAAGAGTTCGTAAAGCTCCTCGACGTCGCTCGCGGCCAGCGGCACGAAACGCAGGCGCGCGGTTCGCAGGACCGTCACGGCCGCCGCTCCCTAGCCGCCGAGCGCCTCGGCGAGGTAGGACCTCACGGCGAGAGCGAAGACGGAGAGCAGGAAGATGACGGACGCGATCGTCGCGACCCAGCGAGAGGGGCCTTCGAGCCCCAGGCGTCCGAACTGGCGCCAGAGGTAGGTCGTGGCCACGGGAAGGAAGAGCGCGCCGACGATCAGGAGGGCCAGACCGTAGAACTCGGACATTGGCATGCCGCGCTGCAGCGCGAGCGCAAAGATCGCCGCCACCATGAAGAAACGGAGGATCCAGCGCAGCGTCGTCTGCCCCGAACGGGATCGACGGCGATGCGAGGTCTCGCGATCCAGGGAAAACCCGCCTCCCGACTCTGGCGCTTCCGTCACGGCCGTCTCCTTCGCGTTCTATCGCCGTTCATCGTCAGCCTTCCCCGTGCGATCGACGAGGAAAGCCAGCTCCATGGCAGCTTCCTTGAGCTGATCGTATCGCCCGGCGGGACCCCCGTGCCCTGAGTCGAAGTCGGTGCGCAGGAGAGTGAGCGCCCCCTCCTCCTGTGTCGCGCGGAGCTTGGCGACCCACTTGGCCGGCTCCCAGTACTGCACCTGCGAGTCGTGGAAGCCCGTCGTCACCAGGAGATCGGGGTATCGACACGCACGAACGTTGTCGTAGGGCGAGTACGAGAGGATGTATTCGTACGCCGTCTCGTCCTTCGGATCGCCCCACTCATCGTACTCGCCGGTCGTCAGCGGCACGCTCTCATCGAGCATCGTGGTGACGACATCGACGAACGGCACGGCGGCGATGGCGGCCGCGAACAGGTCCGGGCGCTCGTTGAGGACCGCGCCGACGAGAAGTCCGCCAGCGCTCCCGCCGCGGATCGCCAGGCGTTCGGCGCTCGTATAGCCGCCCTCGATCAGAGCCTCGGCAACGTCGATGAAATCGAAGAACGTGTTCTTCTTGTCGAGCTGGCGACCGCTCTCGTACCAGCCGTAGCCTCGATCCATGCCGCCCCGCACGTGTGCGATCGCATAGACGAAGCCCCGGTCGACGAGGCTCAGCACCGACGGACGAAAGACCGGGTCGACGCAGACGCCGTAGGCGCCGTAGCCGCCGAGCAGCGCCGGAGCCGAGCCGTCGCGCGCCAACTCCCTACGGTAGAGCAGAGAGACCGGCACCAGCGCACCATCGCGCGCCACGACGTCGAGCCTCTCGGTCACGTAGCGCGAGGCGTCGAAGTCACCGCCGACCGGCTGCACCTTGCGCACCCTGCGCTCGCCGGTCAGCACATGCGCGTCGATGACGGTGCGCGGCGTCTTCAGCGAGCTGACCGAGTAGCGCAGCGTATCGGTCTCGAAGTGCCGGTTCCCCTCGAGGCCGACGGCCAGCACCGGCTCGTCGATGGTGAGCTCGAAGGCGGCGCCGTCGTAGGGTCGAACTTGAATCGTCGGACGAGCGTCGCGACGCTCCACGGTCACCAGGGCCGAACGAATCAGCTCGAAGTCGTCGAGCAGCACGTCGTCACGGTGAGCAACTTCTTCGCGCCAGGACACCGCATCGGTTCCCACCGCAACGAAGCTCACGAGCCGGAAGTTCCGCCCGGTGTCGTTGATTCGGAGATAGAAGCGTCCGTTGGCGTGATCCGCAGAGACCTCGTGCCGGGCCTCGCGCGAGTAGAGCACCTCGCACTCCTCACTCGGCGCAGCGAGCGGCAGGACGCGCACCTCGGACCGGAGGGTCTGATGACTGTGCAGCATCAGGTACTCGCGAGACTTCGAACGACCGAGTCCTAGATAGAAGGTGCTGTCGTCCTCGGTGAAGAGAGTGCGCTCAGCGCCGTCGCGAAGAGAACGATGGAACGCTTCGCAGGCGCGGAGTGTCTCGGTGTCACGGCGCAGCGCGAAGAGACCCTCTCCGTCAGCGGCCCAAACGACGGAGGCGGCGAGGCCCGCGGGAAGCACCTGGGTGTCCTCGCCCGTCGCCAGGTCGCGCACGCGCAGCGAATAGAGGCGTCGGCCGCGATCGTCGAACGTGTAAGCGATCCGGCCACCGCAGGGGCTGACGGCGACGCTGCCGACCTGCGCGAACGACCGTCCCTCGGCGAGCTCGTTGACGTCGAGGATCTTCTCGCTGGCGCCGCCGCTCAGCGGCGTTCGCCAGTAGCTCTCGAACGACTCGCCCTGCGCCAGACGTACGAAGTACTCGAAGTCGCCTTCGGCGACGGGGACGGAGCTGTCGTCGAGCGCGATGCGCTCCTCGAGCTCGGCGTAGATCTCATCGACCCGCTCCGAGAGGCCCTCCATGTAGGCGTCGAAAAAGGCGTTCTCGGACACCAGGTACTCCCTCACACGCGGCGCTTCGCGCTCCCGCAGCCAGAAGTAGGGATCCGAGCGTTGCCGCCCGTGCTCTTCGAGCACCGTGACGTCACGCGGGGCGGAGGGAGGAGGAAGTGAAGTCATGGCAAATCACTGCGCCGACGCAGCCGATCGTTCGAGGGAACCGCAGAAGTCTAGCAACGGAAGCGGAGAAAACCGGACCCTGGAGAGGTGGCGCTGCTACGCTTTTGACCACTTGCCGCAGTTCGCGCCAACGCTGCCGGACGCACGCCGCTCCCCGAGCCGTGCCGAAGCTGCACGCGCCAGGAGATCGACACCATGCCGAGCCGTTCCCTTCTCATCACGCTGCTGACCGCACTTTGCTTCTCCGGGAGCCCTGCGACGGCGCAGGACGCGGGCACCGTGATCTACAGGCTGGGCTTCCCGGCGCCTCAGACACAGACGGTCGAAGTCGAGATGGAGGTCGTCGCGGGCTCCGGCGAGCTGACGCTGCACCTGCCGACCTGGCGCCCCGGCAAGTACCAGATCCTGGACCCCTCCGGCTCGCTGAGCCGCGTCGAAGCCGCCGACGCCAACGGCGAGCCTCTCACCGTGCGCAAGTCGGAGAAGTCGACCTGGAAGGTCACCGTGCCGCGGCGCGGCCCTGTTCGCGTGAGCTACTCGATCTACGCCAACGAGCTTCGGTTGCGCACGCGGCACGTCGACGCCACGCACGCCTTCCTTTCCGGTTCGAGCGTCTTCCTCTACTCGCCGTCGACCCGCGCGCTGCCGGTGCGCGTCGAGTTCGACCTCCCCGAGGGCTGGCGCATCGCCGGTGGGCTCGAGCGGGTTGGCGACGACGCCGTCGTCGCACCGAACTACGACGTGCTCGTCGACAGTCCGATCGAGGTCGGCGAGCACGACGTCTACACCTACGAGCAGAACGGCAAGAGCTACGAGATCGTCGTCTGGCCGGCTGGCGTCGCGCTCGACCAGGAGAACCTGCTCGAAGACTTCGCCGAGATCACCGATGAGCACTACGACATCTTCGGCGACGCGCCTTTTGACCGTTACGTCTTCCTCCTGCACGCCAGCTCTGGAGCCGGCGGCGGCACCGAGCACCTCAACAGCACGATCATGCAGACGAGCCTCGAAGCCGTCGAAGGGAGCTTCGAGCGCAGCGATCCCTACCTGCGCCTGCTCGGGCTCACGTCTCACGAGTTCTTTCACACCTGGAACGTCAAGGCGCTGCGTCCCGACGGCATTCAGCCCTACGACTACCAGCGCGAGAACTACTCGACGCTCTTCTGGGTCGCCGAAGGCACGACGAGCTACTACGGCCCTCTGACGCTGGCGCGGCGCGAGCGCTTCGAAGTGAAGAAGTACCTGAAGGACCTCAGCGGATCGATCGACGGCGTGCGCAACCGACCGGGGTCCAGAGTCCAGAGCGTCGCCGAGTCGTCCTTCGACGCCTGGGTGAAGTTCAACAAGCCCTCGCCGAACTCGGGCAACACGACGGTCTCCTTCTACCGCCGCGGAGCGCTCGTGAGCCTGGTCTTCGACGCCTGGGTCAGACGGGAGAGCGCCGGGAGCAGCTCGCTCGACCAGGTCCTGCGCACGCTCTACGAGCGGCACCCCCTCGAATCGGGCGGTTTCACCGAGGCGGATCTTCGTCGGGCGCTGCAGGAAGCGGCGGGAAGCGATCCGAGCGAGCTCTTCGAGCGGTACGTTCACGGTACCGACGAGCTTCCTCTGGAAGAGGCTCTGGCGACCTTCGGTCTCGAGCTCCTTCTCGAGCCGCCAAAGAAACGCGGCTCCGGCGAGGGCAACGCGGGCGAAGAGGGCGAAGAGGACGCTACGAAGCTGCGCCCCGAGCTGGGCCTGCGACTGCGCGAGAGGGAGGGGCGAACCGTTCTGAGCTCGGTGGCCTCCGACGGCCCTTCCTACGACGCAGGGCTGCAGCCCGGCGACGAGCTCGTCGCGCTCGACGGACGGCGGCTGCGGAGCAAGGACCTGAAGCAGCGTCTCGAGCTCTACCAACCGGGCGACACCGTCGAGGTCGCCGTGCTGCGTCGTGACCTTCTAAAGACGTTTCGAGTCGAGCTGGCGGGACGCCCCGACGGCAGCTGGACCTTGCGCCACCTCGAGTCACCGTCCGACGCGCAGAAGTCGGCCTACCGCTCCTGGATCAGCCAAGACTTCCCCGAAAAGAAGGACGGGGACGACGCGGCCGACGAGTAGGTTCAGTCGGCAAGAGCCCCGTGCACCAGCTTCGCCGCACAGAGATCCTCGAGGGCGACGCCGACCGACTTGAACAGAGTGCGCTCGCCCACCGCGCGCCCCGGTAGAGAGCCCCGGGCCAGGTCGAAGAGGTCGGCGCGAATGTCCGTCTCCTCGAAGACCCCTCGATCGAGAGCGTGAAGCAGCTCGCCGGACTCGCTGAGCGCCGCCTCTCGCACGTCGACATAGACGGAGCAGCGCGCGACCGCGGCGTCGTCAGCCTCGCGCATGCTGCGTTGAAACGAGCCGACGAGATCGAGATGCACTCCCTCGCCCAACCAGTCTCCGTGCACCAGCGGCTCCGACGCCGAGGTCGCACAGCTGACGATGTCGGCGCCACGCACGGCGTCCTCCAGCGAGCGAGCGACCGCAGCATCCATCCCCGCCTCTCGGAGAGTCTTGCAAACCGCTTCGGTCTTCTCCGGGGAACGGCCCCAGACTTCGACGCTGTCGATGGGGCGCACGGCGGCATGCGCCTGAGCGAGAAGCGGCGCCAAGCGCCCGGTCCCCACCACCAGTAGGCGCCGCGCGTCGGCCGCCGAAAGGTAGCGCGAGCCGAGGGCGGAGGCGGCCGCGGTGCGCCGAGCCGTGATCTCACCACCGTCGAAGGAGGCCAGGGGGACGCCCGTGGTGGCGGAACAGAGGAGATAGGTCGCCTGAATCGTCTCCAAACCCGCCGCGGCGTTGCCGCCGAAGAGCGTCGCCATCTTCAGACCGAGCAAGCCGCCCTCCTGCCACGCCGGCATGAGCAGGAGAATCCCGGGCTCCGCTCCCTCGACCGGCACCTCGTGATGATGCCGCTGCGGCACCGAGCACCCTTCGCGAAAGCCGCGCTCGAGGGCATCGACGAGCTCCGCCCAGGGGAGCCGCTGGCGAATGGCCTCCGCGTCGTAGTGCTTCAAGACAGTCTCCTCGAGAGTTCCGGGCACCGGCCGAGCGATGCCCCCGCCGATCGTACGACGCCTGCTCCTGCAGGACGAATCCCTCTGCGCTCTTCTCCGAACGCTCACGAGCCGGTGATACCTTCGGATGCGCCAAGTCTGGTTCCGGAGCCTGTGATGAAACGCCTCCCCTGTCTCGCGATCGTTCTTCTGCTGGCCGCCTGCAGTGCACCCGGTCCCGCTCCGCAGTCGACCTCCGAAGCTGCCGAGAGCACCCCACCACCGCCTGGGACGCCGCGGCTCGTCGTCCAGGTCGTGGTCGACCAGATGCGCGGCGACTACGTCGAGCGCTTTCGGCCTCTCCTGACGGGCGGCTTGAAGCAACTCGTCGACGAGTCGGTCTGGTTCACGGACGCCCATCACGAGCACTCCGAGACGGTCACCGCAGCGGGCCATGCCACCGTTGCTTCGGGACGCTTCCCCGCCAACCACGGCGTCATCGGCAACGGCTGGGTGTCGCGCGAGACCAAGAAGGACGTCTACTGCGTCGAGGATCCCGAGCACGGTCGGTCCCCGGTGACGATGCTCGGAGATGCCTTCGGCGACCGGCTCAAGGATCGCTACCCCGAAGCCAAGGTCTTTTCCTTCGGCGGCAAGGATCGCTCGTCGATCCTGTGCGGCGGCCATCGATCGGACGGCTCCTACTGGTACGACCGCAGCGTCGGTCAGATGACCACCTCGACCTACTACGCGAGCGGACGCGACGGCCTTCCCGAATGGCTCGACGCCCTGCATGCGAGCAAGCCGCTCGACCGCTACTTCGGCACGCTCTGGGAACCGCTCAGGACTCTGGAGGAGGTTGCGCCGTTCGGCATCGAGCCGCTCGATCAAGGGTTCCGACGCCGAGGTTTTCCCTACAGCCTGGGAGGTCTCGGCTATGAGCCCGACCCGAGCTTCTACGGCTCGATCTACTCGACTCCCTTCATCGACACCTTCGTCGTCGACGTCGCCAAGGCAGCGATCGAGAACGAGGAACTGGGCGCCGACGAGGTGCCGGACTTTCTTTCGATCGCCCTCTCGGCACTCGATGCCGTCGGCCATGGATACGGGCCCGACAGCCCGGAGATGCTCGACACGCTGCTGCGCGTCGACCGTCTTCTCGGCGAGCTCTTCGATTTCCTCGACCAAACCGTCGGTCTCGAGCACGTCGTGCTGACTCTGACCTCCGACCATGGTGTCGGCACCGTGCCCGAGTTGGCAGCGTCGCGAGGACTCGGCGGCGGGCGCTTCGGGCCGGAGCAGGTGCAGTGCATGCAGCGGGCAGGAAAGAAGCTCAGCGAGAAGTACTCGATGGACGAGCTGATCTTCGAGACGGCCTACGTCGACCACGCCGCTGCTGAGGAGATGGGACTCGAGCCCAGCGAGGTCGCCCGCGACGTCGCCGCCGAGGTCAGCCAGTGCCGCGGCATCGCCTCGGCGATCGTGGCGGCGGATCTGAGAGAACGGGGCGCGAAGACCGAGCTCGAGCGACTTCTTCTGAACTCCTGGCACGACGAGCGGAGCCCCGACGTCCTCCTGGTGCTCGAGTCGAACTGGCTCGCCACGAGCACGACCGCGAGTCACGGGACTCCCTATCGCTACGACACTCACGTGCCCTGGATGGTGTGGTCGAAGACGGCCACCGCGGCTCAGCCAGGCGAGCGCGTCGCGACGGCCGACGTCATGCCCACTCTCGCCGCGCTGACCGACGTCGACCCTGGTGAAGTGGACGGCGTCGATCGCTCGTCCTTTCTGGCGCAGTGAGCACTCCAGCGGCCGAAGTCGAAATCGATGAGACCCTGATCCGCAGGCTGCTGCGGGAGCAGCATCCGGATCTCGCTGAGCAGTCGATCGAGATTCAGGACTCCGGGTGGGACAACGTCATGGCCCGACTCGGCGAGGATCTGGCGGTCCGGCTGCCACGACGCGAGATCGCGGCGGAGCTCCTGCGGAACGAGCAGCGCTGGCTGCCGCGGCTCGCGCCGGGTCTGCCCCTACCCGTGCCGGCGCCCAAGCGCGTCGGGACCCCCACCGCTGCCTACCCCTTCCCCTGGAGCGTACTCGGCTGGCTGCCGGGCACCACCGCAGATCTGGAGCCGCCTGACGTCGATCAGGCTGAGGTGCTCGCCGATTTCCTGCGAGCCGTTCATCAGCCCGCTCCGGCGGACGCTCCTCGGAACCCGCATCGCGACCGGCCTCTGTCGAGCAAGGACGAGGCACACCGGGATCGACTGAAGAAGCTCGAGGAGCGGGGCGAGGCCGTGCCACCGCTCGTCGACGAGCTCTGGGCCCGCGCCCTGGCCACTCCGATCGACGTTCCGAAGACGTGGATCGCCGGCGACATCCACGCGCGCAACGTCCTCGTTCAGAACGGCAAGATCAGCGCCTTCATCGACTGGGGTGACCTCTGCGAGGGCGATCGCGCGACCGATCTCGCGTCGATCTGGGCCCTCTTCTCCGACGCCGAGGCGCGCCGCTGCGCCCTCGAGCGCTACGCGCCGACGCCATCGACCCTCGACCGCGCGCGCGGCTGGGCGGCCTTCTACGGCGTCATCCTGCTGCAGACCGGCCTGGAGGACTTCCCCGCACACGTGCCCATGGCACGCAAGGTGCTCGCGGGGCTCGAAGAAGGAGAGTAGTCGAAATCCAAACCCTCTCGTCGTGGCGTCGCCGGCCCGGCAGCCTCCTGACCCAGAAGGGGTCACTGCTCAGGCCTGCCGAGGAAATCACCGTCGCGGCGACGGATCGCCGTCGCTCATGACGAGCATGCCGGTCACTGGATCTCGACGATCATCTCCACTTCGACCGCCGCGCCGACCGGCAGCGAGGCCATGCCGACCGCGGCTCGGGCGTGCTTACCCTTCTCGCCGAAGACCTCGACGAGAAAGTCCGAGCAACCGTTGATGACGGCGGACTGTTCGGTGAAGTCCGGAGCCGAGTTCACCATACCGGTGACCTTCAGGATGCGCGTCACGCGGTCGAGCGAGCCGATCTCCTGCCGAAGCGAGGCGAGCAGGCCGATGGCGGAGAAGCGGGCCGCTTCGTAGCCCTGCTCCACCGTCAGATCGCCGCCCAGCTTGCCGGTGATGCGGGTGCCGTCCGGGCGGACCGGAATGTGGCCCGCGAGAAAAACCAGGTTGCCACTCGTCGTCGCGCGGACGTAGTTGGCGACCGGCGGCGAAGGTTCGGGCAGCTCGACACCGAGCTCGGCGAGTCGATCGGCGATGACGGTGCCCGCAGCGACGTCAGGCTCGGCTGCTTCCTGGGCTCCTGCCGGTTCCTCGACCGGAGGTGCGCAACCGGCAAAGAGCAGCAGCGAGAGAAGCAGCGCGGACGTCAGCGGGGTCGACAGGGAACGATCACTCATCGGAGGTCTCCTCAGTTTCTTCGGTAGCGCGAGTCGACACGAAAGTACCGCGATCACGGTCCTTCCGGACGCCGGGAAAGCTGAGCGACTGACCGTGCGCGACGCAGTAAACGCCACGCGGCAGAACGCCGGCAGCGAAGATCGACTCGGTGAGATTCTGCAGCGCATCGGAGCGCTTCATCTCGAAGGGGCGCATCGCCCCCGTCAAGATGACCGGTACCTTGAGCTCCTCACTGAGGTCGGCCAGAAGGGCCTCGCCGGTATCGGTCAGCGTGTCGGTGCCGTGCAGGATGACGACACCGTCACAACCCGTGTCCGGGTCGGCGGCGCCGGCGAGGCGTACTGCAGCCGCGATGCGCTTACGGTCGCGCTCGGTCATCTCCAGGCTGTCCTTGCTCATGAGCTCGAGCACGGTGATCGAAGCGTCTTCCAAACGCAGCTCGCCGAGCATGCGGCGCACGAGACTCTGTCGATTGCTCAGCTCGCCACTCGACTCGTCGTAGATCTTTTCGATCGTGCCGCCGGTCGTGATCAGCGTGATCTGTCGTGTCGAGCTCATGGTGCAGGACCGAGAAGGCCTACTCGTCGGAGATCGTCACCTTGTTCATCACGTCGCCCTGGGCGATCGCATCGACTACGTCCTGGCCGGAGAGCACGCGACCGAAGACGCTGTGCTTGCCGTCGAGCCAGGGCGTCGGGACGTGGGTGATGAAGAACTGGCTGCCGTTGGTGTTGGGGCCCGCGTTGGCCATGGAGAGAACGCCCGGCGCATCGTGGCGCAGATCGCCGACGAACTCGTCCTCGAAGGTATAGCCGGGGCCGCCGGTGCCGGTGCCGTTCGGGCAGCCGGCCTGCACCATGAAGTCGGCGATGACGCGGTGAAACGTCAGCCCGTCGTAGAAGCCCTCGCCGCTCAGTTTGACGAAATTGGCAACCGTCTTGGGCACCTGCTCGTCGTAAAGCTCGATCTTGATGGCACCGCGCGTCGTATCGATCGTGGCGACTTTCATGGGGAGTCCTCCGCAGGCAGAACCGGCGGCACGGCCGGTCGGGTTCAGGTCCGTTAAACTGGAGGCTGGAGAGTAGCACCGTCACGGGCGACTTTCCTTTCGATCTCCTGCCTCTGTTTTCCGATCTTTCGAAGCCCCGACATGGATTCCTCCACGGCCGCCACCGAGCCCAAGCTGCCGGATCTCTGCCGGCGGCCCGCGCATCGAATCGCGTCGGACGTCGCCGCTGGAGAGGTCTCCGCGACCGACGTCACCGAGACTCACCTCAGGACGATCGCGGAGCTCAACGAGCAGGCCGGAGCGCTCGTCGCCATCGCCGCGGACCAAGCCAGGGACTCAGCTCAGCAGATCGACGAACGACGCGCCGCGGGACGCGAGCTGGGGCCGCTGGCCGGCGTTCCCTTCGCCGTCTCGGACCTGCAGCCGACGAGGGGCCTCCGGACGACCCTCGGATCGAAGATCTACCGGAACTATCTGCCGCGGCACGACTCCCTGCTGGTCGAGCGGCTGAGGGCAGCGGACGCTGTGATCGTCGGCAAGTCGATGACCACGGCCTTCGGCTTGGGTGCACGCCAAGGCCAGGAGGTCGGGCCGCCGCCGCGCAACCCGCGCGCCCCGGGACGCAGCGCCGGCGACAGCGGTGCCGGCGCCGCCGTCGCGGTGGCCTCCTCGATGACGCCGCTGGCCGACGCCCCCGACCTCGGCGGCGGCGGTCGCGTCGCCGCAGCCTTCAACGGTCTGGTCGCTCTGCGTCCGACCCCCGGGCGCATCCCGACGTGGCCCAACGACTTCGCCTGGGACGCGCTCTCGGGACAGTGTCTGCTCGCACGCAACGTCGCCGACCTCGCTCTGGCGGTGCGCGCCCTGGCTGGACCCGACGAACGCGCGCCGCTCTCCACCGCGACCCCGCTGCTCGAACCTGCCGCCTGCGAACTGCGCAAGCGACGACTTCTGTGGACGCCGGACTTCGGGCGCTGGACCGTCCCCAAAGAGATCCTGGCTCCCTGCGAGTCCCTTCTCGACCGCGTCGAGGCGCTCGGCAGTCATGTCGGTGAGGAGATGGCGCCATTCGACAAGGTCGACGAGACCTTTCAGATTCTCCAGTCCTGGACCTTTGCCCAGCGCCATCAGAACGACCTCCACCGCCACCGCCAGGATCTGCATCCTTCGATCGCCGAAGCCATCGAAGAGGGTCTCAAGCTGAACGGACTGGTCATCGCCCGCGCCGAGATGATGCGCAGCAAGATCTACGGCGCGCTGAGAGAGATCTTCGCCGAGCACGACTTCCTCGTCGCGCCGGCAACCCAGGCGCTGCCCGCGGCGCTCGACTCGAGCAGTCGACCCGCTCAAGACGGTTCGGCGGCAGCGTTCTTCGGCAGCATGCCGATCTGCTACCCCGCCTCTCTGGCCGGCCTGCCCTCCGTGACGCTGCCCTGCGGAACGTCGGATGACGGCCTACCCGTCGCCCTTCAGGTTCTGGGTCGCTATGGTGCCGACGCCGATGTGCTCACGTTCGCCGCGCAGCTCGAACAGCTCGTCAACCCGAGCGTCGTCGGCGACGAAGCCACGATTTGAAGCGCGAGATCGGCGGAGCCTCGTCACCGTCCTGCACCGCGGACTCGAGCTCGCCGAGGAGGCCTTCGAGACGAGCGCTCGCCTCCTCCGTCCCGGGTCGTTCGGCGGCCGTCGTCGCTGTCATGTCGTCGATCAGCGTCTGCATCTCCTCCGGCACACCCTCGACCAGGCGATCGAGACGTTTCGAGCGCCGACCCTCGATCGAGCTGAGCACCTGGTCTGGAGAGTCGCCGCGAAACGGCAGCCGGCCCGTGATCATCTGGTAGAGCACGACACCGACCGAGTAGACGTCGGCGGCTTCGTCGACGGGGTCTCCGGCCAGCTGCTCGGGAGCCGCGTAGTGCAGCGTGCCGACGACTCCGGGCTCTCGAGCTCCAGGAGGAGCAGCGAGCCCCAGGTCGAGCAGCTTCACCCGCCCGTCCGAGCCCACCTTGATGTTCGCGGACTTGACGTCGCGGTGCACGTAGCCCGCCTCGTGCAGCGCCTCGAGCGCGGAGAGCACGTCGCGGGTGATCGCGACGACCTGCGCGAGCGGGATCTCCTCGACGGAGAGAATCTGAAGCAGCTCGCGCCCGCCCGCCAGCTCCATCGTCATGAAGAGGGTGCGATCCGCTCCCTTCAGATGCACCTCGTCGAGGTCCTCGACGGACACCAGGCTGGGATGCTCCACCTGCTGGGCCAGCCGACCCTCGGCGACGAACCGCGAGCGCGCTTCTTCCGAGCTGGCGAGCGCTGGAGCGAGGAGCTTGAGCGCCGCCAGATGACCGTCACGACGGTCCTTGACCAGGTAGACCTCTCCCATGCCGCCCTCACCGAGACGGCTCTGGACCTCGTAGTGCCCGAGACGGCGCGGCGAGCGCGCCGTCACGACGCTTCGTCGTCGGGCTCGTCCGCAGCGTCCGTAGCGAGACCGAAAACCCGATCGGCGTCGTCGAGCAGCGCGACGACGGCCTCTCCCTCCGCGGCGACTTCGAGGACGTGCAGACCGTCGCCGAGCAGAGTGCTGACCTGTTCCGGCGGCGGTGAGCCGCCCGCCAGGCGCCCCTCGAGCAGCACGCCGAGCACCGTCGCCAGAACGGCTCCCAACGCCGTGCCTTCGTAGGTGACGAGGCCTACCGGTGGACCCGCGATGAGCGGCATTCCGCCCGTGATCAGCGGGTACGCCTTGGCGCTCCAAGCCGCCAGGAGGAAGGCGCTGCTACCACCGACGATGGCGCCGACCAGAGCGAAAAGGAGCACCTTCGAACGACCCTCTTCGAGTTCCTCGAGGGGAACGTTCGAGTAGATGCGCGGCGCCACACCGGTCTCACGAAGGCCCCTCACCGCCGCCGAGAAGGCGGCCACGTCGCGATAGCCGGCGACGACCGCTTCAGTGCTCGCCATGGCGTCCTTCCTCGATCTCCCAGACCGAGACGATCGGAAAGAGCTGCATGAAGACGAGGTACAGAAAGACGAACGAGCCGATGGAACCGACGAAGATGCCGATCTCCACCCACGTCGGTGAGTAGGTTCCGACCGTGTACTCGAGGCGTGGAGTCGAAAGAGAGGGCACGACGATCAGCAGCCGCTCGAGCCACATTCCGACGAGTACACACAGACCGACCAGCGTCACCGGGATCGGCTTGCGCCCCCAGCGGAAGGGCAGAACCGCGAGCGGAACCGCCATGTTGAGAAAGACCATCAGCCAGAACAGCTGACCGAAGCCGCCGCCCATCAGAGCATGATGAACGCGCTCCTCCGCCTCTCCGCCGCCGTACCAAGTCGTCAGGTGCTCGGCGTAGGTGAAGTAGCCCCAGATGATGGCCATCGCGACAAACAACAGCGAGAGGTTGCTGAACACCTTGTCGGTCAGGACGTCGCTCAGCGCGAGCCCCCAACGAAGGAGTGCCATGGCCACCAGAAGAACGGCGATGCCGGAGTAGATGGCGCCGACGACGAAGTAGGGGCCGAAGATCGTGCTGTGCCAGCCGGGTACCTTCGACATGGCGAAGTCCCAGGACACGATGGAGTGCACGGAGACCGCGACGGGAATGATGACGACGGCCAGGATGCCGATGCCCGCATGGAGCGCACGCCACTGACGCTGCGTGCCCTGCCAGCCCATCGCCAGGATCCGGTAGAGACGGGAGCGCCAGCCTCCTTCGCCGCGAAAGCGGTCACGCAGAATGGCGAGATCCGGGATCAGCGGAAGCGTGAGGTAGAGGATGCTCCCGGTGAGGTACGTGGTGATCGCAACGACGTCCCACATCAGCGGCGAGCGGAAGTTGGGCCACAGGTAGCGATCGTTGGGCAGCGGCAGCATGTAGAAGAAGATCAGCGGTCGGCCCAGGTGAATCAGCGGGAAGAGCCCGCCCACGCAAATCGAGAAGACGGTGATCGCCTCGGCCAGGCGCGTCACCGGCCGGCGCCACTCCGCCTGCGTCACGCGCAGGATCGCGGAGATCAGGGTGCCCGCGTGCGAGATGCCGATCCAGAAGACGAAGTTGATGATGTAGAGGCCCCAGAAGACGGGGCGATTGATGCCGGCAACGCCGATTCCCTCGCGGATCTGGTAGATCCAACAGAGGGGCAGCAGCAGCGCCACGAGGACCATGACGGCGGTGAAGGCCATGAGTCGCGGACGAGGGCGCGTCAACTTCTCGACGAGCTCCCCGGCGGCGTCCTCCACCACGAGCGCTTCCGAGGCGTCAGCGATCATCTTCACCTCGTCCGCGTCCCCCCAGATAGGTGACCGCAGGCTGTGTTCCCAGATCGTCGAGCAAGTGAAACGCCCGATCGCTCTTCGCCAGCTTCGAGACCTTGCTCTCGGGATCCTCGAGATCCCCGAAGGTGATCGCCTTGGCAGCGCACGACTGCGAGCACGCCGTCTCGACCTCGCCGTCCTCGACTTCGCGGCCTTCGACCTTGGCGCTGCGCTTCTTCTCCTGGATACGCTGGATGCAGAAGGTGCACTTCTCCATGACTCCGGAGGGGCGCCGGCTGACGTTCGGATTCAGCTGCTGCTCGAGCGGCTCTTCCCAGTGAGGCTCGAACCAGTTGAACGTGCGCACCGTGTAGGGGCAGTTGTTGGCGCAGTAGCGCGTGCCGACGCAGCGGCTGTAGACCATGGCGTTGAGACCTTCCTCGTTGTGGTAGGTCGCATACACCGGGCAAACAGGCTCACAGGGAGCGCTGCCGCACTGCTGACAGAGCACTGGAATGAAGCGGACTTTGACGTCGGGAAAGGTGCCTTCGACGTGCCGCTCGACGCGCAACCAGTGCATGGTGCGTCCGTTGACAGCCTCCTCTTCGCCGACCATGGGCACGTTGTTCTCGGCTGCGCAGGCGACCACGCAAGCCTCGCAGCCCGTGCACCGATCCGTGTCGATCACCATGCCCCACTGCGTCATCCTCGAACTCCTTTGCGCCCCAGCATCACCACTCCGTCCTGCTGCGCCACCCGGAGCGGCGCACGCGGTACGCGAGCGGCTGCCTCGGAGTGACCTTCCGCAGGATCCTGAGCGCCCCAGCCGCGCGGCAGATGCTCGTTCTGGCCCAGCCCCCGACCGTAGAACGCCACGGGTTTCTGCTCGACGGCGCGGTGCACCTCGATCGGAACCGTCCCCAGAGGACCGGCATCGTCCAGCAGCAGCGCCACGTCGGCGCCGCGTCCTTCGGCAAAGCGGCCGACCGTCGCGCCGTAGCCGCGCGGCACCTCGACGACACCCGGCCGCACGCTCGGCAGGACGGCCGCCGGAAGCGACAGCGTGACCTCGCCGCGGACCAGCTCCACCCAGTCACCGTCTTCGACGTGCCAGGCGTGGGCATCCTGAGGCGAAAGCTGCACCCAGCCCTGCCAGAGGACGGTGGACAAGGGGTCCGGAAGCTCCTGCAGCCAGGTGCGATTGAGACCGCGACCCTCATGGTGCTTGGGAGAGGCGAAGCTGAGGAGCACCGCACCGTCGGCCGGCTCTAGCGCGGCCGGCACCGGCAGCGGCGTGCGCGAGTTCAGACCCTCCGGTTCCTCCGTCGGCTCGGTTGGAGCGAGCACCAGGGACTTGCCGAACGACCGGCGGAGCGTGCGCAGAGCGGCGCTCGACTGTTCTTCACCGAGGAGCGGAGCGAGGACTTCGGCCAGTACCTCTTCGTAGCTTTCTGCGACGGGAGCACCGCCGGCAGCGGCCAGGGCCAGGAGAACCGAGGCGGGAGACTGCGTGTCGTAGCGAGCCGGCAGAACCGCCTTCGCGAGCAGCAGTCGGTCGCGCGCGGGCTCCGAGACGCCGGCCTCCAGGCGTTCGAGCGACGAATGCGACGGGAGAAGCACGCTGGCCGTCTCCGCGCTGGCCATCGCTTCGCCGGCGATCGCCACGACGCCCTCGAGCGAGCCGAGCAGGTCGGCGAGGCCGAGCGCCGGCGCCGAGCCCGGTACCGGATCGACCTCGACCAACACGGCGACCTTGGCCGACTCGAGACGCTGAGCGAGCTCGGTCCGCGTCCCGACCTGCAGCCCGGCGGCATCGATCGAAGGGGGCAGGACGGCGCGGCCCTCCCGAGCTTCTACGCGGCCGGAGGCCAGACCGCCGAGAAGCTCGTTGAGAACGAGGGAGGCTGCCAGATCGGAGACCGGATCTGCCCCGCACCCTTCGCAGCCGGCGACGACGACCGCATCCTCGCTCTCCGACAACCGCTTCGCCAACGTCTCGATCCGGTCGAGCGGCACGTCGCAGATCGACGCCGCGTCAGCGATCGACGGTACGTCGCTCGCCCACGGCGAGGAGGAGGACCGTGCTTCGGCGAGGCCTCCGCCGACGGCCGCGGCAAGGACACCGAGAGTCCCCGGGCGCGGCGCCAACCAGAGGTCCGCCTTGGCGGCTGTCAGCGACAGCCGCGGACCGACATGGACGTGCAGCGTCTCCGCTCCGCGCTCGAAGATCGACTCGGTGAAGTGAACGGGCGATCGTCCGGCGTCGAGCACCGACGCGCCCCAGGTGACGATGAGATCGGCACCGTCGAGCCGGTAGGCCGGAAGCCCGCTCTTTCCGAGGACGAGCTGGGCCGCCGCAGACTCCACCGCCGTGGCCTCCTCGACGAGCAGCAGGGCCGATTCGCTTCCCAAGCCTTCGGCGACACGCTGGGCCAGCGCCGCGAGCATCGGATCGCGGACGACGAGCAGCAGATCCTCGGGGTCTGCGCAGGCCGCGAGCAGCTCGGCGACGCGCGCCATCGCCGACTCCCAGTCGGTGGCCGTGCCCGCGAGCCGGGGCTGGCGATAGCGGTCCGGGTCGTAGTGCTCCTGGAGGGCGGAGTGGCCGAGGCCGCAAAGCCCGCCTCCGACACCGCCCTCCGGCCGCCCCTCGATCTTCTTCGCCTCTTCCTGAGCGACGCGCACGGTGGCTGCGCAGGCCCCCGGACACTGCGTACAAACCCAGTCATGCCAACCATCGGCAACCTTCGGACGGCCGACCGGCTGCGTCAGCAGCGCCTGCTCGCGCTCGCGGCAGCCCGCCAGAACACCGAGCGCAGCAGCGGTGCCGCCGGCCTTCAGGAAGTCTCTGCGATCGAAGTCCAAGAGCAACGGCCTCAATAGTGACAGGCGAGGCAGTCGACGCTCGCCTCGCGTGCTCGATGACAGTCGATGCACCAGCCCATGTCGGCGACTTCGAGGACCGGCTCCGCGACCGTCATCGAAGCGACGTCACCGTGGCACTCGGAGCAGGCGACGCCCGCCTGCGTGTGCACTCCGTGGTGAAAGTGCACCATGCTCTTTGCGGGCAGATGGTTGATCTTCTTCCATTCGATGGACTTGCCTTCCTCGAAGGCGGTGAGAACCTTCTGCACCTCTGGATGATCCGGGATGATGCGGCGATGACAGGAGGCGCAGGTGCGCACGGCCACCAGGCCCGCCTCGGCCCCCTTCTCGGCGCCTCGGTGACAGCGCGCGCAGTCGAGCTCAGCTGCCGCGTGAGCCTGATGACTGAAAGCGATGGGCTGCACTTGGCCTTCGGCATCACCCGCAGCAGCGCGGGCGCAGGACCATCCGAGGGCGGCGACGACGGCGACGAGGAGCAGTAGATAGACTCTCAACTCGCTCCCCCCAAGAAACTCCGGTGTGCTGGCGCCGGAGCACGCTGCCAGAGGAGGCAAGCTTGATCGCCTCGCACTCGTTCAGCACGCGCCGCTTTCTCGGACACGAACCGCCGGACAGGCGAGGTGACTACTGGAACGAAGTGTTCGCCGACCTTCATCGCAGAGCTGGCAGGTGGCTGACCGAGCAGATGGGTGGTGGGGCAGAAGCGCCGACCTGGCACTCCGTGGCCTCGATCGAAGAACTGCCTCCCGAGGCGGACTGCGTGCTGATGACCCACGCATCGCATCAGGTGGACGGTCCCGCGGTGCTTGCGGCTCTGCGGAGCCTCGAGGAGCGCGGCGTGCACGGACTCTTCCTCGTGCTCGATCACCAGCCGGCCGCCCTGCGCGCTCTTGCAGGCGGACCCTCGACGCCGAGCCTCGATCCCGTGGAGCTGTTGCGCAGAACGCACATCGAAACGGATTTCAGCCTCAGGAGGAAGGGCTCTTTTCCGGCGCGTCTGTGCCGTACGGAGGTCCTTCAGCTCGCTCGCAGGGGCGATCTCGGAAGGGGCGGCTCGACCGCTGATTTTTTCCACGGGTGCAGCGATTTATATCAAGTGCTGGAGGCCTGACGAAGAAGTCGACCCGAAGCAGAACACCGGGGCGTCGCAAGGCGCAGCCCAGCACCCTCCCCAGGATTCGTCCACATCCACTCAAGGAGCCACGCATGTACGAGAACCTCACCTACGAAGTCGCGGACCCGATCGCAACGATCACTCTCAACCGGCCCGAGCGACTCAACGCTCTCACCGGCCCGCTGCTCGAGGAGTTGGCACGCGCCATCGGCGAGGCCGAAAACGACCCCGCCGTCGTCGCCATCCTTCTGACCGGAGCGGGGCGCGGTTTCTGTGCCGGCGCCGACATGGACGGGCTCAAGAGCACGGCCGACTCCGACGGCGGCCCGGTGACGCGCCAGCTCGAACAACTGCCGGGCGACGTGGCGATGGGCGACGACTTCTCGGTCACGTACGGCTACCTGCTGCGCGTGCGCAAGCCGATCCTGGCAGCGATCAACGGTGCCTGCGCTGGGCTGGGCTTTGCCATCGCCATGCTCTGCGACCTGCGCTTCGCGGCTGAGGGAGCGAAGTTCACGACGGCGTTCGCCAACCGCGGCCTGGTCGCAGAGCACGGCGTCAGCTGGATGCTGCCACGGCTCATCGGCCCCGCGAACGCCCTCGACCTGCTCTGGAGCGGACGCAAGTTCCTCGCCGACGAAGCGCAGCAGCTCGGCGTCGTCAACCGCGTCTGTCCCGCTGACAGCCTGCTCGACGAGTCGCGCGCCTACCTCGAGATGCTCGCCGCGAACTCCGCGCCCAACTCCCTGCGCTCGATCAAGGCACAGGTCTATCGTCACCTCAACATGGGACTGGGCGACAGCATGCGGGAGACGAACGATCTGATGGCCGAGAGCCTGCAGCACGAGGACTTCAAGGAGGGCGTCAACTCGTACCTCGAGCGACGTCCGCCCAAGTTCGAGCGCGTTCCCTGAGGGGCGACGTCAGTCGCCCGGGGTCGCGGTCGCGATCACGTCGAGGTCCGCATCGACCTCGACGTGAATGACGTTCGGATTGCAGCAGACGGAACAGTCCTCGACGTAGTCCTGTCGCCTTCCACCCAGAACGTCCACCGTGATGAAGATTCGCTCGCCGCAGTAGCAGCAGTCGATGGCAACGTCCTCGGTCACAGGACCTCCGTCATCGAGGCGCCGTCACTGGGTTTCCGTGGCAGGGCTCTCGTCGCCGGCATCGACCACCGGGACCGGCGCAGAAGACGTGTGATCGTGCACCACGCGCCATTCACCGTCCTTCACCTCGAGGATCAACGTGAAGAGGCCGTTGGGCTCGTCCGCTTCTCGCTGTAGACGCCAGCGGCCCAGCACGAGAGCCTTGTCGGCGGCCAGCGCCCGTACGTCGATCTCGTCGAAGCGAAGCTGCCCCATCGTCGCGCGGTCCGGATAGGTCTTGCGGTACCGGTCCAGCGTCTCCTGCCAGCCTTCCCGCACGGAGCCCTCCGAAGCGAAACGTAGCTCGGGGCTGTTCCAGTAGCCCTTCATGAAGCCCTCGATGTCTCCGGCATTCCAAGCCCCCACCTGCTCCATGAGCACGGCGAGCACGCCGGATTCGACACTCTCCTCGTCGATCGCGGGTGCGCTCGCCGGCGTACCGCAACCAGCGGCAATCAGGAGCAACAACGCAGCTCCCGCACGAAGCGCTCGGGACGGACGGGTGACTTTCGCCGCCGCACCGGGTCCTAAGCTAAGAACACCGAGCCCCGACGGCCCGTGCGACGAGTGAGCTCGTCTGCCGGGAATCGCCCGACCGTCTTCGCACTGCCGGAGTCTCTCTGCCATGCGCAACCTCTTCGTCGTCATCGTCGTCACCGTCCTGCTCGCTCTCTGGTGCCTCTACTGTATCCAGCACCACGCGCCGATCGTCGAGGAGCAGGTGTTGAACAACGCCTGCGCCGTTCTCGACGCGCCGAGCTTCGCCGCCGTGCAGACCGACGTCGACGGCCGCGACGTCGTCTTGACGGGCTCCGTCACCTCGGACGCGCTCCGAGCGCAGGCGGCGGAGCTGGCCGCAGCGGCCGGGGGAGTGCGCAGCGTCGACAACCAGATCGTCGTCGTGCGCGGGAGCCGCATCGAGGCAGCTCCCGACGGAGACGCCTATCGCCTGACGGGGCGGGTCCCGGACGAGGCCTCGAAGAGCGCTCTCCTCCTCGCGGCAAACGAAAATCTCGGCACGCGAGAGCTGATCGAAGAGATCGGTGTCGACGGGGAGCTCGGAGCCGACCCCTCGGCGCGTGATCTGCCGAACGCTCTGCGCGAGATCCTGCAGAACGTCAAGGCGCCCGGCCTTCGCCTCGACGAGGAGCAGGTCCTGCTGACCGGCACGGTTCCTTCGCAAAGTCTGCGCACCCGGGTCGAGACGCGGATCGCAGAACGCCTTCCGGGCGTCGCCATCGACAACCGGATCGAGGTCGTCGAGCGGTCGGCCGCGTCGATCGTCGAAGAAGTGGCAGAGCTGCTCGAGCTGCGCACGATCGAATTCGAGAACAACAGCGCCGAGCTGACGGACACGGGCGTCAGAGTCCTGACCGAGGTCCGCAACACGCTCGCTCAGATCCCGGAGACGAAGCTCGAGATCTCGGGCCACACCGATTCCCGGGGCAGCGCCGACTGGAACCGTCAGCTGAGCGGTCTGCGCGCCGAGGCCGTTCTGACCTTCCTCTCGCGGACGCTCGACGCAGAACGCTTCAGCGCCATCGGGCGCGGGAGCTCGCAACCCGTCGCCAGCAACGAAACGGCGGAGGGACGGCAGCGCAACCGCCGCATCGCTTTTCGAATCCTGGAGGAAAACTGATGGAACTTCTGATTCGCGAGATTCTCCTCTGCCTGCTCGTCGCGGCTCTGCTGGGCGGCATCATCGGCTGGTGGCTCAAGCGCTTCTTCGCCGAGAACGAGCTGCGCCGCGAGATCGGCAGCTGGCGTTCGCGCCTCGACGGTGCTGAACAAGAAGCCCTCGCCGCCCAGGGCAGACTCAGCGAAGCGCGCTCGCGCACGAAGGCGCTCGAGAACGATCTTGCCAGCAGGGACGACGAGATCGCCGCGGCTCGGACGACCCAGAGGGACGCACAGCGAGAGTGGGAAGCAACGCTCGTCGCCCGAGACGAAGAGCTCGAGCAGAGCAAGTCGGAGCTCCGCGACCTCGAGGCCGAGTGGTCGTCGCGCCTCGACGACAAAGGCGAGGAGCTCGAGCGTGCCAGGGCGGAGCTCTCCACCCGGACAAACGAGCGTGACGGAGAGATACGGCGACTACAGTCAGCGGCCAAGGAGGCCCGAGTCGAGGTCTCGACAATCCGGCAAGCGCTCAGCGCGAGGGAGACCGAGCTGGCCGAGCTGACCGGCACGATGAAGGACTCCGAGGCTTCGTGGAACGACAGACTAGCCGGCCTCCAGGCTCTCGTGAGCGCAGGAGAAGGCAGACTCAGCGCGCGCGAAGGGAAGCTCGGCCAGCGCATCGAAGAGCTCGAGGCACGTCTCGCGGCGACTCAGGCGGACGTCGAGGAGGCAAAGCAGAGCGCGCAAGACCGCGCGGCGAGCCTGACCGAGCTCGAGGGCAGGGTCGGAGACGCGGAGAGCGCCAAGGCCTCGTCAGAGGCGAAGCTCGGCGAGCTCCAGGCCGCGCTCGCGACCGCCCGCGGTGAGCTCGACCAGTCCCACCGCGACGGCGAGTCGGCCCGCGGCAGTCTCGAGGCGAGGGTTGCCGAGCTCGAAGCAGCGCTGTCGTCCAAGGAGCGTCAACTGCTTGCCTCCCAGGGCGAAGCGAAGGCCGCCGTCTCCAAGCTCGAGAGCGCTGAGTCCCAATGGACAGCGAAGCTCGGAGCCCTGGCGGCGAGCAGCTCCGCGGCTGGCGAGACGCAGGCGGAGCTCGATCGTCAGCGCAGTGCGGCTGAGAATGCCCGGGCACAGCTCGACGAGGCGCGTTCCGACCTCGAGGACTGCAAGAGCAAGCGACAGGAGCTCGAATCGACTTGGGGTACGCGCTACGCCGATCTCGAGCGAGAGATCGAAGCTTTGCGCCCGCTCTCGAAGACCGTCGAGGCCCGCGACCTCACGATCCGCGAGCTCGAGGCGCGCATCGCCGACCTGGAGAGCGCATCCGCCGAGCAGCAGTACCAGGAGAAAGGCACCAGGGACGACCTCAAGAAGATCTACGGGATCGGCCAGGTGCTCGAGAAGTTCCTCAACGATCGCGGCGTCTACTGGTTCCACCAGCTCGCTCGCTGGACGTCTGCCGACGTGCACAGGATCGAAGAGGAGCTGCCTGAGTTCCAGGGACGCATCGAGCGAGACGACTGGATCGGCGGCGCGCGCGAGGAGTACTTCAAGAAGTACGGCGAGCGCATCTAGAGAAGACCCGTGGTGGTACCACGGGCTTCTCTAGATCCGTCGATGCTCCGGTCGCTTCGCGACCTCCGCGAAGCGAATGGAGTCGACTCTCTGAGGGACAAGTCTCCATTCGCCAACGACGCGAACGAGGACCTTCTCGTCGAAGCACAAGGACCTCGTTCGCTTGGATGGCTCGCTGCGCTCGCCCGCTTGGCCAGAGGGACCCGTGGTGGTACCACGGGCTTCTCTAGATCCGTCGATGCTCCGGTCGCCAAGGTGAATGAAGACGATCCCGACATCGATTGACTCGCCTTCATTCACCTCCGGCGCGAACGAGGACGCTCTCCCCCAAGGACATGGACCTCGTTCGCTGGCAGCGACCTCCGCGAAGCGAATGGAGTCGACTCCTTCCAGATGTAGGCCTCCCTTCGCAAGCCTGGGAACGAAGACGACCGACTTTCCGGAAGACCGACTTCGTTCGCTCTGGCAAGGCGAATGGAGTCGAACTCAAGTTGGAGATGGGGCCCGAAAGCATCCATGTCGCGTGCTAGCTTTGCGGAATGACCGACTCTGCCAAGACTCCCTCGTTCACTGATCAGCGCGCCATCGACCACCTCCTCGCCTTTCTGAAGATCGAAGGACTGAGCGGCAGCGAAGGCGCCGTCGCTCAGGAGATTCGCCGCCGGCTCGAGGCCGCCGGCTGCAAGAAGTCGTGGATTCGTCACGACCGCGTGCACAAGGCGATCGGCCAGGGCTACGAGGTCGGCAACCTGATCGTGCGCATCCCGGGCACCGGAGCCGGGCGACGCGCCGAGCGCCGACTGCTCATGGGGCACATGGACACCGTGCCGCTCTGTCGTGGCGCCGTGCCGAAGATCGAGGGGAACCGCATCGTCTCGGCGGGCAACACCGCTCTGGGCGGCGACAATCGCACCTCGATCGGTGCTCTGGTGACCGCCATTGAGGCCGTACTCGCTTCGGGAGTCGATCGCCCGCCGCTGACCGTTCTGTGCACCGTCGGCGAAGAGGTCGGCCTACTCGGCGCGCGTCACGTCGATCCAAACGACCTCGGCAACCCGACCCTGGGTTTCAACGTCGATTCGGGCGACCCGCGTCGCGTCGTCTACGGTGCCATCGGTGCCGATCGGTGGACCGCCAACGTCTTCGGCCGCTCGTCGCACGCCGGCGTCAGCCCGGAGGACGGCATCTCGGCGACGCTCATCGCTGCCAAGGCGATCGCTGCGGTGGCCGAGCGCGGTTTCTTCGGACTCATCGACGCCAAAGGCCAGCGCGGCACCTCGAACGTCGGCAGCATCCAGGGTGGTGAAGCGAGCAACCAGGTCACAGACCACGTCGTCGTCACCGGCGAGTGCCGCTCGCACAGCAAAGCGCTGCTTCGGCGTATCACCAGCACCTACGAGCGGGAGTTCGCTCGCGCCGCCAAGAGCGTGCGCAGCGACAGCGGCGAGTGCGGCCGCGTCGAGTTCGTCGCCGAGACGGACTACCACGCCTTCAAGATGCCCAAGAGCTCTCC
>JBCCLJ010000017.1:0-56303 GCA_039026915.1 Acidobacteriota bacterium
GCTTCGAGCCGACTCTAAGGCGCCTTCCAATCGCTCAGCACTTCGACCGGCAGGACGACGCGCACCTTCTCCCAGTGGAGCACGATTTCGGCCGTGAAGGGAGGCCAGTCGGTAAAGCGCTCAATGGACCACTGCAGGCGCTCCCGGAACTCGGCCGGCTGCGGCTTCACCGTGAAGCGCAGCACGTCCTTAGCCTTTTCGAAGGTGTTGGGACTGCCCGCGGCGTCGCTGTTGAGCACCAGCTCCCAGCGTGTGGCTTCGTGCGGGAAGACGTAGAGACCGTACGTCCCGGCGGCGATCTCGGCGTCGCCGATCTTCACCTTCTCCGAGAACTGCACCGTCGTCTTGTCGTTCGCTCCGGCGCGCCAGTTCTGACCCCAGGGCACCAGCTCGCCCCAGATCGCGCGTCCTTTGACGCCGGGGCTGTGGTACGTAACGACGATCGGCTCCAGGCCCACGACCTGAGAGACGACGGACTTCGGGCTCTCGAGTGGCTCGCGAGGCGGCTGGGCGTTCGCGCCCAGCGCTGCAAGCGCCAGGCACGGAAGGATGAGCAGGCGCTTCTTCGAGTCGCTTCGGTGGCAGTGCATGCGGTAAGTCTAGCGAGAGTTCCGATACGGTTTTGTGCCTCCCTCACCGATCTCTAGACCCTGAGTCTCCGCGATATCTCGCGAAACAAAGTGCTCTATTCTTCGGTCAACCCATGGGGCTTGCTGAAGGACTCCCGTAGCGCTGAGCGCAGGGATCTGCGCTCTCTGTTCGCATCGAAACCGAGGAGAGCGATGCGGTGCTATCGTCGACGAGGTTCGGTGTGGACAGAGAGCGCAAACCCCTGCGCCCCCCGGGTTCGTGCGGAGCGGGCCGATCTGCGGCGCGACGCACGCTCGACGATGGCACCGCATCGCCTTCGCGCACGGCACACCACATCTCGACCCGCGGCGCACAAACTCAGCGCTACGGGAGTCCTTCAGCAAGCCCCGAAGGGAGCCAAAACCATGAAGACCTCAATCGCTCGTCACGCTGGGGCGCCGCTCGCCCTGGCCCTGTCTCTGTTCCTCGTCGCCGACGCCGGACTCTCGCAGCGTCGCCGTGGCCCGCAACCCGCTGAGGGTGCGTCCACGGAAACGACCGCCATGAAGGTGCAGGCCCCCAAGGACCTGCCGGAGCGCAAGCTGCCCGCCGACATGAAGATGAGTCGCGAGGCAGAGGTCACGATTCGCGGCGAGAAGGTGCCGTACAAGGTGACGCTCGGCACGCAGCCGGTCTACGGCCAGCACGGCAAGACCATCGCGTCGCTGCACTACACCTTCTACGAGCGCACCGACATGGGCGACGACGCCACGCGCCCCCTCTTCATCTCCTTCAACGGTGGCCCCGGCTCGGGCTCGCTCTGGATGCACCTCGGCTACACGAGCCCCAAGCTTCTCCAGGTCGACGACGAGGGCTACCCGGTGCAGCCCTACGGCGTGAAGGACAATCCGCACTCGATCCTCGACGTCGCCGACATCGTCTTCGTCAACCCGGTGAACACCGGCTTCTCGCGCATCCTCGATCCGGAGGCCGACCGCAAGACCTTCTTCGGCGTGCGGGCCGACGTCACCTACCTCGCCGACTGGCTCGACGTCTTCGTCTCGCGCATCGGTCGTTGGCGCTCGCCCAAGTACCTCATCGGCGAGAGCTACGGCACGAACCGCGTCTCCGGCCTCGCCGGCGCGCTGCAGAACCGCCACTGGATGTACCTCAACGGCGTCATTCTCGTTTCGCCGACCGGCCTCGGCCTCGACGCCGAGGGGCCATCGCCGCGCTCGCCCGTGCTGAAGCTGCCGTACTACACGGCGGCAGCGCACTACCACGGCCAGCTCGAGGAGTCGCTGCAGTCGCGCGAGCTGCTCGACGTGCTGCAGGAGGCCGAGACCTTCACCATCGAGGAGTATCTGCCGACGGTCGCGAAGGGCGGTTTTCTCGACGACGCCGAGCGGCGCCAGATTGCCGCCAAGGTCGCTCGCTACGCGGGCTTGAGTGAGCAGTACGTGCTCGACTACAACCTCGCGGTGCCGGTGTCGGCGTTCTGGAAAGAGCTGCTGCGAGGCGAGGGCTTCACCATCGGGCGTCTCGACTCCCGCTACCTCGGCGTCGATCACGAGAACGCCGGCGAGCGCTACGACTACCCGGCCGAGCTGACCTCGTGGAACCACGCCTTCGCTCCGGCCATCAATCACTACCTGCGCGACGAGCTCGGCTTCGAAACGGACCTCCAGTACTACCTCTTCGGCCCGGTGCACCCGTGGGAAGACCGCGACACCAACGTCGCCGAAGAGCTGCGCCAGGCGATGGCTCAGAATCCCTACCTGCACGTCATGGTGCAGTCGGGCTACTACGACGGCGCGACGGACTATTTCACCGCCAAATACGTGCTCTGGAACCTCGACCGCAGCGGACGCCTGCAGGACCGCATGCGCTTCGAGGGCTACCGAAGCGGTCACATGATGTACCTGCGCTCGGAAGACTTGGAGACCTCGAACCAGCACATTCGCGAGTTCATCGAGCAGTCGACGCCGGCGCCGGGAGCGCCGGCGAGCTACGGCTCGGTGCGCGAGCGCTAGCCCGAGTTTTCAGAAGCCCCTCGAGTTTTCACTCCCCAACCTCGCGGAGACAACCATGACGGAAGCGCCTTCCACCGACTACCTCGCTGCCCACGCCCTTGCGAACCCGGACAAGGTCGCTCTCCTCGAGCATCGTCCGGGCGACGAGGAGACGCGGTGGACGTACGCCGAGCTCAACCGCCGAGTGAATCGCCTGGCGAACGCGCTGCGCGCGCGCGGGATAGGGCCCGAGAGCACGATCCTCTGGTGCGGCATGAACTCGCCAGACGTCGTGACGCTGGGCCAGGCGGGGCGCAAGCTCGGTGCGACCACCGTGCCTCTCAACTACCGTCTGTCGCCCGAGGAGGCGGCCTACGTCACCGACAACTCGGACGCCACGTTCGCGTGGATTGACGCCGAGCAGGTCGAGCTCTTCGAGCAGATCCGAGAGCATACGCCCAAGCTCACCGACGTCTTCGTCTTCGGTGGAGAGCCCGGCGCAGGTATGACGGCGGCAGAGGAGCTGGTCGCCGGCGCTTCGGAAGAGGAGCCGCCGCCGATCGAGGTGGAGAGCCGCACGATGATCTACACCTCGGGCACGACCGGCAACCCGAAGGGCGCGGTGCGCACGGGGCAGGGCAACCCGGACCAGCTTGGCGGCATGGTGGCCAAGCTCGGCTATCAGCCGGACGAGATCTATATGACGACGGGCCCGCTCTACCACTCGGGCCCGGGCGGCTTCATGGGCATCGCCTACCTCATGGGGCACACGGTCGTGCTGCAGCGCAAGTTCGATCCGGAAGACTGGCTGCGTCTGGTCGATCAATACAAGGTGACGTCCACCTTCGCCGCGCCGACGCCGATTCGTCGCATCTGCAGCCTGCCGGACGAGGTCAAGGATCGCTACGACAAGACGAGCCTGCGCGTGATGGTCGCCAACGCGGCGCCGTGGCCGTTCCCGCTGAAGCAGGCCTACGTGGCGGACTTCCCGGAGGAGTCGCTCTTCGAGGTCTACGGTTCGACCGAGCTCGGCGTGAACATGATCCTGGAGCCCGCCGATCAGATGCGCAAGCCGGGCTCCTGCGGCAAACCGGCGCCCTTCGTCGAGGTCAAGCTGCTCGACGACGACGGCAACGAAGTCACCGAGCCGAACGCCCCGGGCGAGGTCTTCGTGCGCAGCCCGAGCGTCTTCACGACCTACCACAAGGCCCAGGACAAGTACGAAGAAGACACCCGCGGCGACTTCCACACCGTCGGCGACGTCGCCTACCGCGACGAAGAGGGCTTCTACTTCATCTGCGACCGCAAGAAGGACATGATCATTTCGGGCGGCATGAACATCTACCCGGCCGAGATCGAGTCGGCTCTCGAGCACCACGACAAGATCTTCGAAGCTGCCGTCTTCGGCATCCCGAGCGAAGAGTGGGGCGAGAGCGTGCACGCCACCGTCGTGCCGATCCCCGGCGAGAGCCTGACGGTCGATGAAGTGGCCGCCTTCGCGCGAGAGCACCTCGCGAGCTACAAGGTGCCGCGCTCGATCGAGTTCATCGACGAGCTCCCGAAGACGGGCTCCGGGAAGATTCTCAAGCGCGAGCTGCGGGAACCGTACTGGAAGGATCAGCAAACGAACGTCTGAGGCGGGTTAGATGGAGCGGCTCAGGCGGTAGCTTGTATGGGGTGCGACACGCGCAGGAGCAACGCAAGCCCTCCAGCGCCCAATCAGGGCAGCGGGTTGGCCCTCATGAACTGCACGATGACCCCGGCCAGCTCCTCTCCCTTCTGCTCCTGCAGAAAGTGGCCGGCGCCTTCGATGGTCACGTGCTTCTGCCCCTGTGCGCCCGGCACGTCGCGTTGAAAGCGCGCGAAGCCGCCCGCGGTCACGGGGTCGCTGTCGCTGAAAGCGGTGAGGAAGGGCTTCTGCCAGCCGCGGTAGACCTCCCAGGCTTTGCGGTTCGCCTCGTTCGCCGGATCGTCGCGGAACATGGGCACGCGCTGCGGCAGGATCAGAGCGCCCGCCTTGTAGCGCGGTTCGGGAAAGGGAGCATCGTAGGCCGCGGCCACGGAAGGGTCCCCAGTGTTCTGCGCGACCATGCGTCCGACCGGCATGTCGCCGGCGTCGATCATCGTCTGGTTCAGCTTCTTCCACTGTACGAAGGCACTGTCGGCAGGAAGGCTCTCGAGCGACTCGGCTTGGCCGATCGGCAGTCCGGTGTTGCCGATGACGATGCGCGCGAACCGGCCTTCGTTCTCCGCAGCGACTCTCAGGCCGATCAGGCCGCCCCAGTCCTGGCCGAAGAGCGTGAGTTCGTTCAGCTCCAGAGCTTCGACGAGCTGGGTCATCGCGGCCACGTGGAAGGCATAGGTATGCGTGTCCATCGACACCGGCTTGTCGGAACGTCCGAAACCGATGAGATCGGGCACGATGCAGCGGTAGCCTGCTTTGGTGAGAACCGGGATCATCTTGCGGTAGAGGTACGACCAGGTGGGCTCGCCGTGAATCAGTAGAACGGGCTCTCCGTCGCTCGGCCCCTCGTCGAGGTAATGCACTCGATAGCCGTCGATCTCGACGTAGTTCGGTGCGAAGTCGTAGCCGGGCAGGTCGGCGAACCGAGCGTCGGGTGTGCGTAGCACGCCGGGCCGGATCTCCTCAGCCAGTAGACCTGCGGAGCCTGAGAGGAGTGCGAGGAGGATTAGGCGGATCGTCACGTCAGTTCTCCCGTTCTTGCTCGGTTTTGCCGCCCTTGGCGATGACGTCGAGCACGCGCTCTTGAAAGACCGCGTAGAAGCGGTCGACGTCGACCTCGAGGGCGACCTTGGCGTTGGTTTCTTGATGGCGAAAGAGGATGCGCTGGAAGGGTACGTGATGCGAAACGCTCATGCCTTGCGCTGGTCCGTCGCTCGTTTCGATCTCGACGTACGAGTCTTCCAGAGCGACGAGTGTTGGATCGATTGCGGCGGCCATGGCCAGGCTGTCGTAGAGGTGGAGTGCTCCGTCGCCGGTACCGCCGCCCATCACGCGGAACCAAGGTTTGGTGGCTTCGAGTACGAAGCGGCCGAGCTCCGACTCGCCGGCAACGTCCTCGACCTGGCGCGGATGAAGCTCCGTCTGATGACAGACGTCGAGCCCTACCATCGTCAGCGGCGCGCCGGAACGAAAGACGATGTCGGCGGCCTCGGGGTCCTGCCAGAAGTTGAACTCCGCGGCGGGCGAGATGTTGCCCGCGACGGCGGCCGTGCCGCCCATCATGACGATGCCACGCACCTTGCCAGCCAGGTCGGGCGCCGTTTGCAGGGCCTTCGCGAGGTTTGTGCAGGGCCCGATCGTGACGATCGTGATTTCGCCGGGGTTCTGTTGCACCTTCTCGACGAGAAAGTCGACGGCACCAGCCTCGTCGTCGGGCGGCTCGATCATCTCTGTGAGTTGGCTCATGGCGTAGCGGCGCTCGAGAAAGCCGACCTGGATCGGGCGGTCTTGGCTCAGCGGTCGTACGAGACCTCGCCGCACGGGTACGTCGGTGCGTCCCACGAGCTCCAGCAGGTGCTTTACGTTCGAATAGCCCTTCTCGGCGGGCACGTTCCCCTGTACGACTGTGATGCCCTCTACGGTGACGCCCGGCGAGTTCAGTGCCAGAAGCACGGCGAAGCAGTCTTCTGGGTCTCCGCCGATCGTGCCCATCGCGGGATCCGTGTCGATGATCAGCCTCATGCGTGGTCCTTCTCGAAGGCTTCGTTGGACTCCGGCGCAGAGCGATGACGGCAGAGCGACTCCGGCTGCAATCGAAGTGAGCAGCTGGCGCCTCGACAGGGCGACGGCTGGGGTGACCGCGCGCTCTTCTGATCTCGAGGTGCGATCGTCTTCGTTGCGCGGAGTAGCAGTCGTCACGAGCCCTCCCGACCGCGCCGGCGGTCTCACTCGTCCTGATGTTTCGGGCTCTGGTTGTCCCCGAAGGTCTGGAATCAGCGTAGCAGGACAAGTGGCGGAAGGAATCCGCGGCGGACGCACCCTCTCCATGATCCCGGCCATGGAGTTGAAGTGCATCCGCTTCGCCGACCGGCCCGAGTTTCCTCACCGCGAAGACAGCGCACATCCAGGATGCGTTCAGAAACTCGCCGGAGCTTCCGCAGACTGAAACGCGAAGGCGTTCTTTGTGTTGCGATACCCCTCTCGCCGCCGTTCGAGCAGTGCCGGGTCGTAGCCTGTCTGGCGGGCCACGCCGGACGGCGCTTCGTTCATCTCTGGCGCATAGGTGAGCGTGTCTGGACTGGACCTCTGAGCGTACAGCGCGGGCAGGAAGTTCTCGAAGGTTCCAACCTCAATGGCGTTGTGGAGATGCCAAGCCGAGAAGAACTCCTGTGTGTAGTGGCCGGTCACCTTACGGTTGACGAAGCGCGAGATCGGGTCCCGGCTGCCGAGTCCGGCCACGATCTCGTAGTGATAATGCACGCCGAGATGCTTGCCGCGATCAACGACGTCTTTGAATCGGATCGACAGCACCATGACCTTCCCAAAGAGAGGCAGTACCAGCCCCATGGACCAGCCGTCGTCCTCGCAGTAGAGCACCTCGAGGGTGGTGTCGACCGGATACTTGAGGCCGTAGGTGTCGTACTGCATTGCCTCCTGAATGTGGATCTTTGCTCCGGCCCGAGAGGTTCCCCCAGGACCAAGGACACCGGACAGGGTTGCGCTGACATGGTCGGTTGGATGCCAGAGGAGATACGCAGGTACGACCTCTTCGTGGTAGCCAGGCACGTCCCGTAGACGGACTCTCAGACTCGGGAAGTGCAGAAACCACCAGTGGATCATCTCAGCCGTGACTCCGCGCAGCAGGGAGTGGTTGAGGATGACAGCGAACTGACCGCTCGCGCGGGTCTCCATCGCAAAGTGGGTGGAGGACGTGGGCTTGAGGTCCCACCCAAAGGCGCGCGCCGTCGGCATCACAAGTTCGGCCATCGTGTCTCCGTTGCTGGTTCCTGAGATTCAGCATACGGATGCAGTTCCGATCGGCCGTTAACTCGAGTTAAGTCCGATGCCGATTGCGGAGGAATCGACTGAGCCCCTGTGGTGTCATTCCGAGAAACCGCGCAACGAGGTTCGCGGGTGCGTCCGGGATCACCTGAGCGTACTGCTCGTCAAGGAACCGGTACCGTGCTTCGCTGGTGGTGAGTGTCTTTGCCACCAGAACGGATTTGTCGAACAACAGCGTATCCATGACCTTCCTTCGCAGATAGCGCCCGAAGGCGTCACCGTGCAGGTACTCGCGCTCGAACATCGCCATGGG
This sequence comes from Acidobacteriota bacterium, assembly GCA_039026915.1. Taxonomy (GTDB): domain Bacteria; phylum Acidobacteriota; class Thermoanaerobaculia; order Multivoradales; family Multivoraceae; genus JBCCLJ01. The sequence goes on from JBCCLJ010000017.1 coordinate 7,862, forward strand.
GATGAGCACACCGGTCACGTTCGTCACCGCGAAGAGCTCATCTTCCGCGATCTGGCGGTGCCAAAGGCTTGTCAGGTTTGCGCAGAGGTGTCCGGTTTCAAAGAACCGAGCGATGCCTGACGATCCGTCTTCGTAGACCTGTTCGGACGCAGTGATTCCGGACGAGACAAAGAGGATCTGGTTGGCGACCTCCATCTGGCCAAAGATCGTCTCCTTGCTGCTGTAAGACGCTTCAGTGGTCTGGGCGCGCACGCGATCCCACTCTGCTTCATCGATTTCGCCGCTGACGACCGCCAGATCCTCCCGCAACGCGGTCAGTGCGGTCACGATCTAGGCTCGCGCGTCGAGTGCTCGTTCGATGAGTGCATCGGAATCATCAGTGTCTCGGACTCGTGCAGACCTTCTTGGCGACGATCGTCGAGAGTTGCGCCCCGCTCAGCCCTTCCTCACCCTCATCTCCTTGATCCCGGCGATGAAGTTGGAGCGCAGCCGCTTCACTTCACCGACGGGCTCGAGCTTGGGAAAGCGCGGCAGGAGCTCTTCGAAGACGACCCGCAGCTGGAGCTCTGCGAGCCGGGCACCGAGGCAGAAGTGCTGGCCGGTGCCGAAGCCGAGCTGCATGGGCCCTTGGCGCTCGACGTCGAAGTGGAACGGATCGTCGAAGGCGTCTTCGTCGCGGTTGGCCGAGCAGTACCAGAGCACGACCTTCTCGCCGCGACGGATCGTCTGGTCGCGGATCTCCGTGTCCTGCGTCGCCGTGCGCCGCATGTGCGTGACGGGGGAGACCCAGCGCACGATCTCGCGGGCCGCGCCGGCGATCAGCTCAGGGTGATCGACGAGCTGCCGGCGCTGCTCGGGGTGGTCGGCAAGAGCCATCAGACCACCTGAGATCGAGTTCCGGGTCGTCTCGTTGCCGGCGACGATGAGCAGACCGAAAGCGCCGAGGTAGCGTTCCATCTTCATCGGCTCGCCGTCGATGCGGGAGTGAACCATCATCGAGATCAAGTCGTCGCTGGGGTTCGCCATGCGCTCCTGATAGAGCTCGAGCGCGTACATCGACATCTCTTGCCAGACCTGCGCCATGTACTCCTCGGAGGCGCGCATGTCGGGGTCGTCTTCGGCGACGATGGCGTTGCTCCAGCGGAAGAGGTCGTCCTGCCGCTCCGCCGGCACTTGGAAGAGCTCAGCGAGCATCTGGATCGGCAGCTCGACGGCGACCTTTTCGACGAAGTCGGGCGTCTCCTCCGCGGTGAAGGAGTGCTCGAAGTCGTCGAGGATCGTCCGCGCGCGGCGTCGAATGCCCTCTTCCATCTGCAGGACGCGTCGGCTCATGAGCCCCGGCAGTACCGTCTTGCGGTACTGCGAGTGCTCGGGCGGATCCATGCTGATCATCGACTTCACGTCCGAGGGCGCGTCGTCGTCCTCGCCGGTGATTCGCCGGTCCTCTTCATCGAAGATGCGGTGCCCGCCCCAGTCGGCGTCGGACGAGAAGATCTTGGGGTTCTTCGAGATCGTGACGATGTCGTCGTACTTGGTGATGGCCCAGAAGCCGTCGTGGCGTGGGTCGTCAGGCTCCGGGTTCCAGTACACCGGAGACTCGGTACGCAGCTGCGTGAACAGGGCGTGAGGAGTCCCGTCGAGGTAGAGCTCGGGATCGCGGAGGTCGATCGTCGAAGACGTAGCGCTGGCCATGGGTGCACCTGCTGAGGTCGGTTTGCACACACGACTGTAACGCCCGCGACGTGACGCCGGCCTGCGTCGCTCGCTGGTGCGCACGACGGTCGTGGTTGCCGCCGCGAGCCGTCGGCGCGCTTCGGCCTCAGACTCCCTCTTCGCGCAGAGCCACCTGAGCTTGGATGCGTGTCGCTCGTAGCGCCGGCGCCAAGGTGGCCGCCAGCGTCACCGTCAGCAGGATGAGAGGCGCTGTCGCGTAAGTGAGCGCATCGAGAGACGAGATGCCATAGAGCTGGCTCTCGAGAAGGCGCGCGGCGAACGCAGCGCCGAGAAGGCCGCAAGCCGTGCCGATCAGCGCAGGGCGGATCGCATCTCGGAGCACGAGGCGAACGACGCGTCGCGCGTCCGCACCGAGCGCCATGCGCACGGCCAGCTCGCGGGTCCGTTGCCCGGTCAGGAACGAGACGACGCTGTAGAGCCCGATAGCGGAAAGAACCAGCGCGATGCTGGCAAAGGCGGCGAGCAGCGCCAGGTAGAAGCGCTGGGGACCGAAGGCCTCGGCGAGGGCTCCCTGATGGGTCGAGGCCGCACGGACCGGCAGCGCGGGATCGAGAGCGCGAAGGCGCTCGTTCACCGCTGGCAGAACGTCGACGCCCGGCCGGGTGCGGACCATGACGTTGAGGGAGCGCGCAAAGGTCTGCGCCTGGGCTGCGTAGATTGCGGGATGGGGCGCGTCCGTGAGTGAGTAGGCACGAACGTCTTCGACGACACCGACGATCGTGTAGGGGGCGTTGTTGGGCTCCTCGCTGAAACTGATCGCGAACTTCACCTGCTCGCCGATCGGATCCTTGTCGGGGTAATAGCGCTCCGCGAGCGTCCGACTGACGACCAGCGTGCGCGGCGCTTCGGCGCGATCTTGCGCCGAGAACACCCGACCTCTCAGAACCTCGATCTGGAGGGTCTCGAAAAAGTCGGGCGTGACCGCGTCGAAGGACATTTCGTACTCGATGTCGTCCGCCGCCGCGGGGCGGTCGAGGGGCGTGAGGACGGACAGGATGTAGTTGTCGCCCAGCGGTCCGGCAAAGGCCAGAGCGCTTCCTTCAACGCCGGGGATCGAGCTCAAGGACGCTTCGAGCGCGCGGGTGAACTGGTCGATCTTCTCGTCGCTGTCGTAGGTGGCGTCAGGGAGCTCGAGAAAGAAGCGAGTGATGCCTTCTGGATTGAAGCCGAGGTCGATCCGCGTCAGCTCGCCGTAACTTCGAAGCATGAGGCCGGCTCCCAGGAGCAGCACCAGGGCCAGAGCTGTTTCTACGGTGAGCAGCGCCAGGCGAGACTGCTTGCCGGTGACGGTGCCGGCGATGGCGCGCGAGCGAATCTCCGTTCGCGCCATGCCCATGGCCGGGAACAGCCCGAAGATGAGAAGGACCGCGAGGGCCAAAGCGGTGATGAATGCGTAGGCCTCCGTATCGAGCGCGACGTTGACGACGCGCGGAAGGTCGTCGGGCGCGAGGCGAAGGAGACCGGTGAGAGCTACTTGCCCGACGACGAGTCCAGCAACGCCGCCAGCGATGGTCAAAAGCGTGTTCTCCAGCATCAGCTGGCGGAACAGGCGCTGACGATCAGCGCCGAGTGCCGAGCGCACGGCGAGCTCGCGACGGCGCTGGGTTCCACGCACGAGAACGAGATTGGCAACGTTCGCGGCGGCGATGAGCACCACCAACTGCACGGCTCCCAAGAGGATCCAGAGTGTCGACTGCACCGGGGCGACCGCCTCCGCGAGCAGCGTGCGCGCGCCGAAGCGCTTTTGCGCGTTGGTTTCCGGGAAGGCCTCGCCCAGACGGATGCCCAAGGCGGTCAGCTCATCCGTTGCCGCCTGCACGTCGACGTTCGGAGCAAGCCGCCCGACGGTCGAGACGGCGTGGCAGGAACGCCCGCAGTGCTCGGTGTCGATGAGGGACGGAAGCCATCCCTGGACGCCGTCCGGGAAGCCGAAGCCCTGTGGGCCGACGCCGACGACCGTGTGGGCTTCGCCCGAGATGTCCAGCCTCGTGCCGAGGACCGAAGGGTCACCACCGTAGCGACGTTGCCAGAGGCCATACGCGAGGACGACGCTCGGCTCGGCGTTGCTCGCAGCGTCCTCGGCGGTGAGGTCCCGCCCGAGAACCGGTTCGACAGAGAAGATCTCGAGGAGACCGTTGGTCGTTCGGCCGAACGAAGCGAGCTCGGGCGTTCCGTCGGTCAGTAGCGTCAGGTTGTCGCGGTAATAACCGATGATGCCGTCGAGGGTCGAGGCTGCTTCCTGCACGTCGCGGAGGTCCGGAAGCGACATCGTCCTGCCCTCCTCCGGGCGATGCGTGTAGTGGCGATAGAGCATCACGAGTCGCTCGGAGTCGGCGTAGGGCAGAGGTTCCATCAAGACACCGTGCACGACCGTGAACATCGCGGTACTGGACCCCAGCCCGATCGCGAGAGTCGCAATCACCGTGGAGGAAAAGGCGGGTTTGCGCAGCAGCGTCCCTAGCGCGCCTCGGAGATCGTGGATGCAGTCTTCGAGGAACGAACTGCGCTCGTGGTGACTCGTCGGGCGCGGCGAGGGAATCCACGAGTGGACGCGCTCGACGGCGGCCGCCCACGCCAACTGAGCGAGGAGCCGCCGGCGAAGGCGCGACCGCTGCCCGGTCGATGCAGCCTCCAGCGCGTCGTCCATGGTGTCGACGACGTCCGCGGCCATGCGCTCTCGAAAGGACCTCGGAAAGACCTTGAGGATCCAGCGCATTGCCGTGTCACTCAAGGCTGGATCCCCTCGGCGCGAGCGAGCTTCACGAAGCTCTCGAGACGTGACACTTCTGCCTCGAGCGCCAGACGGCCTAGAGCGCTGATGCCGTAGTAGCGCCGCTTCTTGCCACGCGACTTCTCCACCTCGCGTGGCTCGACCTGAAGAATCAGCCCGCGGCGGAGCAGACGGTCGAGTGCCCTGTACAGCGAACCGATGTTCATGCTCACGGCGCCTCCGGAGTCTTTGGACAGGGTCTGGAGGAGGGCGTAGCCGTAGAGCTCCTGGCGCGCGAGGGCCATGAGGACGTGGCAGTCCGCGGCCGAAAGCGGCAGGAACTCCTTGATGCGTTCAGCGTGGTTCGGTGTGCTCATGAAGTCTCCGGCGGGAACTATATGCACTACGCATATTTGCGAGCAAGGTTGCGCGCGGCTGCCGGTCGCAGCCTTCATCGTCGCCCGCAAGCTGTCGCCGCTGACGGCGCCTGGAGCAGGATCCACGGAGAGGCTCGTCCTGGGACGTCCCTCAGGGTTCGAGAGGCTCCTCACGCCGGGTCCGTTGCCCGTGACGCAGGAGCTGGCCGATCCGATCCGAGGCGAGGTCGCGGTGACCGCCCGGGGGCGACGCCCCGCTCTCGACCTCGTTCGGAGGCGCACGGGGCAAGCCCGGCGCCGGTGCGCCTAGCGCTCGTCCTTCTCTTCTCTCTGAATCGACATCACGTAATCGGCGAGCGTGTCGATTCGAGCAGCGACCTCGTCCTGGCGGTTGCCGCCGAGCTCGCGAGCGAAGGTCATCCCCCAGACGGGCATGCGGCTCGTGCCGTGGCCGCGGATCTTCTGGCTCCCGTCGATGACCATGGAGAGCCAGGCCTCGCTGACTCCCTGGGGCCGATCGCCGAGCGCCGTGAGATCGATCGGTTTCACCTCGAGGAACTCGGCGACGGGACCGTCTCCGCCGCCCTTCTCGCCGTGACAGCCGGCGCAGTGGAACTGGTACAGAAACGCACCGCGCTCTTCCGGCGGACCGAGGGTGCGCTGCGTCTGGGCGGCGCTCTCTGGCGTCAGCGAGCCGAGAGGCAGCAGGGCAAGCGCAAGCAGGGTCAACGACCTCTTCATTCCGATCTCCTCGAGGGTAAGGGACTTCTCGAAGTTCTGACGCTAGCAACGGGCTCGGGCCTGGCGCTCTCGGGAAAAGTCCCGAGAGCATCTCGGTTTTCCGCGATGGTCTCGCCGGGACGCAGCGGAGGACGCGTTGCGCGGCGGACCGCCGATCCGGCGATTCAAGATCGCTCGGCAGCGGTCTTCAGAAGCTCCACGTCGTCTGGACGTAGCCGTAGTTCGAGTCGACCGGTTGGTCTGCGTCCAGGACTCCCTCCTGAAAGGTCCCGCCCCAGCGCCGCAGGGCCCCGAACTCGAGCCCGAGCTTCCCAGGGAGCCAGTCGCTCTGTAACGACTTGCGCCAGCGCGCTTCGAGCTGCGAGCCGAGCGAGCGCCCGCTCTGTCCCGAGGTGTCGCGCAGACTCGCCGGCCCCCAGACGTCCGTGGCCGATTCGAGCTCGAAGATGCGGTAGGCGACGAAGCCGGTCATGCCGGGGCCAGGCTTCAGCTGGAGGCGCAGTCCCGGGCTGACGAGATTGGAGCGCGAGAAAGGGCCGTAGATTCCCGTCGGGCCGAAGTCGAAACGCCGCGCCCCATACAGCGTATCGAAGCGCTCGTTGCTCAGATCGTTGGGGTCTTCGTCGCCGCTGGCGACGTCGAACTGCAGGGCCAGGCGAGGCGACCACGCGGCGTCGAAGGTATGGCCGACCTCGCCGTGCACGAAGTACGCCCGGTGATCCAGCTCCTCGTCACTCAGCCTGGACTCGCGGGACGTGCCGGTCTGCACACCGACTTCGACGACGTAGTCCCAGCTCTTGGCCAAGGGCGTGCGGAGGAGGCGAAACCCTGGAGTCGTCAGCTGCCGGTTGCGCGTCGCGCGCCGCGGAGAATCGCTCTCTTCGAGCCGAAAGAGGAAGGCCTCCCAGCGGTCCCTCGGTGACAGCGCGCCGGAGGCGAAGAGTCCGGCGAAACGCACGTCGCTCGTCTCCTCGTCGACGCGCACTCCGTTGCGACGGAGTGCATCGAGCTCGGTGGGCCGACGCTGGTGCGGCAGGAGGAAGAACGCCCGCAGCAAGGTCTGTTCGCGCTGCCAGCGAGCGTCGACGCCGGTGAACGAGTTGATCGTGTTGCGGTAGCGATTGCGTGCGACGAAGCGACGGCTGCCGACGTCGAGCGTGATCCGCCCCGCATCGACCGTCCAGCTGCCGTCGCGAGCTTTGCCCCTCAGCTGGAGGTAAGCGCGCAGCGGCTCGACCGCGTTGACGAGCGAAGTGCCGAGCGGCGTCTGCTCGCGCTCGAAGAACACTCTCGAATCCTGAAGCTCGATCCCGAGCGTCGCACGCTTGCCCAGGCGAAACCGGGGATGCACCAGAGTGCGCAGAAGAAGGAGCGAGTCGTCGTCGGTCCTGCCGACGCGAAACTGACCGTCGAGCACTTCGAAGCGCGTGCGCTGCACGACCGAGAGCTCGAGCCAGTCGGGGGTCAGCTCGTCGAGGCTCGGCGGCGACTCCGCCAGGACGAGAGCGGGTGCGAGCAGCGCCGCTACGGCGAGGGCTCTTGGAGGGAACGACCGGCTGAGCTTGAACGGCATCGAGTTCTGGACCGTAGAACACGGGGTGGCAAGACGGGCTCGGCAGAGCTTACCGAGCCGCGGCGTCGATTTTGGGACGAGAGACCTGGAGCCGGACACCGTGGCGCGAGACGATGACGACGGAGGAGCTGAACGATGCTGAACCGTGCCGAACCTCTTCGGAGGACGACAGTGATCGGAGGGCTGGTGGCCCTTTGCGGCCTCGCTTGCCACGGTGGGGAGGGGGCCCGGTCGGCTGAGGTCGCCGAGCCCACCTCGGCGATCGCGGCCGCCGCGACGGGTCTCGAGTTGGCGACCTCGCCGGTCGCGGAGCTCTACTTCCTGGTGCGGTCGCAGGCCGCCGGCGTCTCCGAGGGGCTGCCGGAGCTCGAGCCCCTGGTGAACGCGTGGCTCCCCGTTCAGGAGAAGGTGGGTGCCTTCGGCGGCTACTGGCGCTTCGACCTGGCGGGACTCCTGGCCACCTCGCCCGAGGAGTTCGCCGACTGGTTTGCCGAAGCTCCTGTCACCGCGGCGACGCGCTCGGGGACCGAGGTCCCAGTGCAGGGTCCGGGACTTGCGTTGGCTGCCGCCATGGCGGACGTCTGGCCCTGGTTCCTCGAAGAGATCTGGCCAGCGCGCAGGTCCCAGCACGAGGAGGTCTTGAAACAGCTCGCCCGTCGCTTCCTGCCCGAGCATCGACGGGCCCTCGCGCACATGATGGAGTCGCTCCGGATCGAAGACCCGCAAACCATCGTACCGATGGTGCTGGTGCTGGACGCTCATCCGCCGGGAGCAAGCACCTACTTCTCACGCGAGGGGCCGATCGCCGTGCTCTCGACCCGAGAGCTGCTCAGCGAAGGCCGCTTCGGCGATTTCGAAGAGACGCTGCTCCACGAGACGTGTCACGCCCTCGACAGCGCGGACCGGGCCGACGGCGACATCTTCAGCGTCCTGCGCCAGCGACTCCAGGAGGCGGGTCTCGAGCCGCGTGACCGACGACTGCGCGAGGTTCCTCACCTCGTGATGTTCGCGCAGGCGGAGGAGACGATGCGACGCCTCTTCGATTCCGACCACGTCGCGTACGGCGATACGCAGCGCGGAGAGGTCGCGCCGCTCTACGAGCGCTCCGGCCCCGCGGCCGAGGTCGTCCGCTCCGCCTGGTCGGCCTACCTCGACGAGGAGATCGACTTCGACGCGGCCGTCGAGAGGATCGTCGCAGGCACGGTGCGCTAGAGAGCCTCTAGCGCGACGACGGTCCAGTCGTCGTCGACCTGAACACCGAGTTCTCCGACCGACTGGAAGAGGCTTTCGACGAGCTCCTCCAGGGGGTCGTCGCGACGCTCCTCGAGGAGTCGGGTGAGACGCTCATAGCCCAGAGGTTCGCCGTCAGCGCCGGTCGCTTCCGGCAGGCCGTCGGTGACCAGCACGACGCGGTCGCCCGGCTCCAGCGTACGCCGCGCGGCTTCGTATTCGACCGCCTTCATCGAGCCCAGTGGCAGCCGAGGTCCGTCGACCGCCAGCGTCTCGACTCCGTGTCTCGACAGAAGCCACGGATCCGGGATTCCTGCACTCGCGAGCTCCAGCTCTCGGTTTGCCGGGTCGTAGCGGAGGAGGGCGAGGGCGACGAACTCACGGGGTCCGAGGTCGCCGTGCAGCCTGCGGTTCAGGTCGCTCAGCCCGCGGTCCACGTTCGAACGAGCCATCAGCGGAAGGACGGCCTTGACCGAAGCCATGATCAGGCTCGCCGCCATGCCCTTGCCGGCGACGTCGCCGATGGCGATCGTCTGACCTCCCGCCTGACTCGAGAAGGTGTCCCACAGGTCTCCGGCAACGCCGTGCGCCGCGGCGTGCCGCGCTTCGAGACGCCACCCCTCGCCTTCGAGGCGATCGGGTGGCAGGAGCCGACGCTGCAGATTGCGAGCCACCTCCAGCTCCTTGGCGGCGAACTCCTGATCCTTCACCAGTGCGACGGACTCAGCGAGGCGACGGCTCTGCCGGTCGAAGAGGCCGATCAGTGAACCGACGAGGTAGGCGAAGAAGCCGAAGAAGACGACTCGCTGCGCGTCGAGGCTGACGGTGGGGTTGTAGCCGAGTAGGTGCGCCACGACGTTTCCGACCACGTAGCCCGCCGTTCCGCCGAGACTGAGAGTCAAGAATTGCAGCAGCCAGCGTGCGGGCGCTGCGAAGCGGCGCCGCAGCAGGGTGAACCAACCCCAGTCGGTGAGCAGCGCCCCGGCGTTGACGCAGGTGCCGATGATGCCGCCGCCGATGAGCTCGCCCACCTCGTCGAGGCCGACGCGGCCGTAGGCGGCAAAACCCATGAGAGTGGTGACGACGAAGCCGATACCGCAGGAGACGAGCGTCGACCAGAGGAGCAGCCTTCCCGGGCGCGGGCTGGCTCCGAGGATCGAATCGTGCGGTCGGGACAGCGCCGTGCTCAGCCTGCACCTCCGTTTCCCGGAGCGGGAGCAGCGGAGGTCAGGCTCCGCCGCGGCGGACGGTCGGCGTGCGGTGCGCGTTGGCTCGGGCTCATGAGGGCCGACCTTACGCGCCTTCGGTGAACGAGCTCGGCATCAACGCACCTTGAGCACCACGAAAGTGACGTCGTCGTCGGCCTCGCGCCCTTCCGCCCATCGCTCGCCGACGGCCACGAGTCGCTCGACGATCGACTCGGCGGCTCCCGTCGCTGCCTCGCGAAAGGCCTGGGTCGCCACTTCGTAGCCCACCTCTTCGTCGCGCGGGTTGAGGCGCTCGGGAAAGCCATCGCTCATGAACAGTACGGCGTCGCCGCTCTGCACCTCGACGGTCTTCGCGCGATAGGGGAATGAAGCCATGGCGCCGAGTGGCATGCCGCCGATCTCCAACGTCTCGACGGCGCCCGTTGCGGCTCTGCAGATCAGCGGCTGCGGCATGCCGGCGGCGGCCACGCGCAGCTGGTTGCCCCGCAGCCGAGCGAGCAACAGGGCCATGTTGAGGTTGCGCAGGTTCATCCGCTTCAACGCCGTGTTCGAGCGCTTGACGATGTCGACCATGTCGTCGCTGCCACCGAGCGCGTTGAAGAGGCTCTTGGTGGCCGTCACCATGGTGCCCGCCCGCAGCCCGTGCCCCGTCGCATCGCCGACCGCCACCGTCAGGTCTCCGTCGTCCGCCACGTCGAAGTCGTAGTAGTCGCCGCCGACCTCGGTCGCCGTCGTCATGTGTGCCGCGATCTCGACCCTCGGATGTTCGGGAACGCTCTGCGGCAGCATCGAGAGCTGCAATCGCCGCGCCTCCTCGAGCTCTTCGGCCTTGCGCTCGACTTCTGCCTCGAGCAGCTTGGTCTTGAGCTCCTGCTCGCGCTCTCGACGCTCCTGCGCCAGCTGCTGCTGCGAAAGCTCCCGCACGCGCTGTAGCTGCTGCTCGAGCTCGGCGTGCGTTCGGGCGTAGCGCCGAGAGAGGTAGATCGACATGGTGACGATGAGTACCAGCATCGAGACGAAGGGCGCGAGGAAGGTGAGGGCGCCAACGCGCGGCAGCACGCCCAGGTTGGCGAGCAGACCGGAGCCGAAACCGACGAGCAGCGTCAAGATGCCGAAGCCGACGATGCGCGCTCCGTCCCTCCCGCGAAAGATGGCGACGAGCACGCAGCGCGTCATTTCGAGAAGGCAGAGCAGCATGGCGATGAAGACGAATCCCAGGGACTGAGCGGGACGCAGCAGGGTCCAGGGCGCGACGAAGAGCAGCAGGCCGAGGACTCCGAGCAGCCAGCGCGGCGTGCCGTCCGTGAAGACGCGGTGGACGAAGAGCAGACCGAAGGCGGCGAAGGCCAGACCCGCGAGGTTCATGGCCGGCTCGGACCAGAAGACGATCCTCGGGTCGGCGACCAGCTCTTTGTGCACGAGAAGGAAAATCAGAGCCGCCAGCGACAGGCAGAAGAGTGCGAAGTAGAGGTTGCTGAGACTGCTCGGGCGAAAGGCGAAGAGCAGGAGGTGCAGAACGGCAAAGGCCAGAAAGACGCCGGTATAGAGCGCTCGTCGATGGGCGTACGTGTTCTGCCAGGTGCGGGCGCGCGCGACCGCGTCGGGAGCCCACTGCAGTCGTGCATTGAAGCCCGCCGGAATGCCGACGCGGTGGAAGCGATCCGTGGCGGGGTTCGCGAAGAGCACCGTCAGCCGATGCCGGCCCGCAGCCGGCGCCTCGAAGACGATCGGGTCGGGACGCTGCTCTGGCTGCCAGAGCGCGGCTTCCTTCGCAGGCGCGCCAGTGATGGCCAGCAGTCGGTCGCCGAGATAGACGCGGGAAGCGCCGTAGTGGCGACTCATCCCCAGCCCGAGAAGCTCACCGGCGACTTCGGGAGCCACGAGCAGGTCGAATGCGAACCACCCGACGCCCCTCCAGTCGTCCGGCGTTCGCTCGCCTCCGAGCAAGGCCTCCGCACGTTTCCAAGTGGCGTCGGGCGGCGGCGCTGCGGTGTCGTCGCCGGCGGGACGGTAGAGCCACTCCGGGCCCAGAATCAGACCTCGATCGAGGACCTCTGCGGTGAGCTCGACCTCTTGACCCCGAGCCGCGAGGCAGAGCGAGAGTCCCAGCAGGACGACGGAGCCGGTGCGGCTGAACGAGACAGAGCGTGCCATCGGTGATGCCGACCGGGAGGGCTGCTGCGCAGCGAGCGCAGGTCCGGCCGCTCCAAAACGTACGCAGCCACGCGACCAACGTTGCCTCGAACGTCGGTCTCTCGCGGTCTCCGTCGTCGCGGAGGCAACGCCGGGGTGCCGTCCTTGAGACCTCTCGCAGGCCTTCGAGCTCAGCCTTCCTCGGCTTCTTCGGAGTCCTTGGGCGGGCCCCCGGGAACCGACAGGTTCCAGCTGCCGTCCGCTTCGGTGCGGATGCTCCAGTCGTGGTTCCAGTCGCGCTCGAGGTGCACCTTGTAGTCCTGCTGCACCGGGATGCAGAAGGTGAGTGCATCGTCGCAGGCGAAGTAGCGCACGTTGACGTCGAGCACGTCGCCCTGCGCTCCGTCGACCTCGACGAGGAACTCGCGCGGATCGGCGTCAGCGGGCTCCTCAGGGTCGATCGCCACGCCGCGGTCCGGCGTCACGGTCACGCCCGCCGGCGCCTGGATGCTGAAGGACACGGGGTCGACCTCGTTGTTCCAGTGCACCTTGTAGAGCGGGTCGAGGTGAAAGCCGAGGTAGACCGTGCCCTTGCCGCCCTCGAAAACTCCGGGAGTCCCCTCGGCCCGCAGTTTGGCGTAGAAGGGGACCTTGCTATCGCTGACCTGAGGCTCGATCTCGAGCGGGAAGGCACCCGTCGGCAGGGGCACGCGCGGCACGATGCCCTTGGCGACCGTGGGAATCGCCTCTTGCTGTGGCAGGTCGAGGCTCTCGACCTCGGTGGCGGGTTCGACCGCGCCGACGAGTCCGGCGAGGTCCTCGCGCAGACTCTTCGGGCTGCTCCAGATACGGCGTGCGACCACCTTCGCTTCGGAGTCGAGGACGAACTCGCTGTTCGGGGTGCGTCCGACGGTCTCGTGGTAGTCGTTGCGCATCGTGTCGGCGAGCCACGGGATGCTCGAGCCGAGACGTCGCTTGGCTTCGGCCACGTGCATCAGCCTCTCTTCGAGGGTGAACGGGCTGATGTAGTTCTCGAGCTCAGGGTGTGCGAGCGGCTTGTAGATGTAGAAGAACTGGACGCCCTTCGCGGCGTAGTCGAGTTTGACCGTCTCCAAACTGGGGACGTTGCGCAGGAAGGGCGGTCACGTCAGGCAGCCGAGGGTCAGCACCGTATAGGGCTTCTCGGCGGCCAGAGATCGGATGTTCACCGGCCGACCTTCGTCGTCGACGATCGTCACGTCGGGGAACGTGTCACCAATGTCCGGTGCGTCTGCGATGCGCTCGCTCAGCGGCTCCAGGCCGGGCGGGAACTTGGACTCGTCCTGTGCGGTCGCGACGCCTGCGAGAGCGAGTGCGCCGAGAGCTGCAGCGATGAGTGCCTTCCGCATGGAGCGATGATAATGGATTGTTGCGGAGGCGGTCGAATCGATGAAGGCGTCAGCCGCGCCAGAACGACGGGTAGAAGATGACGAGCGCCGAGAAGAGCTCGAGCCTTCCGGCGAGCATGTTCCAAGAGAGGAACCACTTGCTCGTGTCGGAGAGGAAAGCGTAGTTGTCGGCAGGCCCGACGCCGCCGAAGCCCGGGCCGATGTTCATCAACGTCGACGCGACCGCGCTGATCGCCGTCAGCAGATCGAGATCGTCGAGGAAGGTCAGGAGGATGGACCCGACGAAGATCAGGAAGATGTTGACGACGAAGTAGCAGAGCGCGAGGTAGACGTTGAGGTCGTCGACGCGCTTGCCGTTCACCCGCACCGCGACGACGGCCAGCGGTTGAAAGAAGATTTTCTTGATCACCTTTGCCATGAACTTGCAGATCAGGACGTAGTGGATGATCTTGACGCCGCTGGTCGTCGAACCGGCACAGGCGCCGATGAAGCAGACGACGAAGAGGATCATCTGCGCTGCCTGCGGCCACAGTTCGTAGTCGGCCGTGGTGAAGCCGGTTCCGGTCAGCAGTGAGATGACCTGGAACGAACCTTCCCGGAGCGCATCGAGAGGAGCGTAGATCGAGCCCTCCCAGAGCACCGCCGCGACGGCGAGGCACAGACCGGCCGTCAGCACGCAGTACCAGCGCAGCTCGGTGTTGTGGATCGCCACCTTCCAGTCGCCGCGCAGCAGGTAGAAGAAGAGGATGAAGGAGACGCCGCCGAGAAACATGAAAACGATGACGACCCAGTGGATGTAGGCGCTTTCGAAGTGTCCGACACTGGCGTTGTAGGGCGAGTAGCCGGACGTCGAGACCGTTGCGAACGTGTGGCAGAGAGAGTCGAAGAACGACATGTCGCCGGCGAGCAGGAAGATCACCTGCGCGAGGTTGAGGCCCAGATAGATCAGCCAGAGGTAGCGGATCGCGTCGCGGTTGCGGGCGGTGAAGCGCTCCTTGGTAATGACCTGGCCAGGGCTCGATTCGGCGCGGAAGATGCGCAGGCCGCCGACGCCGTGCGGCAGAAAGAGGATGGCGAGCGTCAGGAAGCCCATACCGCCGAGGAAGTGCGTCTGACTACGCCAGAGAAGCAAGCCGTGGGGTAGGGCTTCGATGTCGGCCAGGATCGTCGCGCCGGTCGTCGTGTAACCGGAGGTCATCTCGAAGAAGGCGTCGGTGAACGAGGGGATGGCGCCGTGTAGAACGAAGGGCAGCGTCGAAACGGCCGAAATCCCGGCCCACCCGAAGACGGCGATGAGGAACGCTTCGCGCGCGCCGAGGTTCTTGTCGGCCCGGAAGCCGAGGCGCAGCGGCAGGCCGATGGCGAAGATGATGCCCATCGAAATGAGCAGCGGCATGCGGTCGTCTTCGCCGTACCAGAGCGAACAGGCGAGCGGCAGCACCAGCATGCAGGCCGTCACGACGAGCATGGTGCCCGTGACGAAGGCGATGGAGCGGTAGTTCACGGTTCGGATTCCTCGGTGCTGCTGGTGCTCAGAGTCATCCCCGCGATGTCACCCGAGAACCAGGCGCTCGACTTCTGGAAGGTACTCGGGCCGACAGACGGCGATCACGCGCTCGCCCGGCGCGATGCGCGTCGATCCGCCGACCGTGCGCCACTGCCCGTCCTGATGCACACAACCGATGATCAGGCGGCCGGTGAAGCCGCGAACGCCTGGAACGTCGGCCAAGGTGTGCTTGGTGATGAGTGCCTTCTCACCCGCGACGAGCTCGACGACTTCGGCGTCGACGCCGTGCAGGTGTGCGACCGAGAGCAGCTCGCCGCGCAGGATGTACGCGAGGATCGAGTCGCCAGCGAGCACCTTCTTGCTGAGCACGATGTCCGTGCCGATCGCGGACGCCAGGGTGAGGTACTGCTCGCGTTGGACCAGAGCGATCGTCTTGGCTTCCTTGCCGACGCCGTCGTCGTCCGGATTGCGGATCAGCTGCTTGGCGAGAGCGCTCGCCATGATGTTCGTTTCGTTGTCGCCGGTCGCAGCGATCACGGTGTCCATCGACAGCAGTCCGGCGGTGACGAGGGTGTCGTGGTCGGCGCCATCGCCGTGAAGGATCTCGATCTTCTTGAGCTTCTCGGCGAGCTCTTCGGCACGGGTCGGGTCGCGCTCGACGAGCTTCAGCCGGAACGATCCCTGCAGCAGCTGGGCGGCGCGGCCACCGACGTCGCCGCCGCCGATGATCATGACTCTCTGGCGCTGCTTGGCGCCCATGCCGACGACGAGCATGAGGCTGGGCACGTGCTCGCCGTTGACGAGCAGGTAGATGTAGTCGCCCGGCAGAATGACCTCGTCCGCATCCGGGATGACCGTCTTGAGCTCGCGGGCGATGGCGACGATGCGGAAGTCGATGCCCTCGAGGTGCTCAGCGATGTCGCGCACGCGCAGATCGGCGAGGAGCGAGTCTTTGCTGATGCGCGTCCCGACGACCTGCATCTCGCCGTCGGCCAGGTCGATGACCGAGTTGCCCCAGCGCATCGTCAGCAGCTTGGCGATCTCCTGAGCCGCGAGTTCCTCGGGTTGGATGACGAGGTCGATCTTCATCGCGTCCGGCGTGAGAGGAGATCCTTCCCCCCAGAGGTTGCGCGACCTGACGCGCGCGATCTTGCGGGCGATGCCGAAGCTGTCGCCGATCATCGACGCAAGCACGTTGACCGCGTCGTTGTTCGTGACCGCGATCAGGTAGTCCATCCGTGGCGCATCGGCCTCGAGCCAGCAGTTGGTGCTCATGGCGTCGCCTTGGATGAGGCGCGCGTCAATCTCGCCTTCGAGAGTGCGGATCTTCTCGGCGTCCGACTCGATGACCGTGATCGCGTGACCTTCGTGAACCAGTTGCTCGGTGAGGTAGCGCCCAACCCCACCCAGGCCCAGGATCAGGATGTTCTGACGGTTCTTCATGACGGCGTACGAGCCGGCGGCTCCGTAACGCTCAACTTATCCCGGAGCGATGCCTTTGTGGGGCTCGCCGCGCTCGAAATCGGGGCCGCCGTCAGGACGACTCGACGATCTCGAGCACCGTGCCGTCCGGGTCTTCGAAGCAGACGAAGCGGCTCCTGCGCCCGCCCTCGAGCTCGACGGTGGCGGGCTGCGAAAGGAACTCGACTCCCTGCTCGCGAAGACGCGTCATGTCGCCTTCGAGATCGTCGGTCGCCAGAGCGATGCGCGCGATTCCCAGGTGGTAGAGGTGTGGGTAGGGCGGTGAGTCGTCGCGCGGCTCCTTCCACTCGAGAAGGTCGAGCAGAAAGGTGCCCTGCGACGTAGGCAGTGACAGGAGCGCTCCGCGAACGCGGTAGGGCGGCATGCCGACGGCGGCGGCAACCTCGGGTGTGTTCGTT
This sequence comes from Acidobacteriota bacterium, assembly GCA_039026915.1. Classification (GTDB taxonomy): domain Bacteria; phylum Acidobacteriota; class Thermoanaerobaculia; order Multivoradales; family Multivoraceae; genus JBCCLJ01. The sequence goes on from JBCCLJ010000017.1 coordinate 24,343, forward strand.
TCGGGCACGTCGATCGCTTTGCGGAAGCCGAGCAGCTCGTAGAAACGCAGCGACCGCTCGAAGTCGCTGCAGTTGACGTTGACGTGAACCAGTCCCGTGATCGCCATCCGGAGCCCCCTAGGCCTGCGTGAGGATCGCCGCGTCGTCGATGACGATCTCAGCGCCGTTGATGTGTTTGGACTCGTCCGAGGCCAGAAAGAGCACGAGGTTTGCGACGTCCAGTGGCTCGCCGATGTGGAGCGCCTTGCGCGTCGCTTCCGGGTCGTCCTGGGCCATGAGATCGAGTCCCGCGAGGCTCTCCAGCGCGTGATGCACCATCGGCGTCGAGATGCTGCCCGGATGAATCGAGTTGCAGCGAACGCCGTTCTTCTGTTCTCTGCAGTGGACGGCCATCGACTTCGTCATCGAGCGAATGCCGCCCTTGGCCGCTGAGTAGGCGAGGTAGGGCGAGAGGCCGACGAGCGCAGCGATCGACGACAGGTTGATGATCGAGCCGCCGCCGGTGGCGACGATCGCCGGCAGTCCGTAGTGACAACCGAAGAAGGTGCCGTCGAGGTGGACCCGCAGCGTCTCGTGCCACACCTCCGTGGTCGTCTCCTCGATGTTGGCGATCGGCGCGGTCCCCGCGTTGTTGACGAGCACGTCGAGCGATCCGTACTTCGAGACGACGTGCTCGATGAGCGCCTTCCAGCTCGCTTCGTCGCCGACGTCCTGGTGCACGAACTCGCCGTCGCACTCCTTCGCAACCTCGGAGCCTGGATCGTCGTCGATGTCGGTGAGTACGACGCGCGCTCCCTCTTCGGCCAGGCGGAGCGCGTCTGCGCGGCCGAGGCCGGAGGCTGCACCCGTGACCAGCGCAACCTTGCCGGCGACTCTGCCGTTCGTCTGTGTGTTCAGGGTCACGTCGGCCTCTCCTCGGAGGGTGGTGGATCGATGGCGAGCACCTCGACGGTGAGGGTCGACAGCCTCCAGCTCGAGCCTCCCGACCGCGTCGCCGTTGCTTCGTAGTTCGCGTGAACGCGGACGATCTCGCCCTGCACGCCGAACTGTGTGGACTGCAGCGAACAGGTCACCGTGGCCGCATCACCGTTCAGATCGACCACCGGAAGTCCGAGCAGGTGCTGCGTGGCGCGCATTCCCGCGTTCGACCGACGCACGAAGTCGATCCAGGCGCTCGCTCCTTCGACCGAGAGCTGATCGCGCACCCCGATCCGGGCCTGAGGCTCGAAAACCTCGTCGTAGGTCCGAGCGGCTCTTTCCCGCACCTCGGGTTCCGTGCTCGCGAGTTCGTCGGTCGCGCGCGCGTACCGAGCCAGCAGGTCGGCGATCGTTCTCTGATCGGCGATCGCGTCGGGTGTCGGGTCGTTTCGGTCAGGCATCGGGCTTCCGTGCACGACAGGGCCTGCGGCAAGGCGGCAGGTGGGAGTCGCGGGTCGCTGAAGGGGGCACGGAGCAGAGTTTCGCAGAACGTGAGTTCGAGAGTGCTTCGGTGCTCGCATCGACGACGCTCCCGTGCCCTCGAGTGAAGCTCGAGCGGCCCCTCGGCGCGTGCACGGTGCGCCTCTCGACGCCGCCGGCGGTCCCGCGAGCTCCGCCAGGCCTATCGGAGCTCCAGGAAGGTATTCTGCGCCGGGGGATCTGCATGCACAACACGTTCATCACGAAGTACTTCAAGTGGTCGGAGCGCGAGCCGAGCCGGCGTGTGCGTTGGCTCAACCGGTGGATTCTCCGGCTCGGCGTGCCCCTGCGCCTGGTGCCGCTCAACCAGACCGGCCTGATGACCAACGTCGAGCAGCGTATGAACATGTTTCACCTCGCGCGGCAGGTCTTGGTTCAGGGCGTGCCGGGTGATTTCGTCGAGCTGGGCTGTCACGCCGGGCAGTCGGCGGTGCTTCTGCAGAAGGTGATCGAGAACTACGACGAGGCGCGCAAGCTGCACGTCTACGACAGCTTCGAGGGTCTACCGGACCTCGCCGAGGCGGACGGCGCCACTCCTTTTCGCCCCGGGCAGCTGGCGGTGGAGCAGCAGCGCTTGCTCGACAACTTCGATCGCTACGGCCTGAAGTCACCGGTCGTGCACCCCGGCTGGTTCGACGAAACGCTGCCTCAGGAACTACCCGAACAGATCGCCTTCGCGCATCTCGACGGTGACCTTTACGACTCGGTCCTCGTCTCGTTGGAGCACGTTTATCCGCGCCTGAGCCCCGGCGCTCTGTGTCTCGTAGACGACTACTGCGATCCCGAGGTGACCGAGCAGGAAGACCACCTGCCGGGTGTCAAAAGGGCCTGCGACGAGTTCCTCGCCGACAAGCCGGAGACCGTCTCGGTCCTCTACTCCGGGCCACTGCCCCACGGCTTCTTTCGCAAGCGTGGCGAGTAGCGAGGCCCCGCCCTCAGGGCTCGGCCGGGTAGTACCAGACGCGTCGGATCTTGCCTTCGCGCACCTCGTAGACCGCGAGCGACGAAGCACCTCCGACGATCTGCTCGCGAAACGAGACGAAGGCCTCGCCTCGCACCTGATCCGTGATCTTCGATTCGACGTTCGGCACCGCTTCGAAGTAGCCGGTCATCTCCTTTTCGAGAGCTTCGGGGCCGGTGAGAGCGAGCGAAGCCTTGCCGTCGTCGCCGACGTAGTAGAGCTCGAAGTCGTTCGCAACGAGAGCCGCCATGGCCTCAGGGTCGTGCCGATTGAAGGCTTCGACGAGCTGTTGGGCGACTTCGAGAGCCTTGGGTACCTCGGCTGCCGCCGGAAAGGTGGAGAAGGCGATCAGGAGGAGGCGAACCACCTGCCGGCGCCAGCCGGCTCGCGAGAGCGCTTTGGGAACCATGCTTTCCATGATGACGCAAGTCGGTCGGCGATGAGGAGACGCGCTCTGCACCAGGCTTCCACCCGAGCTCACGCCACCCACTCTTCGCTCCTCTCCCAGAGCCGCCGTGCGGTCTCCTCGGTCTCCGCCTCACGGCTCGGCCGTGCAACCGTGCAGTCGGAGAAGTACTCGCCGCCAAGGTCGGCGACGTCTGGGTGTACGGCGCAGAGCACGCTCGTTGCAGCGCCCTGTCCCAGACTCTTGGTGAAGGGGCGGATGGCCTGGATCAGCAGTCGTGCGACGAGCGAGTGTCGCCCGATCGCCGTCGGCACGAGTGTGCCGGGGTGGAGTGAGTAGGCGGAGATGCCTCGTTCGCCGTAGCGACGCTGCAGCTCCTTGGCGTGCAGGATGTTACAGAGCTTCGCTTGACCGTAAGCAACCATCGGTTTGAAGTTCGCTGGCTCGAGAGGGAAGCGATCCCAGTCGAGCGTGCTCGGGCTCTTGTGACCCTCGGACGAGACCAGGACGACGCGACCACCGCCTCCGGCCTCGAGTCGTTCGAGCAGCAGGTCGGCCAGCAGGAAGTGGCCGACGTGGCAGACGCCGACGGTCCACTCGATGCCCTCTTCCGTCTCCCGGTAGTCGCCGCCGAAGACGCCGGCGTTGGCAATCAGGACGTCGATGGACGGGTCCGGGAGGTCGGCCGCGAAAGCCCGCACACTCTCGAGAGACGCGAGATCGAGGGTACGCACGTCGACCTTGGCGTTCGGATGCTTCTTGCGAATCTTCTCGGCTGCCGTGTCGCCCTTCGCGGCGTCGCGGCAGGCGAGCGTGACCTTGGCGCCGTGCGCGGCCAGGGCGCGGGCCGTTTCGAATCCGATGCCGACGTTGGCGCCGGTGATGACGATGTTCTGGTCGGTGACGTCGAGCCCGTCGAGAACCCGGTCAGCTGTCGTGCGCGGACCGAACGGAGAGTTCCATTGCTTCATGGAGCAAGGCTACGACAGCCGGCGCGGCCGCTACACTTTTCCCCGTGGCTCGCAGTGGCGACAATCGAGATTCAGGAGGATTCGTACAGCATGCTCTCTCGAGCGGTTCTGCTTCTAGCTGTCTTGAGCGCGCCGTCGCCGGGCGCCGTCGAAGGGGATGCCGATTTCCTCGAGCGCGTGGCGGCGGCGCCAGAGCTTGCGGTGGAGAGTGCCGGACTCGGCACGGGCCTGACCAAGATCTCCGCCGTCACAGTCGATGGGCAGGGGTACTTCTACGTTCTGCATCGGCCCGAGAAGGGCGATCCGGTGGTGGTCCTGAGCCCGGAGGGCGAACGTCTTCGCTCCTGGGGTGCGGGCCTGTTCAAGACTCCTCACGGGATTCGCGTCGATCCCGACGGCAAGGTGTGGACGATCGATTCGAGCACCTCGAAGGTCTCTCGGTTCACCGACCGCGGAGAGCTGGAGCTCGAGATCGACATCGACGTGCCGAATCCAGAAAAGGACTTCTGTGGCGCCTCGGACATCGCGTTCCCCGGTGACGGCCATGTGCTGGTCGCCGACGGCTACTGCAACGGTCGCGTTCTCGAGTTCGACGGACGGGGTCAGAAGGTCCGTGAGTGGGGCTCCCGCGGCTCGGGTGAGGGTCAGTTCGACGTGGCGCACTCCATCGCGGTCTCACGGGAAGGCGTCGTGTACGTGGCAGATCGGGAGAACGGTCGGCTGCAGCGTTTCGATCGCGCGGGTCGCTTTCTGGGCCTGTGGAACTACGCCCGGCAGCTCTATGGCGTGGCTCTAGGACCGAAAGGCGAGCTCTTCATCTCCGTACTGATGCGCAATCCGCGGCGGCCCTACGTTCTGCAAATCGATCCCGAGACGGGCGACATCCTCGGCAAGATCGTCGGTCCCTTCGGACACGAAATCTCGGTGACCCCGAGCGGAGATCTGCTGGCCGCTCCAATCTCACCGAGGTTCCTGCGGCTTCGTCGCGAGAGCAATCCCTGATGCGCTGGGCTCCGAGCGCTACGCGTCCTCGACGGTCGGTGCCAGCTCGAACGTCAGCAACGCGGGGCGCTCGGGCGCCGTCAACGCGTTGAGCACCTCGAACTCGAGCGCCACCGCTTCGAGTTGATCTCCGGTTCTCACACGCAGCGTGATCTCGTTGTGTGGAGCCAACTCGATGACGTCGTGGTCACTCGTCATCGTGTAGCGGCTTTCGTTACGCAGCAGGAACTTGGCGTCCGAGTGGTTGAGGAGCTCCACCTCGAGGACCCTGGAGGTGCGGCTGTAGCGGGCGCTCTCGACGGTCATCGAAGCCTCGAGTAGCGGAGCGAGATCGCGCTCGCGCCCGAGGAGCAGGTTCTTCCACCACACCACGGTGCGCTTGGCGAAGAGCGCCTCGCGGATCGCGGCCGACGTCTTGGCTTCGGCGAAGACGAGATTGACCGGTCGGTGACCGCCCTCGTGCGGCTTGTAGTCCCAATCGATGAGGTTATGCACGTCCGAGACGCCGATGAGCGCGAGATCGAAGTCGAGAGCGAGCTGGAACGATTCCTCGGAGTACGTTCGTCCGTTCGCCACCTCGATGCCGTGCAGCTTGCCGTTCGCCGCGTTCTGCCGGTGGAAGTCGGTCATGACCGTCTTGTTGTCGCGGAAGATGCTCCACGAGTGATTCCAGAAGACGAACGCACCCTGCTCGCGGGCCTCGTCGACCGCTTCCTGGGCGGGCCACTGGCCGGCCTTGCGGTAGTACTCGCCGGCGTTGAATGGTTCCGGAGGATCGCTGACCCGCAGCAGCTTGTTGGCATCTTCGATGAAGACCGCGTTCATGTGCCCGACCGGGCCCACGCGCGTGATCTCGGAGCCGGCAATCACGATCAGCTCGGAGCCTTCGGGGAGGCTGGCCACCGACTCTTCGTAGGAGCGGTTGCGGTCGGGATGCGGGATGTCGGCGAGATGCGGCTGGTACTCGGCATGCTCGGTGACGGCGATCGCGTCGAGCCCGTCCAGGATCGCCTCCGCCATGCGGATGTTCGGCCACACGTGCCCGTCCGAAAAGACGGTGTGCGTGTGCAGATCCACCACGAGGGTCTGGTGCTCTGCCGTGTCGGGAAACTCGATCACCCGGTCTGTGGCTTTGCCGGTCCGCACGTCGCCGTGGCCGCTGAGAGTCGTGCCGATGAGAAGCAGTGCCGCGAGGAGCGACAGAGCTTTGAGGAGAGGGGTGCGTCGAGTCATCGCGGATCCTCCTGGGGTGCCCGTCGTCGTCGACCGAGTGAGTCCGGTCGCGGGGCGCAGATGGGACGTTCGGTGCCCCAACCGTAGCCGAAGGAGCGGAGGCACCGACGCCAGAGCTGTCGAAAACGAGCCTCCCTCGTGGAATACGCTGCCCGAGGACGTTTCGGTCACCGTGCCGTGACGCGTGAGTGTCGCGCTTGCACCAGACTCGCGCGAGATCTCGATCAACGCGCAGGCCGGACTCTCGTTTGGCCGGCCTGCCGCCCTGCGAGGAGGGAGCCGTCTTGAGCACACTGGTACTGAAGATCATCTACGTCGCGTTCATGGCCTTGAGCGTCGTCATTCGCCAGCCGTTCGTCCGCGCAACCCAGAACAACGAGATCGTCAAGGACCGGAAGACGGGCCTCGAGAAGTTCCTTCTCGCTCTCGTGTCGCTCGGTTCCTTCTTCGTGCCTATGGTCTACGTGCTCACGCCGCTCCTGAACTTCGCCAACTACAGCCTGCCGGTGTGGGCCAACGGACTCGGCGTCGTCGTCTTCGCCGTCGGCATGTGGCTCTTCTGGCGCTCTCACAGCGACCTCGGTCGCAACTGGTCGGTCACGCTCGAGGTGCGCGAAGACCACACCTTGGTGACGCAGGGTGTCTACAACGCAGTGCGTCACCCGATGTACACGTCGATCTTCCTGTGGGCGATCGGTCAGGCTCTGATTCTCATGAACTGGATCGCCGGGCCTTCCGGGCTCGTTGGCTTCGGCATCATGTTCCTCTTCCGAGTGAAGAAGGAGGAGCAGATGATGCGCGAGCAGTTCGGTGCCGACTATGAGGCCTACTGCCAGCGCACAAAGCGTCTCGTCCCCTACGTGCTCTAGGACAGGCAGTCCTCGGAGAGAGGACGGCGGCTGCGACGAGAAAGGCGCGGGGACTGCTTGTCAGAAGGACCGCGTGCCTCGACGTCGAGGCGTCCTTTGAAGGGGCGCCGCGACTCCGGGGTAGTGTGGGCCTCTCTTCCCACACCAGCAGAGTTCAATATGTCGTTCTTGCGCACGCTCCTTTTCGTGCTGTTCGAGGTTCTGCTTGCGCCTCTGCAGCTACTCGGCTCGCTCGTCTATGCCTTCCGCATTCGGTTCCTCAACCGGGCGCGCGGCATCTCGGGTACGGCCTATGAACCCTTCATGGCGCGCTGGGCGTTGCATCTCGTCGGCAGCCGGTGCGACGAGGGTGCCGATCGCATCTCACCGCACCTCTCGGCGCTCAGTCCATTCGTCCGCGTGACTCTCATGCACTCGATCGCGGCAGCGGCTCGATGGAGTGGGTACCGAGGCTCCTTCTTCGCCTATCCTGGCCCGCGGCCTTCACCACTCATGGTGATGGTCAGTCATCGCACACACTTCTTCGACAGGGCGATGGCTGCGGCGACGAGGGCCGAAAGTCCAGTACGCCAGGTGGTCGTGCTGGGAGCCGGTTGGGACACACGCTCCTACGGAGTCTCGCCCGAGGGGCCCGACCTTGAGCAGTGGTTCGCGCTTGGTGAGCGCAGCATCTTCGAGGTCGACGAGCCTCCGACGCAGCAGCACAAGATCGAGGCGCTGCGCGGAGGGAGCGTTGATGCCGAGCACGTCGTCTTCGCTCCCACCAACTTCAATCAGCACTCGTGGCTCGACTCCTTGGAGGCGCACGGATTCGACCGAGGGAGACCGTCTTTCGTTCTTTGGGAAGGCGTCACCATGTACCTGGACGACGCCACGGTCGACGAGACACTCGGCCGGATCGCGGGCCTTCCCGCGGGCACGCAGGTCGCCTTCGACTTTCTCAGTCGAGAGCTCGTCCTGGCGCAGAAGCCGTTCCGCATCGCGGGCAACTACGCGCGCCTGGGACTCGGCGGCTTCTACGGTGAGAGTTGGCACTTCGGCCTGTCGACGAAGCAGCCGGTCGAGGACGGGGTTCGGAGTTTCGTCGAGGAGCGTGGGCTGAAGCTCTCGGGCTTCGAGACGTTCGGCCGCGAGACGGAGCGTCGGCCGGTGATCGGCGGCCTCGTGCTGGCTGAGGTCGCGTGAGATAGCTTCGGTGCGAACCGCGGAGTCGCCGCGGCGTGATCTCGGATCGGACGGAGGTTGAAGTGCTGCACCTCGTCATCGGAAACCGCAACTACTCCTCTTGGTCCCTGCGCGCCTGGCTCTACCTGCGAGCGAGTGGAATTCCCTTCGAGGAGACTCGACTGGCGATGTTCACCGACGGCTGGGAAGAGGCCGTGGCGCGACACTCTCCAGCGGGCCGCGTACCGGTCCTGCTCGACGGCGGCCTCGCTGTCTGGGATACGGCTGCGATCTTCGAGCATCTGCGCGAGACTCGGGACGATGCGCTCGACCACCCCTCCGACCCCGCCGCGAGGGCGCTCTCGCGCTCGATCTGCGCGGAGATGCACTCCGGCTTCTTTCAGGTGCGCGACGAGCTGCCACAGAACCTGCGAGCGCGGACTCCGCTGGCGCGCGCCTCCCTTTCGTCGAGCTGCCGCAGTCAGGTCGACCGCATCGAGTCCATCTGGAGCGACTGCCGTGAGCGCTTCGGCTCCGGCGGCCCCTGGCTGTTCGGCGAGCTCTCGTTGGCCGACGTTCTCTATGCTCCGGTCGCTCTTCGTTTCGTCACCTACTCCATCGAGGTTTCGGATCGCGCTCGGCCGTTCGTGGAGGCGGTCGAGTCGGACGCCTTGATTCGAGAGTGGGTGACCGAAGCCGGGGAAGAGCCCGAGGCGATCGACTTCATCGACGACCTGACGCCCGCCCACGAGAGTCCGCTGACTCTCGGCTGACGGGGCCTCCAGCGCCGCCAGCTCAGGGAGCGAAGCTCGATCTCGCCTTGACGCCCCAGCGGCCCTCCTGCTCTGTCACGATGTAGAGAGAGTCGAACGTCTTGGTGGCGTTGCCGTCCGCGTCGTAGCGGGCAAACTTCACGACGATGTGCACCTTGTCCTTTCCGGACTGCACGATCTCGCGCTCGAGCCACGCGCTGCGCGCCCAGTTGAAGCGCTTCGCGAAGGCGTCGAAGTCCATCTGATCGGCGCGCTCTTTGGCGCTTTGGAACACCGTGACGTCGCCGCTGGCGATGCGCACATGTGGGTAGTGCAGCGTCTCGGACCAGGTCTTGGCGTCGCGCGCGTTGAAGGCGGTCATGAACTCGTCGAGAACGCGCAGGGCGGCCTCGTCCGGGGTCTCGGGGAAGGCTGGCGTGGAGACGAGAAGGGCAAGCGCGAGGCCTTGCAAGAGCGTTTTCATGGGTCTCCTGAGTGCTGGGCCGGGTCCGTCGTCGGACATCGGGTTCTTCGTCGTGGGCTTGGTGTTCTGACGATCATGACAGCTCGCACGTACCTCGAGGCGCAGCTCCTTGCGAAGTCGTGAAGGCTAAGCTGTTGCCAAGCGTTTCCAGGGAGGAGTCGATCGATGCAGCCGAGGATGAGGACCGCCGTGCTGATGGCCTTTGTGTTGTCCGGTTCGCTGAGTGCAGGCCCGACCTTCGCCCAGGTGGGCGGCAACCTGGCCCAGTTTCCACCCGAGGATCTCGTGCTCGAGGTGTCGACATCGACGCAGGGTCAACCCCTGCTTTCGAAAGACGAGTTCCAGCTCGTCACGGGCGACTACTACCGGCTCAACGTCAAGTGCACCGACGTCTTGGACGATCAGCGCGGCTGGCGCATCGAGATGACCGACCTGCTCAAGAGCTCTCACCTGCGCATCGTCAGCGTGGGCGACATCGAGCTCCACATGCAGGGCCTCAGCTTTCACGCCATCGAGTGCGACGAGGTCGGTACTGCGCGCATCAGCTTCGTGCCGATTCGCCCGGGAACGTACGACCTCGAGATCGGCAGCGTCCCGCTTCCCTTCGCCGCACCGGGAGAGCAACGGCCCGATAGGAAGTCCGCCGTCGCCAAGATGATCGTCAGGTGAACAGGCCGAGCTCGCCCCCCGGTGGTCTATTCACTGTGGGCCTGACGGGCGCTCCTCGAGCCGGTAGCTCACGTCCCGAGTCGTGCCGTCGCGCACGACCTCGAGGCGCAGCTCGTCGCCGCAGTCGAGCTCTTGGATCAGCCGAGCGAAGAGGTCGTCGGGGTCCTCCGCCGAGAAGCGCGGGACCTCGAGCCCGGTGCCGTTGAGCTTGGTGATCACATCTCCGGCGCGAAGATCGAAGGCCTCGGCCTTGCCGCCCTCGAGGATCTCTTCGATCAGCACGCCCCACTCGCGACCGGTCTCGTCCTCGGCGTCGTCGAAGACGATGCCGAGTCCTGAAGGACAGCGCGGCGCGGTCGACGCCGCGGGGTCGAACGACCACGCGGGCAGCTGAGAACGTTTCGTCCGGAGATCTGCAAGCGCCTTCGCGTCCATCTCGTCGGCCCGCATGGGCACCACGGCGATCGCCGAGCGTGCAAGCACGGCGGCCACGTCGGACGCTTCGGGGGCAGCGCCGGGGTCGAAAGTGAGCTCGAACTTCCAGGTCTCGCGTCCCTCGTCACCCTCCTCGGCCAACACCGCACGGCCTCCAAAGAGACCTCGTGCCCGCTCGACGACTTCGATCCCGGTGATCTTCGAGGGAGGAACGCGCGGCAGACTCACGGTCAGGTACTGCGGTGGTTGGAGCGACCGCGTGATCGCACTCTGCGCCAAGCGCACCACCCAGTCGACGGACGTGCGCACGGCTTCGGTGTCGCTGGTCCTCAGGCCGGATACGGCGAGTGCCGGCACGCCGAAGTAGGCAGCAGTGCGTGCCGCGCCGATCGTGCCGGAGCCGAACCAGTCGTCGCCGAGGTTCTCGCCGCCGTTGATGCCGGAGACCACGAGGTCCGGCAGGCGGTCCCGAAGGGGGCCGGCGAAGGCGAAGAGCACACAGTCCGCGGGATAGCCGTCCAGGGCGTAGGCGTTGATTCGGTCGCCGAGGTTGCGCCGCTGCACCTCGACCCGGCCCGCGCGGATCGACGGCATCAAGTTGCTCGTGCCGCTGCGATCCTGGTTGGCCGCGACCACCCAGGTCTCGGCCACTTGGGAGAAGGCGCGGGCGAGAGCCTGGATCTTCGGGTCCTCGATGCCGTTGTCGTTGGTGATGAGGACGCGGCGAGGCCAAGCCGACTTGGCCTCGGTGCTCTGAGCTTCAGCGGTTTGCGCCAGAAGTCCCGCATTGCAGAGCGTGGCGAGAAGGTGCAGCACAAGGAGCGATGAAATCCATCGGTTGGCAGGGATCACGGTGAGGGGCCTCCTCGAGGTTTTGGTCCGGCTGCGACAGCTTCGTCGCCGCCCCTCGATCGTCGGCCTGCGCCGCACGAGTTCGCAATCGCCCAACCGGGTGAAATCGACTGAAAAGGCAGCCTGCGTGGGCTCACCCGATGGGGTGAGGCGTGCGGAGTTGCCCTCAGGGCGGCTGATCCGGCCGCCTCAGGCGCGTTCGTCGTTCAACGGTGTCGAAAGGCCGCTGGCCGACATCAGCTCGAAGCGCGAGTGCACTCCGCTCTTTTCGAAGATCGAGCGGAGGTGCGTCTTGACCGTGTTCGGTGAGATGTGGAGCTCCTCTCCGATCTCGCGGTTGCTGCGCCCTCGCAGGACCAGGCGCGCCACCTCGTGCTCGCGCTCGCTGAGGTGCCAGCGTTTTGGAAGGTGCACGGGACCGCCCCTTCGTTGCGTCTCGAGGATCGACCAGGCCGCGACCAGACTGAAGAGGCAGTACAAGAGCGGGTAGAACCGCAGAGCCCCGTCGTCCACCCAGAAGAGGTCGAAGGCGACGCCGGGGAGCGAGACCAAGAAGAGTGCGAAGGTGCGGTGCGCCAGACGGGCGTGATCCTGAGCGCGGCTCCAGCGGGTGATCCCCAGAGTGACGACGTAGGCGAAGAGGCCCGCTGCCACGAGGTCCTCGAAAACGTCGCCGCGCTCGTCCCACAAACCTCCGAGTCCGTACTCGGTGAGGTGCTGTAGCGCGCAGGTCACCAGGACCACGGCGGTCACGGCCAGATCTCTCCTTCTGGAGGCGGCACCGAAGAAGCGGTGCACCAGGAAGAGCAGAGTGAGCATCAGGCTGTAGCGTCCGACGATCGTCTCCAGGTACTCGATGGCGAGGCGCGGCTGTTTCGAAGCGAGCTCGGGTACGACCTCCAGGAGGCTGCGCAGCAGCGCAGCCATCACCATGAGGCTCAAAGAGCAGTAGAAGAGCAGAAAGGCCCGAGCGAGCTTCCCTCCGTCGCGCCGTGCCCACACGACGAGCACACCGAGACAGGTAAGGCCTATGGAGAAGCAGATGAAGACGTAGGCGAGGAGGAGCATGGTGAGTCTTACGTTCGGCGGAGAGCTTCGTTCCGGGCTCATCGTTCGCGGAGCGTCGTCGGCGTCTCGTCTGCCCGCGCTTGGAGTAACCTGTCGAGAAAACCACCGAGTCGACAGAGAGAGGTTCCTGCCATGCGCACATCCGTGATCGCTTTGCTGGCCGCGTGTCTCGGCGTCCTGCCGTTGGCTGCACAGGACGTCGAGTGGCCTTCCTTCGGCAACGACGGAGCGAACACCAAGTACTCGCCTCTCGATCAGATCGATCGCAGCAACTTCGAGAAGCTCGAGGTCGCGTGGACCTGGGAGTCGATCTCCACCAAGATCTCAGAGGCTCAAGATCGGGTGAGGCCCGGGCAGTTCAAGGTCATCCCGATCCAGCTCGATGGCCTCCTCTACGTGTCGACGGAGGTCTCTCAGGTCGCTGCCATCGACCCCAGGACCGGCAAGACGGTCTGGGAGTACGATCCCGAGTCGTGGAAGGCGGGGCGGCCGGCGAACCTCGGCTTTCAGCACCGCGGCGTGTCCGCGTGGCGCGGCCGGGTGGGAGACGACGAGCGGGAGCAGACGCGCATACTGATCGCCACACACGATCGCCGCCTGGTCGCGCTCGACGGCAAGACGGGTGAGCCCGTCGGCGGCTTCGGTGAAGGTGGAGCGGTCGACCTGCTCCCGAATCGGGGCGAAGACCACTTCGGTCGTCGTGTGAACCCGCGCAACATCACGCACAGCTCGCCGGTTGCGATCGTCGGCAACACGGTGATCGTCGGTTCGATCATCAGCGACGGTGCGATCCGTCAGACGGCGCCGCCGGGGCACATCCGCGGCTTCGACGTGATCACCGGCAGGCTCAAGTGGGTCTTTCACACGATCCCGCAGGAGGGGGAGCCCGGTGTCGAAACCTGGGAGAACGAGTCCTGGAAGCGCACCGGCAACACCAACGTCTGGAGCATGATGGCGGTCGACGAAGAGCTCGGCACCGTCTACCTGCCGACCGGTACGCCGACCAACGACTTCTATGGCGGTCACCGCCTGGGCGACAACCTCTACGCCGAGAGCATCGTCTGCCTGAACGCCGAGACGGGCGAGAGGGTGTGGCACTTCCAGGCGGTGCATCACGGTCTCTGGGACTACGACTTTCCGACGCCGCCGCAGCTCGTCGACATCACGGTCGGCGGACGCAAGATCAGGGCGCTGGCACAGGTCTCGAAGCAGGCCTTCACCTATGTCTTCGACCGCGTCACGGGCGAGCCGGTCTGGCCCATCGAAGAGCGTCCGGTGCCGGCCTCCGATGTGCCGGGCGAGCGAGCGTCGCCGACCCAGCCCTTTCCGACGAAGCCACCGGCCTTCGACCGTCAGGGCGTCTCGGTGGACGACTTCGTCGACTTCACGCCCGAAATCCGCGCCGCGGCGATCGAGATCGCCAAGGACTACCGCATGGGTCCGCTCTTCACGCCGCCGTCGCTCGGCAACGGCACGCTGCAGCTGCCGAGTGCGGGCGGCGGTGCCAACTGGCCGGGTGCCGCAGTCGACCCCGAGACCGGCATTCTCTACGTGCCGTCGGACACGGTGCTCAGTCGTCACCCGCTCTCGGAGACGGACGCGGCGCGCTCGAACCTGCGCTACACGGGGAGTTTCTTCGACGGTCTGCAGGGCCCCGGCGGTATGCCGATGATCAAACCGCCCTGGGGCCGCGTCACCGCGATCGACCTCAACCGTGGCGAGCACGTCTGGATGACGCCCAACGGCGTCGGGCCGAAGTCTCACCCGGCGCTCAAGGATCTCGATCTGCCGCCCCTCCTGGGGAACGGAAGCGGTGCGCCGCTGCTGACGAAGACGCTCCTCTTCGTGACGCAACGCACGGGCCTCGGTCCCGAGAACACTCCGCGCATCAACGTCTTCGACAAGGCGGACGGTGAGTTGCTCGGTCACATTCCGTTGCCCGACGTCGCGCACAGCAACCCGATCACCTACCGGTTGGGCGGCAAGCAGTACCTCGTCGTCGCCGTCGGCGGCGGCTCGCTGCTCGCGGGCGTCGAGGTACCTCCGGAGCTCGAAGAGGCGCAGCCCGAGCTCGCCGCGATGCTCAAGGCCGCCAACGCCTACAAGACGACGCCGCAGCTGATCGCCTTCGCGCTGCCCTGAGTCGCCCATCACCGGATTCGCGGGCTCCTGCGAGTCGGATATCTTGGTCACCGAGATCACCGAACGTCCCTGCAGGAGACCCACGATGAAGCCGCCGCGCGCGCTATTGCTCTGTCTACTACTTGCTCTGATTCCGCCCGTGCTCGCTGCCCAGGCCTCGGATGAGGAGCCCGAAGACCCCAACGTCCACATCGATGAGGCCGCCTTCGAGGGCCTCGAGTATCGGCACACGGGCTTCAATCGCGGTGGCCGCTCGACGGCGGTCGCCGGGATTCCCGGAGAGCCGCTGACGTACTTCGGCGGCTACAGCGGGGGCGGCGTTTGGAAGACGACCGACGCGGGAACCAGCTGGGAGAACCTCTCGGACGGCTTCTTCAACGTCGCCTCGATCGGCGACATCAAGGTCGCGCTGTCCGATCCCAACGTGATCTACGTCGGCACCGGTTCCGGCGCACCGCGCGGCAACATCTCGACGGGGGACGGCATCTACAAGTCGACCGACGGCGGCAAGACCTGGTCGCACGTCTTCCAGCCCGGCTACGTGCTGATCCCGGAGCTGCAGATCCATCCGGAGAACCCCGACATCGTCTACGCGGCCGTGCTCGGCGACATCTTCGGACCGAACGAAGATCGCGGCATCTACAAGACGACCGACGGCGGGGAGAACTGGGAGCGCATCCTCTACGTCTCCGACAAGACGGGATTCAACGACATCGAGATGGATCCCTCGAACCCGCGCATTCTCTTCGCGTCTGCCTGGAGCGTGTACCGCAACCCCTGGACGATCCACTCGGGCAGCGAAGAGGGCGGCATCTGGCGTAGCAGTGACTCGGGCGCGACCTGGAAGAAGCTCGAAGGCGGTTTGCCCAAGGGCGTGCTCGGCAAGATCGACGTCGCCGTCTCGCCGCCGAACCCGAACCGCGTGTGGGCGCTCATCGAGGCTCCCGAGCCGCTCGGCGGTCTCTACCGCTCGGATGACGGCGGTGAGAAATGGCGGCCTCTGTCCAAGGAGCGCAAGCTTCTGCAGCGCGCCTGGTACTACATTCACCTCTACGCCGACCCGGTCGACGAGGACTCCGTCTACGCGCTGAACACCGGCTTCTACAAGTCGATCGACGGCGGCAAGAGCTTCTCCGTCACCTTTCAGCCGCGGCACGGCGACAACCACGATCTGTGGATCAACCCCGAGAACCCGCAGTACCTGGTGAGCGGCAACGACGGCGGCGTCAACGTGTCGCTGAACGGCGGTAAGACCTTCTCCGAGGTGATGAACCAGCCGACGGCCGAGTTCTACCGCGTCGCGGTCGACTCGAGCTTTCCGTACAACGTCTACGGGGCGCAGCAGGACAACAGCACCGCGGCGATGGCGGCCATCGGAGGCGGCGGCTCCTTCTTCAGCGGCGGCGGAGCCGACTTCTTCGAGGTCGGCGGCGGCGAGAGTGGACACATCGCCGTCGATCCGCGTGACAACAAGGTCATCTACGCCGGCAGCTACGGCGGCACGATCACGCGCATGGACCGCAACACCGGTGTGACGCGCAGCGTGCGCGTCTACGAGGACGCGCCGACCGGCCAGCAGGCCAAGGACATGAAGTACCGCTTCCAGTGGAACGCGCCGATTCGTATCTCACCGCACGATCCAGACGTCGTCTACACCACGTCGCAGTACGTGCACCGTACGCGCAACGCCGGCATCGACTGGGAGATCATCTCGCCCGACCTGACGACGGACAACGAGGAGTACCAGCTCTACTCGGGGTCGACGGGCATCACCCAGGACAACACCGGCGTCGAGGTCTACACGACGATCTTCTCCTTCGAGGAGTCGCCGCTCGAGAAGGGGCATCTCTGGGCCGGCTCGGACGACGGTCGTGTGCACATCTCGCGCGACAACGGTGAGAGCTGGCAGGACATCACGCCGAAGAACATTCCC
This sequence comes from Acidobacteriota bacterium, assembly GCA_039026915.1. Taxonomy (GTDB): domain Bacteria; phylum Acidobacteriota; class Thermoanaerobaculia; order Multivoradales; family Multivoraceae; genus JBCCLJ01. The sequence goes on from JBCCLJ010000017.1 coordinate 40,742, forward strand.
GAGGGCGGCACGGTGAACATGATCGACCTGTCGGCTCACGATCCGGCCCGAGCGCACATGGCCGTCTACAAGTACCGGGAGCAGGACTACCGTCCCTACATCTTCCAGACGAACGACTACGGTGCCAGCTGGAAGCTCCTGACCGATGGCACCAACGGCATCCCCGAGAGTCACTTCACGCGCGTCGTGCGCGAAGACCCGAACCGGCGCGGCCTGCTCTTCGTCGGCACCGAGTTCGGCATGTACATCTCGGCGGACGACGGTGAGCGCTGGCAGTCCTTCCAGCTCAACCTGCCGATCGTGCCGGTCACCGACATGGTCTTCAAAAACAACGACCTCGTCCTGGCGACGCAGGGTCGGGCCTTCTATGTGCTCGACGATCTCTCGGCGCTCTCGCAACTGACGCCCGAGGTGCTCGAGGCGCCGGTCGCGCTGCTCGATCCAGAGGACTGGATTCAGGGTGCGGGACGGGGTCACAAGATCTCGTTCGTCGTCAATCAGGTCTCCCGCGATCCCGTCCGTCTCGTGATCACCGATCCCGACGGCAACGTGTACTACGACAAGGAAGGCTTCGTCAGTGAGGACGGTGGCGGAGAGGACGACATCCGCATCCCGTCGATGGTGCCGGCCGAGATGCGCGAGCAGTTCATCGAAGCGGTGAAGCGTGGGGACAAGATCGGTGGCTTCGACCTGTCGGTCTTCCGCGGCAGCGGCGACTCGCTGTCGGTCAAGCCCGGCGTCAATCGCATGCCGTTCAACGCGCGCTGGCCGTCGCTCTACGAAGTGCCGCAGGGCACCGTGCAGTGGTCCTTCGGCGGCGGCACCGGCCCGGCGGCGATCCCGGGCACGTACACCGTGACGCTCTCCATGGGCGACTTCTCGGCGACCGAGAGCTTCGAATGGGCTCCGCACCCGCACTGGGACGCCACTCCGGAGCAGTACCGCGAGCAGTGGCAGATGGCCAACGAAGTGGGCGAGGCGGCCAAGCTCCTCTACGACGAGCTGGCGCAGCTGCGCGCGGTGAAGAAGCAGGCGACGTCCATCGGCAGCCAGCTCTCCGAGCTCGGCTACGGCGACGAAGCGCAAAAGGCGGCGTCGGAGCTCTCGACGAAGCTCGAGGCGATCGAAGGCGAGCTGACGCAGCTCAAGGGCAGCAGCAGCCAGGACTCGCTCAACTACCCCGGTCGCCTCGACCAGCAGTTCAACGGTCTTTACGGCAGCCTCGTGGGAAGTCCTCCGCCGGTGAGCGGTGGCATGAAGGAGCGTTGGGCCGATCTGGGGCCGATGCTGCCGGCGCTGGTCGAGCAGATCCACACGATCTACAACGAGGACCTCGTGGCCTTCAACGAGAGCGTGGCGGAGCACGGTCAGAAGGTACTGTTGCAGCAGCCGGAGGAGGACGAAGAGGGGCCGTAACGTTCCTCGGGCTCCTCGAGAGATCGAGTTACGGAGTGCGGCGCCCGCTCTTCAAAGGATCGGCGCAGTCACCACCGCGTCATTGCGAGGAGCGCGGACCCTGGCGACCGCGTCGCGGCGCCGGGGCCGCCACGTGGCCATCGGGCCGTAGTTCGTGCCCCAGCGTCTGGAGCGCCTTGAGATCGAGAGCAGGCTGCTGCGATACGGCTGTTGACCTCGATGGCCGCCCTGGAGACGCGCAGCATCTCCAAGGTCCTTTGGAGCGGGCGCGTCACTCGCTCCTGGCTGACACCCGCTCGTTCAGCGCGCACCTCGCAATGACGCTGAGGGGTGTACCCTCCCAGCCATGGCCGCCCCCTCTCTCGGCCCCTTGGCCGTCGACGCAACAGCTTGGCTCGCGCTCCTGCTGTACCCGGCAGTCCACATGCAATCGTTCAGTGACGACAAAGCCACCAAGTCGTTCCTCTGGCCTCGACGCCTCTTTGTCCTCGGAGGAGCCGTCTTCGCCGTCCATGTCGTTCTCGCCTTCATCGTGCATTACGAGCTCTCTCACGAGGTGGCGCTAGGTGAAGTCGCAGAGCAGACCGAAGCCCTGACGGGCGTCGCGAGCGGCGCCGGCCTCTACCTCAACTACCTCTTCGCCGGGCTCTGGCTCGTCGAGGCCATCTGGTGGAGCTTCGCGGCGGCGAGCTACTGCTCCCGACCCGCGGTGCTCGCCGCCGCGATCCACGCTTTCTTCCTCTTCATGATCCTCAACGGCGCCGTCGTCTTCGTGCCCTGGCCGCGTCGGGCATTGGGCCTCGCGATCCTCCTCGTCTGCCTCGTGGCGATGGGTCGCCGGCTCTTGGCTCGTCGAGCGGAGGTCACGTGACCGACGGTCTTCGCATCGTCTCGCTGACGGCCGGCGGCGCCGGCATGTTCTGCGGCAGCTGCATGCGCGACAACGCCTTGGCTTCGGCGCTCTTGCAGCGCGGAGTCGACGTGGTGCAGGTGCCGGCGTTCTCTCCGATTCGCACGGACGAGCCAGACGTCTCCGGGCAGCGCGTCGTGCTGGGCGGAATCAATGTCTACCTCGAGCATCGCTGGCCGAAGTTGAAGCTGCCTCGAGCCGTGCGTGGTCTTCTGGATCATCCGCGCCTGCTCGGTCTGCTCCAAGGGCCGGCGCTCCAGACGCGCCGCTCCGACGACGGCGAGCTGGCTCTGTCGCTCCTGCGTGGTGAGCGAGGCTCGCACTCCGTCGAGACAGAGCAGCTCGTTGCACTGCTCTGCGACCTCGATCCTCACGTCGTCGCTGTGACGAACCTGCTGATCTGCGGCTTTCTGCCGGCCTTCAAGGCGAAGCGCGATGTGCCGGTCACCGTCACGCTGCAGGGGGACGATCTCTTTGTCGACTCTCTCGAACCGAAAGACCGCGGTCCGGTGCTCGAGGAGATGCGGCGCCTGGCACGGCAGGTCGACGTCTTCGTCACCTTTAGCGAGGACTATGCGCAGCGCATGGGCGAGCTCTTCGAGATTCCGCAGGAGCGGTTCCGTATCGTGCCGCTGGGCCTCGGGAACCCTGAAGAGTTCGGCCATGCTGGACAACGAGAAGCGGACCGTCGGCCGACCGTTGGCTACCTCGCGCGTCTCTGCCCAGAGAAGGGCTTCGATCGACTCGTCGACGCCTTCCTGGCGCTCCGGGAGCTCTCGGGGATGGAGGAGGCGAAGCTGCGCTTCGGCGGCTGGCTCGGTGCGCTCGATCGAGCCTTCGTCGAACGCCAGATCGCGCGTCTGCGGAGGGCCGGAGACGACGCGTTCGAGCACGTCGAGATCCCGGATCGGACCGCCAAGGTGCGTTTTCTGGAGAGTCTCGACGTGCTCTCGGTACCGACGGCCTATGAGGAGCCGAAGGGGCTCTTCGTTCTCGAGGCGCTCGCCGCTGGCGTGCCGGTGGTGCAGCCGGCGCACGGCAGCTTTCCAGAGCTTCTCCGCAGCACGGGTGGTGGACTGCTCGTGGCGCCCGGAGACGCCAAGGAGCTCGCGGAGGCACTGCGTTCGATCCTTGCGGACCGCGAGCTTGGCGCCAAGCTCGGGCAGGAGGGGCGTCTCGGTGTGCTCGAACGTCATGGCGCAGCGACGATGGCGGGCCGCACACTCGAGATTTGGAGGGCGCTCGCCGGCTCTGCTTCACCGACTGCGCCTTAACGAACGACGCACCCTGCGGCATCTGCCGACAGGGTGCGTCGAGGAGGCTCGCCCGCAGCTGCGGGCGGAGCACAGACTCAGGCGAGGTCGAACCGGTCGAGGTTCATCACCTTGGTCCAGGCGGCGGCGAAGTCCTGAGCGAACTGCGCTTCCGCATCGTCGCAGGCGTAGGTCTCGGCGAGAGCTCGCAGCTGCGAGTTCGAGCCGAAGACCAGATCGGCACGGGTGCCGGTCCACTTGACGCTGCCGTCGCCGTTGCGGCCTTCGAAGACACCGGGCGTGCTCGACTCGCTCCACGTCACTCCGTTGTCGAGGAGGTTGCGGAAGAAGTCGGTCGTCAGAGTCTCTGGTCGGTCGGTGAACACACCGTGCTCGGCGTGCCCGGTGTTGGCGTTGAGAGCGCGCAGGCCGCCGACGAGTGCCGTCATTTCGGGGGCGCTCAGCGTCAGCAGCTGAGCCCGGTCGACGAGCAGCTCCTCCGCCGACTGGGTGTGACCGTCGGCGAGGTAGTTGCGGAAGCCGTCGGCCGTCGGCTCGAGCACGGCGAACGAGTCGGCGTCGGTCTTCGCGGCGCTGGCGTCGGTGCGTCCAGGAGTGAACGGCACTTGCACCTCGTTGCCGCCGGCCTTGGCCGCCTGCTCGACGGCAGCGCCGCCGGCGAGCACGATGAGGTCGGCGAGCGAGACCTTCTTGTTGCCCGACTGCGCCTCGTTGAACTCCGTCTGGATGCCTTCGAGGGTGCTGAGCACCGCTTCGAGCGACGACGGGTCGTTGACGGCCCAGTTCTTCTGCGGTGCCAGACGAATGCGGGCACCGTTGGCGCCGCCGCGCTTGTCGCTACCGCGGTAGGTCGAAGCCGAAGCCCAGGCGGTCGAGACGAGCTGTGCGATCGACAGGCCAGAGCCGAGCACCTTCTCCTTGAGGGCAGCGACGTCAGCGTCGTCCACCAGATCGTGATCGACGGCCGGCACGGGGTCCTGCCAGATGAGCTCTTCCGACGGAACCTCGCTGCCGAGATAGCGAGCGATCGGCCCCATGTCGCGATGCGTCAGCTTGAACCAGGCGCGAGCGAAAGCATCGGCGAACTCCTCCGGGTTCTCGTAGAAACGCCGCGAGATCTTCTCGTAGGCGGGATCCTGACGCAGCGACAGATCGGTGGTGAGCATCATCGGCGCGTGACGTTTCGAAGGATCGTGTGCGTCGGGCACCGTGTCGTCCGCCGTGCGGTCGACGGGGCGCCACTGGTTGGCGCCTCCCGGCCCCTTGACGCACTCCCACTCGTAGCCGAAGAGGTTTTCGAAGTAGTTGTTGTCCCACTTCGCCGGCTCGGTGGTCCAGGCGCCTTCGATGCCGCTGGTGATCGTGTCGACACCCTTGCCGGTGCCGAACGAGTTCTTCCAGCCGAGTCCCTGTTCTTCGATCGTGGCGCCTTCGGGCTCGCGACCGACGAACTCACCGTCGTTGGCAGCGCCGTGGCTCTTGCCGAAGGTGTGGCCCCCTGCGATCAGTGCGACGGTCTCTTCGTCATTCATGGCCATGCGCGCGAAGGTCTCGCGAATGTCGCGCGCTGCGGCGACCGGATCCGGGTGGGCGTTGGGTCCCTCCGGGTTGACGTAGATCAGACCCATCTGCACGGCGCCGAGCGGCTGCTCGAGCTCGCGGTCGCCGCTGTAGCGCTCGTCGCCGAGCCACTCGCTCTCAGGGCCCCAGTAGATGTCCTCTTCGGGCTCCCAGACGTCCTCGCGGCCGCCTCCGAAACCGAAGGTCTCGAAGCCCATCGACTCGAGGGCGCAGTTGCCGGTGAGGATCATGAGATCGGCCCAGGAGAGCTTGCGGCCGTACTTCTGCTTGATCGGCCACAGCAGGCGGCGGGCCTTGTCGAGGTTGGCGTTGTCGGGCCAGCTGTTAAGCGGCGCGAAGCGCAGCGTGCCGGCGCCGCCGCCGCCGCGCCCGTCGCTGATGCGGTAGGTGCCGGCAGCGTGCCACGCCATGCGAATGAAGAGCGGACCGTAGTGGCCGTAGTCGGCGGGCCACCACTCCTGCGACGTGGTCATCACCTCGAAGATGTCCTTCTTCACAGCTTCGAGGTCGAGGGTCTCGAACTCCTCGGCGTAGTCGAAGGTGTCGCCCATCGGATCGCAAGAAGGCGGGTTCTGATGCAAGACCTTGAGGTTGAGCTGGTTGGGCCACCAGCGCTGGGTTGCGGTCGAGCGCTTGTTGTGGCCGATGACGGGGCACTTGCTGATGTCGTCAGACATGGAGGATCTCCTAACGAGAGGGTTGGGATGAAGCGTGTCGAAACGGAAGGCGGGCGAGGAGAAGAGCAGACGATGGATTGAAGCTGGGGCGTTCTCAACCCTCTTTCTGGCACCTGGGGCAGAGGCCCCAGAAGAGAATCTCGGCTTCGTCGATGACGTAGCCGGCGGTGTCGGAGGGTTCGAGGCAGGGCGCTTCGCCGACGACGCAGTCGATGTCGACCACTTCGTCGCAGGCGCGGCAGATGAGGTGGTGGTGGTTGTCGCCGACGCGGCTCTCGAATCGAGTGGGCGAGCCGGCCGGCTGGATCTGACGGACCAGACCCTTGTCGACCAGCACTTTGAGCGCGTCGTAGACGGTTTGACGAGAGACGGAGCCGATCTGATCGCGCACCGCTTGCGTGATCTCGTCCGCAGTGCCGTGGTCTACGGAATCGACGGCGCCCAGCACGGCGAGACGCTGCGCCGTCACCTGCAGTCCGTGCTTCCGAAGAAGCTCTCGCGCACCCGTGGCCATGACTCTAGTATCTGTCCAATTCTGGACAGTGTCAAGAATTAGATCCGTCCAAGAGTCGGTCCCGTCGTTCAGCGAACGACCCACCGGCGCTCGAGAGGGGCTCTAAGCGGTGGCCAGAGCCTTCTGAAATCCGCGCAGTGCCTTGGCCATCTCCTCGCGCAACGAAGCACCTGAAAGGATTGCGTCCACCGCGCCAAGCGACGTGTGGATGTGGCCTCGGCAGGGAACGTGCTGGACCGGGACGCCGGCGTTGGCCAGAGCCGCCGCGTAAGCATCGCCCTCGTCGCGCAGCGGATCGAACTCGCAGGTGAAGATCGCGGCCGGCGGCAGGCCAGCCAGCGACTCGGCGCGCAGCGGCGAGGCCTTCGGGTCGCTGCGCTGGTCTTCGTCGGCGTAGTGATCCCAGAACCAGCGCATCAGGCCAGCGGTCAGAACGTAGCCCTCTGCGTTCTCGGTATAGGAAGCGCGCGTCATGTCGCAGTCCGTGACTGGCGTGATCAGGAGTTGCCCCTGAATCTCCGGCCCGCCTTCGTCTCGTGCTCGCTGGCAGACGCCCGCCGCGAGGTTGCCGCCGGCGCTCCAGCCGGCGACGGACAGCTGACCCGCGTCACCTCCGAGCGACTCCGCGTTCGCGGCAACCCACTGCAGCGCGGCCCAGGCGTCGTCGGGAGCGGCGGGGAAGCGGTGCTCCGGCGCGTGACGGTAGTTCGCCGACACGACGAGGGAGTCCGTGCGGTCGCACAGATCGCGACAGAGCGGATCGTCGGAGTCGTGAGAGCCGAGCACCCAGCCGCCGCCGTGAAAGTAGAGAACGATCGCATGCGGCCCTTCACTCTTCGGACGGTAGAGGCGGAACTCGAGTTCGCCGTCGGCTCCAGGAAAGGTGCCGTCCTGGATCTCGCCGACCTCCGGACCCGGCGGGTTCATCTCGGCCAGCGCCGCCATCGCCTCCCGCGCGACTTCGGGAGGCAGGCTCTCGATCGGTGGCGCCTCCGCTTCGGCCATCATCTGGAGCATCATCGTGACGTCGGGCTGCAGACGATTGACGATGCCGTCATTGCACTGTTGTTTGCCGGGTCCTGAGAGCTCGAAGCCGAGGTAGCCATCCTCGACCACCTTGTCGCAAGCCTCTCGGTAGGTTCCGACGCCGCCGACGTAGGGCAGAAAGACCCGCGGCTTGCCCGGTACGTTGGCGCCCATGTACCAGGACGCGGTCTTCGGAAAGAGCGTGATGTCGGCGCAGTCGTTCACGTGCACGCCCCAAGAGTCTTCGGCGGTCTGTGTCGGCTCGATGCGTTCGAATCCCTGGTCCCGCAGATGTGCGACGCAGTCGGTGATCCAGTCGATGTGCTGCTCGATCGAGATCACCATGTTGGAGAGCACCGACGGGCTGCCGGGGCCGGTCACCATGAAAAAGTTCGGGAAGCCGACGGCCGTCAGTCCGAGATAGGTGCGCGGACCGGCGTTCCACTTCTCCTTGAGCGTCATGCCGTCCCGGCCTTCGATGTCGACCGCGACGATCGCGCCGGTCATCGCATCGAAGCCGGTGGCGTAGACGATCGCATCGAACTCCGCCGACTCGTCGCCGAAGTCGATGCCGTTCTCCGTGATCTTGGCAATCGGTTGCGCGTGCAGGTCGACCAGACGCACGTGGTCTCGGTTGAAGGTCTGGAAGTAGTTCGTATCCAGGCAGGGGCGTTTCGTCGAGAAGTGATAGCCGCGCGGGCTGAGCAGCTCCGCGGTCTCCGGATCGTCGACGACTTCGCGGATGCGGCTGCGGATGTACTCACACCAGGCTTCGTTCGACTCGGCGCTGGTCAGCAGGTCGTTGAACTCCTCGCCGGCAGCCATCAGCTCGCCCTTCGACCAGGCACGCTCGAAGCGACGCTGACGCTCCTCTTCCTCGAGCTGCATGACTCCTTCTTCGGGAGCGTTCACCGGCACGCCGGCCTGCGACCAGCGGGCCTCTTCACGGTAGGCGTCGCGGTCGGCGGCGATGCGTGCCTTCTTGCCTTCGGGCACCGGTCCGTTGCCGGCCGGCATGGAGTAGTTCGCCGTGCGCTGAAAGACCGTCATCTCCTGAGCCTGCTCCGCGATCAGCGGAATCGACTGGATGGCCGACGAGCCCGTGCCGATGACCGCGACCTTCTTGCCGGTGAAGTCGACGCCCTCGTGGGGCCAGCGGCCCGTGACGTAGACCTCGCCTCGGAAGTCGTCGGCGCCGCGGATCTCAGGCTCCTTGGGCTTCGACAGGCAGCCCGTCGCCATGACGTAGTGCCGCCCGGTGACCTCACCACCGCCGTCCTTCCCTGAGGTCTTGATGCGCCAGACGTTTGCGTCGTCGTCCCAGGTCGCACCCTCGACGCGGGTTTCGAAGCGAATGTCTCGACGCAGGTCATAGCGCTCGGCGACGTGCTGCAGGTAGCGCAGGATTTCGGGCTGCGTGGCGTACTTCTCGCTCCACTCCCAGTCCTTCTCGAGCTCTGGATCGAAGGTGTACTGGTAGTCGAGGCTCTGAATATCGCAGCGCGCACCGGGGTAGCGGTTCCAGTACCAGGTGCCGCCGACGTCGTCCGCGGACTCGAGCGCGACGGCCGAGAGGCCTTCGCCGCGCAGGCGATGGAGCATGTAGAGACCGGCCATGCCGGCTCCTACGACGACGACATCGAAGTCCGGTTTTGCGTTCGCTTCAGAACTCATGGTTGCAGCTCCCATCGCGGCGTTGATCCCTGTTCGTGGACCCACCATTGTTCCACGACTCAGGGCCTCCGCCGAGGCCGTCGGCGCTTCGAGAAGCGGTCGTCGACTGCGGTAGCGTGAGCCAAACGCCTACGGAGAACACCATGAGCGAGATCAAGCCCCACCTGCCCGGTCGTCTCGGAACTCCCGATCTGAGCCTGGGCGCCGACCCGCGCGCCGATCCGCGCATGATCGCCGCCATGGCACCCTTCGGTCTGGACGGCCCGGCGCCGCCGAGCGAGGTGACGGTCGAGTCGAGCAACGAGGAGATCTACGCACACTGTCTGGCCACCGAGGCCGGCTTCGGTCAGATCTTCGAGGCGTTCGTTCAGGGTTTGCCCGAGCTCGACGTCGAGCGCGCGACCGAGACGGTCACGGGCGTCGACGGCCATGAGATCTCTCTCTACGTGCACCTCCCCAAGAACCTCGATGGGCCTGCGCCGGCCGTCGTTCACACGCACGGTGGCGGCATGGTCCTCGGAGCTGCGTCGGACCTCAACTATGTGCGCTGGCGCGACGATCTTGCTGCTGCGGGGTTGATCGTCGTCGGTGTCGAGTTTCGCAATGGTGCCGGCAAGCTCGGTAATCATCCTTTTCCGGCGGGACTCAACGACTGCGCGTCGGGCCTCGCTTGGACCCACGAGCGCCGTGCCGAGCTCGGCATCTCGAAGATCGTCGTCTCGGGCGAGAGCGGAGGCGGCAATCTGTCTCTGGCGACGGCGCTCAAGGCGAAGCGCGACGGCACGCTTCATCAGATCGACGGCGTCTATGCGCAGTGCCCCTACATCTCGAACGCTTATGCCTCCGGAGATCCCGACCTGCCGTCGCTGGTCGAGAACGACGGCTATTTACTCAGCGCCGCGACGATGGCCCCGCTCGCCAAGATCTACGATCCTTCGGGCGAGAACGCCACCAATCCGCTGGCCTGGCCCTACCACGCCGAGGTTCTCGACCTGGAGGGCCTGCCGCCACACGTCATCTCGGTCAACGAGCTCGATCCGCTGCGCGACGAAGGACTCGCCTACTACCGCAAGCTCGTGCGGGCCGGCGTGCCGACCGTGGGCAGGACCGTGAACGGTACCTGCCACGCGGCCGACCTGCTGATGATCCGCGCGATGCCCGAGGTGTACGCCGCGAGCGTTGCGGACCTCAAGGCGTTTGCCGAGTCTCTCTGAGGCCGTCTCGGACGGTCGTCGTCAGGCGGCGAAGAGCGGCGAGATCTGGCCGACGGCCTCGCGATCGAGCTCGAGGACCCGCTGAAAGGAGGGGCGTTCGTAGAGACGAGCGAGATAGGCCGCGAGCTCGGGCCAGTGGTTCTCTTCGATCGGCTCACCGGCGTGCCCGAGGTTGATGAAGATGCTGCCGGCGGTGATGTCGGCGAGCGTGAGCTGCTCACCGAGCAGGAAGGGACCCTTCTCGGCGAGCTGTGCCTCGAGATAGTCGAGGTGGTAGCCCTTCGCCGCCAGTGCCTGGTCGATCACGGCCGGGTCGGGCTCCGCCTGTCGGAAGTTCGGGTTGACGAAGCGCTGGATGAAGAGCGGCGCTTCGACTTTCGAGAAGACTCCGGTGCCGAGAAAGTCGCAGAGCCAGTGCATCCATCCGAGGTCCCAGCTGTCACTGGGGAAGAGTGCGGGCTCCGGCACCTCACCTTCGACGAAGGCGCAGCCGGCGAGCGAGTCCGGCAGGGGCCGGCCGTCGATCTCCAGGACCGGCACCTTGCCGATCGGGCTGATCTTCAGGAATTCGGGGTCGGGATCGCCTAGGGGAACCACCTGGATCCGCTCGTAGTCGAGTCCCTTCTCTTCGAGGAAGACGATCAGTCGCCTCACCCAGGGGGACAGCGTCATTCCGTGCACCGTAAGCTTCATGCTCAGCTCCTGTTCAGTTCTCGGCTGGCGCGTGGATGCGCCGTGTCGAGAAAGTAGTTGCAATAAAAAACTACTCTAGTCTAATATCGAAACCAGAAGAGGCGCAAGCAATGAAAACCAAATCGTTCTCGGACATGCAGTGCTCGATCGCCAGGACCCTCGAACAGGTGGGCTCTTGGTGGTCTCTGCTGATCCTTCGGGACGCGATGATGGGCGCGCGCCGTTTCAAGCACTTCGAGAGATCGCTCGGCATCGCCAAGAACACGCTGACCAAGCGGCTGGCGCAGCTCGTCGACGCCGAGATCCTCGAACGTGTGGCCGCGGCGGACGGCTCGGCTTACGACGAGTACGTCCTCACCGAGCGCGGGCGCGAGCTGGCGCCGGTGATGATCGCGTTGTCCCAGTGGGGTGACAAATGGGTGGCGCACCCAAACGGGCCGTCGACGGAGATCGTCGACGGCGCGACCGGTGAGCGTCTGCCGAAGATCTGGCCGCGGCGGGAGAACGGGGAGTGGATGGAGCTCAACGAGGTCGGCATGCGCCAGATCGAGCGAGCTCCAGAGAAAGACTGACGCTACGACTGAGGAGGAACCTCATGACCCCTTGCAACTGCATCGTCCAGGAAGGGCAGGTCTCTGCCGCCCTGGAGGCCAGGCTGCGCAGCGGCCTCAACGAACTGGCCGTCCGTGCCTTTGGCTCCGAAGCCGAGATCACCTGGCGCGTCGTGCCTCGCGGCAACGGCTTCACTGCGGGCGAGCCGACCAAGGCGTCGGTCGTCTCGTTCAGGGCCCACGAACCTCTCGCGCAGTCGAGGCGCGAAGAGGTCTTGAGAGAACTCTGCGACTTCTGGATCGGCGAGACCGGCTGCTCGGTCGATGAACTCGTCGGAGTCGTCTCCGACCCGCAACAGGCTTGAGGAGGAAGAACCATGCCGCTTTACATCTGCAACGCCACCCAGGGAACGATCGACGACGAGCACAAGCAGGCGATCGCCAAAGACATCACCCGCATTCACTGTGACGTCACCGGAGCTCCGCCTCAGTTCGTGCACACCTTCTTCTTCGAGGACGCACCGACGCCGCCGCTCGACGGCAAGTCGGCATCGCTCTTCGGCAGCATTCGGGCCGGGCGCACCGACGAGCAGAAGAAGGAGATCATCGACTCGATGACCGAGTCGATTCACCGACACGCCGGGGTGGCTCTGGATGACATCAACGCGATCACGTCCGACATACCGGCCAGTTGGGTGATGGAAGGTGGAGACATCTTTCCGGAGCCTGGGGAGGAAGCCGAATGGCTCGAGAAGCACGAAGCAAAGCACGCCGCGGAGGTGAAGTGACATGACCGGCGGCCCGAAAGGAACCGTCATCGTGCTCGGTGCTGGCGCTGCCGAAGGAGTCGGCGGCGCCCTGGCGAAGCGCTTTGCCGGCGAGGGCCACCACGTCCTCGTCACGGGGCGCACCGAGGAGAAGGTCGGCACCGTAGCGGAGGGGCTGCGCGCGACGGGTGGCTCCGCCGAAGGCGTGCGCGTCGATGTCACTTCAGCGGAGGACCAGGACGCTCTGTTCGCTCGTGCGCAGGAGCTCGGGCCGGTCGCGGCCGTGCTCTACAACGCCGGCAACAACGCCATCATCCCGTTCGAACAGCTCGAGCCGGAGACGGTCGAGCAGTTCTGGCGCGTCGGCTGCTTCGGCGCCTTCCTGACGGCGAAGCGGGCGATTCCGATCCTCGAGGAGCAGGGGCAGGGGAGTCTCTTCTTCACCGGCGCTTCGGCGTCGATGCGCGGTCGGCCGAACTTCTCCCACTTCGCCTCGATGAAGGCCGGGCTTCGCATGCTCGCGCAGTCGCTGGCACGCCAGTACGGCCCCAAGGGGGTGCACGTGGCGCACTTCATCATCGACGGAGTGATCGACGGCGACATCGTGCGAACCCGCTTCGGTGAGTATCTCGATCAGCTCGGCGAAGATGGCGGACTGTCCCCCGACGCCATCGCCGACGCCTTCTGGCACGTGCACACGCAGCATCGAAGCGCCTGGACGCACGAGCTCGATCTGCGTCCTTTCAAAGAGACCTGGTAGAGACCGCCCCGGGCTCGCTGCGCCGTCGGCGCACGGTGCTCGGGTCGGCTTCAGCCGAAGAGGTTGCCGATGAGAATCTGCAGCGCCGCTCGGATGTCCTTCGAGATCGCTTCGGTGACCCCGGTGGCGCGCTCCGCCTGCGCCGTCGGGCCCATGCGGGTCTGCAGGGCGGCGACGCCGTGTGCCGCGGACCAGAAGACGCCGGCGAGCGTCTTCTGGTCCTCCTGCCGTCCGCGTTCCGCGACGATTCGAGCGACCAGGTCGAGGAGAACCTCGAGGCACTCGTTGGCCGCCCGGACCATCTCGTGCTGCTGGGAGAAGTCCTCGGTCGTCCTGCCGAACATGAGGTCGAAGACGACCGGGTTCTGCACCGCGAACTCGACGTAGGCCGTGCCCATCTCCAGGAGCTGACCCTCCAGCTCCGACGAGCCCGCGACCGCCTCCTGGAGGCGCTGAGCGAGCTCCTCGAAGCCGCGCGTCGCAACCGCAGCGAGTAGATCCGCTTTGGTCGAGAAGTGGTGGTACGGAGCCGCCTGGGAGACTCCGGCGCGACGGGCGAGGGAACGCAAGCTCAGCTTCTCCGAGCCCTTCTCCTCGATCTCGCGGACGGCGAGATCCATGAGGACGGGTGCCAGGTCGCCGTGGTGGTAGCTGCTTCTGCGGCTCTGGGGCATCTCTAGCGTGCTTCCACGAGGGCACTGGAGCGTTGGGGACACATCTTGACAGTGATTAGATCACTGCTAGCATCAGCAATCTGATCACTGATTAGATTGAGCGGCTCGCGAACCGGGCTGCACCTCACCAGCTTCCAGGAGTCCGCGATGCAACTCGAAACCGACTATCTGGTCATCGGCAGCGGCGCGACGGGCATGGCGTTCGTCGACACTCTTCTCGCCGAGACCGACTCCAGCGTCGTCATGCTCGACGATCGTGCCTTTCCCGGGGGGCACTGGAACGATGCTTACCCGTTCGTACGCCTCCATCAGCCGGCGGCGAACTACGGCGTGCACTCGAAGGCGCTGGGCAAGAACCGCATCGACACCACCGGCACCAACGCCGGCTACTGCGAACTGTCGTCCGGCGTCGAGATTGCGCGCTACTACCACGAACTGATGGAAGACGTCTTCGTGCCGAGCGGTCGCGTGCAGTTCCTGCCGATGACGCGATACACGAAAGAGGGCGACGTCGTCTCGCTCCTCTCGGGAGAGAAGCGGAGCGTCACGGCGCGCAAGAAGGTCGTCTACGCCAACTATCTGACGACCGAGATTCCGGCCACCCACCGTCGCAAGTTCGACGTCGACAGCGACGTCGTCTGTGCACCGCCGAATCACCTGCCCAGGCTCGCTACCCAGCATGAGGCGCTCTGCGTGCTCGGCGCCGGAAAGACGGCGACCGACTCCATCAGCTGGCTGCTCGAGCACGGCTGTGACCCGGACCGCATTCTGTGGGTGAAACCGCGCGACAGCTGGTTTCTCAACCGGCGTGGCTTCCAGATGGGTCCGGAGTTCTTCGAAGGCACGATCGGCGGTCTCGCACAGTCCACAGAGATCTACGCCACCGCCGAGTCGGTGCGCGATCTGGAAGAGAAGTTCGAAGCGGCCGGCATCTGGCTGCGGGTCGACGAGGACGTCTGGCCCGAGATGTTTCACGCGGCGATCGTCACCGAGCGCGACATCGACCTCCTGCGCAGGGTGAATCACGTCCTGCGCAACGGTCGCGTCGAGCGCATCGAACGCGGCCGCCTGCACTTTGCGTCGAGCGAGGTCGAGGTTCCCGACGACACTCTCTTCGTCGATTGCACGGCCGGAGCGCTGTCGGCCTACGTCGGAGTGCGCGCGCCGGTCTTCCAGCCCGGTGAGATCCATCTGCAGGCGGTCCGTCAGTACCAGCCGTGCTTCAGCGCGGCCCTGCTGGCCTTCGTCGAGGCCAACTTCCCCGAGGAAGAGAAGAACGGCTTCGCCAGACCCGCACCGAACATCGACTCGGTCGAAGACGTGCTGCTCGTCGCCGCTGACTCCATGCTGAATCAGGCGAGTTGGACCCAGTCGCCGGAGATCTCGGCCTGGCGTGCGCGAACGCGACTCGACGGCTTCGGACAGATGATCGCGGCAGCCGACCGCGACGATCCGCAGCAGGCGGCCATCCTCGGTCGGCTGCTGGGGAACACCTACCCGGCGATCGAGAATCTGCAGCGCCTGGCGGCCGAGGCCGGCGTGACCCCCGCGGTCGTCGGGGTCTGATCAGCGCGCTTGCGGAGGACCGCTACACGAGACTCATCTCTCCAGCGGCCGCGAGCAGCGTCGCCGAGCGGTCCTCCGGCCCCTCTTCGCAGCGCCATCCGACGTGCCCGTCGGGGCGCAGGAGGAGGGCTCCCGAAGAGCCCAGACGGCAGAGTTCCGTCAGTCGACTGCGCCCGCCCTCGTCGGCTGGAACCGTGCCGACGGACTCGACGTCGATCTTCACTCCCTGCTGCAGCAAGTCCTCCTCAGCCTTCTGCCAAGCGCC